>DHWW01000142.1:0-20110 GCA_002413385.1 Granulicella sp. UBA5172
GTCGACGCTGCCCACGACCCCACCCACGACCCCACCCGCGATCCCACCCAATGCGGCGCAGTCACGGCCGACGCCTGTCCCTGCCCATACCCAGCCGACGCCATCACCGCCAGCAGCATCACCACAACACATTTCATTCGGCACTCCAACAATAGATCCATCATCCTAGCGCACCCCTCTCCCCGCTGTCTCCTGCGGTGCCGCCGTTACGCCAAATGCTATCCTTCCCCCATCATGCGCCTGATCCTCGCCACCGCTCTCCTCGCCGCCACCGCCGCCGCATCCGCCCAGCAGCTCGCTCCCGACACCGCCGCAAAAGTCGCCGCCATCGCACAAAAAGTCCTCGCCGACTCCGGCGTTCCCTCGGCCTCTACCGCGTCGCCTTCTCCAACGGCACCACGCTCCTGGTCACCGTCTACGTCAAACCCGCCGGCAAAATCGAGCAGCTTCTGGTCGTAGGCAAAGACTGACGCCGTCGCCGCAGCTATCTCGGATGTCCGCCACCGCCCGCCATCGCCGGGCCGCCACCCGCCGGACTTGCGCTGCCCATGGAAGCTCCACCGCCCATGGAAGCTCCACTGGAAATCGAACCTCCGCCCGACGAGCCACTGAAGCCGCTCGAAGCTGGCGTCGCGCCGTTGCCGTAGCCACCGCGTAAACCGGTACCGGTTGCGGCGCCGCGGTATCCTCCGCCCAGCATTGGCCCGCCCGGCTGCGGGCTCCCCACCGGTCCGCCGATGGGATTGGTAATCGTATTGGTCCGCCCGCCCTCGGTGACCTGCGTAACCAGGTTGAAGGTCTGCGACCTGTGATCATACGCAATGGTATTCACCGGTCGCGCCGCCAACGCAGTCTTCCCACCCGCCGCCAGCGGAGCTTTCCCGCCCGCCGTCAGCGGAGACTTCACGCTCGCCAGCTCTTCGTTCCACACATGGGCCGCGACGGTTGGCGCTGCCGCCGCCGGAAGCACCGGGACCGCCGGCCGCCGAAAGCTTCTCGGTGTCCCTCGCAAGACCTTCACCTGCGTCGTCGCATCGAGCCGGGTCCGCTCGAAAGAGTGGTCCTTCCGTCCGACCGCCACATACAGCCCATGCTTCAAATTCAGCGGTGTCTTGCCCGCGACGTCCTTCGGATGGATCGGCACATAGGCCAGCCTGTGTCCAGTCTTGATCCATTGCACAGGGCAGTGGTGATGCCGCCTCCCGCTTACCACCCACGCATAGCTGTTCCCATAAGGAATCCAGCTGCCCGCATGGCAGA
Organism: Granulicella sp. UBA5172; assembly: GCA_002413385.1. Taxonomy (GTDB): domain Bacteria; phylum Acidobacteriota; class Terriglobia; order Terriglobales; family Acidobacteriaceae; genus Granulicella. The sequence continues at coordinate 1,261 of DHWW01000142.1, forward strand.
CCGCCCAGTCGTAGCCATAACCGAACATCGGACCGCCACCCATGGTGCTGTACTCGGCACTCATCAGGTCTGCCTGATCCATGAATCCATCGCCATAGCCATACGGCGAGCAGGGGAAATCGAAACTATCGTCATCCATCCCCATCGGGACAGAACCGTAACCCCACGACGTTGGCTGCGTCTGGTTTCCACTCGGTCGCTGTTTCCCACTCGGCTGCTGGGCTGCTGTCGCCTGTTGCGAGGGAGTCGCCTGCGCGGTCGGCGAGCTTTGCTGATCCATACCGGTCTGCTCAACACGAGCAGCTTGCGTCCCTGCGCCTGCCTGCTGGGTATCGCCCGCCTTCGCGCCGCCCCAGCCGTTGTTTGGCTCCCAGCACGTCCCATAGGGTTCACAGCGGAAGAATCGACCTTTCGCATTCATGTCGGCCAGTCCGGGCAGCGGCGTCGCCAGCCCCGCCTCCCCCATCACCGCCGACATCGCCTTCTCCCGCGCCGCAACGCGATTCGCCACCCAGTGATCCCAATCCGCGAAATGATCGACAGCAGAGTGCGTGGTCGACAACCGAACCCCCGCCCTGTAGATATAGGTCGTTCCGATCTCAGCGGCTATCTTCTTCGCCTGTCCCGCCGGCACCGCGGGTGGGCTGTACAAGTGTCAGTCCAACCGCATCCAGATAACTATTGACGCGCACGTCAGTCCTGTCTCCAAACCCTATGTGGAGCGTGTCCGTCGGAGTCTGGATGAAGTAGGACTCACCCCGCACATCCGGCTCCAGGTGCAACGTAGCGACGCCCGTCAGCAGCGCCATCTCCGTATGCGGCACGTCCTCTTTCGCCGTCAGATTGTCAAACGTCAGCACCGAATTCTCGCCCAGATAGATCGTCGATGCATCTTCAAACTCAATCTCCGCGCGGCCGTTGCCTGTCACCAGGCTGAAGCCCGTCTGCAGCGGCAGATTCACAGCAGCCTGCTCCCACACCGCTCCGCCATCATGCTTATCCACGTCGCCCCGCGAAAACCGCACATCGCCCTGCACGTAGCTCAGCCGCACGATCTGCGGCATCACTGCCTTCGAAAGCTCAGGGGACATCGCCGCATCCTGCGCCTCGTTTTGAATGTCAGGCACCGACTGCTGCGCAGAAACGTTCAACGTGATACCAACGGCCAGAAGCGGAATTGCAAAGTAGATGCATCGATTGAAATTCATGGCAGCCTCCACAGGCGTGCGTCCCGTTCAAGAAATCTGGTCCTCGAACANNCGCTATCCTTTGGCGAGATTCTGTCGGGGAACATACCCATTCCAATCAACCCAATCTACGGCCCCAGAGAAAATACGTATGCGTTTGCAGCGCTTCCCCTAGGCGCGCGCCTCGCCCGCCACCGCACGATCCATCCACTACGCACTACAGAAAGAACGTAAGCCCAATGAGAAGCATCGCGACCCAAAGGCCCCAATCGTGACCGAGACGCGATCCTGGTGGGTTATCCAGTTTCATCTACAAGCCTCCCCTCTCCGAACAGAACGTAATACAGTAGCGACGGCAGCGACATCGCAGCAAGGCTCTCGTGATCCACGGAGTCGGCCGTCGGCTCTTCGCATTCTGTGCCGACCTCTGCCATCATCAGCATGTGGCGTTCGACGCCTCCAAACATTTCATCGGCACGATTGCGCTCCCACATTAGCCTGGTCGTCATCACCACTCTCACCTCCGGCGACGTCGCGGCACTGGCAACCAGCATTGACGCCGTGATTGCAGCCAACGCCAACAAGCCCATCGGCCTGCTCGCCGACTACACCCCCGAGTACGTCGGCATCTAGACCCCATCGCTGCGCACGATTCGAAGAGACCTAAGCCGCCTTGCGAAACAGCGGCCGTACCTTCGCACGCTTCACCCGCCGCGCCTGCGCCAGGTCGTAATTGGCTTGCAGTTTGTACCACAGGCCGTCGCTCGTTCCGAACGCTTCATCCAGCTTCAGCGACATGAGCGGAGATATTCCAGCTCGCTCATTCAGAATTGTCGAAAGGTGCTCTCGCGTGACGCCCAGGTGCTTGGCCAGCGCGCTGATCGTAATCTTGTCACCCATGTACTCGCGCAAAATCGTGCCCGGATGGGAAGGGTTGAACATCGCCATAAAACGCCTCCTCTAGTGGTAGTCCTGGTAGTCGACGATCTCCACATCAACTCCCCTGAATCGAAAGGTCAATCGCCAGTTTTCGTTCACCGCGATCGACCAGTGTCCCGCCAGCTTGCCCGTCAACGGATGCAACATCCAGCCCGACTTATCCATGTCGCCAGGCTTCGTTGCTACATCCAGAACAGATAACTGATTGCGGAGCTTCTTCGCATGCGCAGGAATAATCCCGGCCTTCGAGTCCGTCTCGTAAAACTTTTTCAGGCCCGGATGTTTAAAAGATTTGATCATTCGCCGCGTTGACTTTGATGTATAGCGTAAGGCCACACCTCACGCATGTCAAGGTAGCGGACAGATCAGCGGCTCTTCTTCTTCCGCTGCCGAGCCTTCGCCTTCCCGCTCACCTTCTTCTCGTTCGACTTCGCCTTCTTCGCCTCACTCTTCCCACCGCGCAGAGATCCACCCGCCCCTTTCGCCGCGCCTGTATTCGCCACCGGCTCCGTCCCCGGCATCAGCGCAAACTGCAGCCGACGCTGCTGCCGGTCGATCCGGTCGAGCAGCACATGCACTCTCTGCCCCAGCGAAAACACATGTCCGGTGCGAGAGCCCACGATCGTCCGGTCCGTATCGCGGAAGCTATAGTAGTCGCCCACCAGCGAAGCCAGCGGCACCAGCCCCTCGATGAACATGTCGTCCAGTTCCACGAAGAACCCATACTTCGTGCAAGACAGAATCACGGCAGGGAAGTCGTCCCCCACCTTGTCCGCCATGAACTTCATCTTCTTCCACTCAATCAACTCCCGCTCGGCATCGGCCGCCCGCCGCTCCGCCTGCGAACTCTCCACCGCAATATCGTTCAACTCCTCCGCCGCAATCGGCCCTTCCACTGATCCGGGTGCCCCACGTCTCGCTTCTGAGACGTGGGCGGGCAACGACTGCCCCCGCACCNNGCAGCGCAGTGGAGAGACCTGTAGTTGTTCCAGCACCATGCTGCCCCCGCACCCGCGCCAACTCCGCCGCCCAGGGCTGCGCATCATCCGACCGAATCGCTCCACCCCGCGCATCCGCCCCACCGCGCAGCATCGCCCGCACCAGCCGGTGCACCATCAGATCCGGATACCGCCGGATCGGCGACGTGAAGTGCGTGTACGAAGGCGATGCCAGCGCAAAGTGCCCCTCATTCTGCTCCGCATACCGAGCCTGCTTCAGCGACCGCAGCATCAGGTACGAGAGAATCCGCTCCTCCGGAGTTCCACTGATCCTCCGCACCAGCTTCTGATACATCTGCGGCGTCACCGCAATGCTCTCCGGAATCTCATGCTGCTGCGCCGCCCGCGAATCCTTCCCCCGCGCCGACCGTTGCCGCGAGTCCCGCCGGTCCGACTTCATCGTGAACTTCCGCACCGGCAGATTCCCCAGCCCCAGCGAGTGCCCAAATCCCGCCGCCGTCTCCTCAAAGTCGACAATCCGCTTCGGGTCGGGCATCTCGTGGATGCGGTAGATCGAAGCAATCCCCTGCCGCTCCAGCCAGGTAGCAACGCACTCGTTGGCCGACAGCATGAACTCCTCGATCAGCCGATGCGCCCACCCTCGCTCCGACCTCACGATGGCCTTCATATTCCCATCCGGATCAAACTCGACAATCGGCTCCGGCAGATCAAAGTCAATCGACCCACGACGAACCCGCTTCGCATTGAGCCTCAGCGCAAGGTCGAGCATCGCGTCAAACGCGGCCGGTAGCTCAGGGTGTTCAAGATCGATCCGCTCCCGCTCGGTGATGTCCTCCAAACTAGGTTCAGTCACGCCCTTTGCAGCACGAATCGGTGTTGAATCCGCACTATTTTCCTCCGTTTCGCCCGCGTTGATGCAATGCTGGACGCTCGTGTAGGTCATTCGGCGCACACTGCGGATGACCCCCTCGACCACGCGGTAGCCTACGACCTCGCCCTCCGGATCGATCTCCATAATGCAGCTAAGTACAAGCCTGTCTTCATTTGGCAGCAGGCTGCACATCCCGCTGGAGAGCGCATGAGGCAGCATCGGAACCGCCCGGTCTGGAAAATATACGCTGGTGCCGCGCAACCGTGCCTCCGTATCCAGCGCCGATCCCGGCCGCACATACCAACTCACATCCGCAATATGAACCTGTAACTCATTGTTTCCATTGGGCAAACTGCGTACCAGCACCGCATCGTCGAAGTCCCTGGCGGTCTCACCGTCGATCGTTACAATCGGCAAACCACGGAAATCTTCCCTGTTTTCAAGCACTTCCGCGCCAACAGACTCCACAGTCTCCAGTGCCCGGTCGGAAGCCTCAGCCAGCACTGCGGCAGGGAAACTATGTGGAATGTGATGTTTACGGATGATAATCTCCACATCAACACCGAAAGCATCCGGTGGCCCCAGCACCTCCATCACCCGCCCTCGCGCCGGCCGCCCCGGAGAAGGGAAGCTGGTGATCTCGACATCGACCGCCAGTCCTTCGAGAGGGAAGCGAGGATCTTTGGAATCAGCGGCTTGCAGGGTGAGGCGAGCCTCGTCGCCAAGCATCCGGTGTGGCGATTCAGCCGCATCCGAGACGATTTCATCCCCCTCGGCAATAGCAATGGCGCCGCCAATGCGCTCGTCCAGCGGGGTGACGCAATTCCCAGTAAGCATAATCGAATCAGCACGTTGGTGAGGGCGAGCGTAGTGGAATATGCCGACAACCGTAGGGTTACGCCGGGTGAGAATCCGCGCAATGCGCCCGGAACGACGTCCGTCCCGACCCGGAAGTGCTTCATCTACAAGGACTAAGTCGCCCTGCATCGCCCCGTTGATCTCGTTGGGTGGAATGAAAATGTCTTCCTGCGCTTGCCCCGCATTCCCGCTACGCTCGGGCTGCCCAGCCTCACCTTTAACCCTTTTATGTGAAGCACTTGCGTCCGGACGCACAAACCCAAACCCATCCCGATGCAGATCCAGTCGCCCACTGACCAGCCGGTCACGCCCCGAACGGACAGCCGCCTCCATCCCATCCCATCGACCGGCTGGATTGCTAGTGCGTCCAGATGGAGCAAATGATTGATTAGTAAGGAGTTCACGCTTCGGAATCGACCACATATCCTCGCCAGAGCGGACCAGGTCACCGCGGGCGACCATACGGGTTAGCTGCTCCACAAGCAGTCGCCGTTCGCGTCCTCCGCCCAGCCCCAGTTCGCGGATAAGTTGTTTGTATCCAGCACGTCCGCCCGCTGAGCGACTGATTCTGGCGATCAGATCGCGATCACTACGTGGATAAGGAGTCCGGGCCATGGTCTAAGACGAGCATACGCGGGAACGCAAAAACAGCGGGGATGTTTGAGGCGCTCGAAGCATAGAACATCTCGGACGTGAGATTTGTGACATATCCGGTCCGTTTGCCCTGCCAAAATTGACCAATATTGGGGCATTCTGGACATTCAGAGCGACCATGGCAGGGTGAGGCGTGTGCATCACCTGAGTAGATATCAAGTCCAGCGCATTTATAAGTCAGTACACGTAAAGATTACCTCAGTAATGTTAACTGGATAGTATATAGTTATACCGTTTATAACGCTAGACTTAGCATTTATATCATCTTATGCTGTGTCTATCTGGTTTGTCCAGAGAAAAATTAGAAATCTTTCGCCAAACACTTATCACTGCCAAGGAGAAATACACCATGAAAATCATCGCAATGCGCAGCTTCGTTCTCGCCCTCGCTCTCGTCGGATTCGGCGCAACCTCCATGATCTCATCGGCAAAGACGACCAGCGCATCAGCGACCACGGCACGCATTCAGGTCCAGACGAACGTTGTGAGCACGCCGACCGCGCTTTGTGCACCGGGCGCAACCTCCTGCGGCATCGACTAGTCTCGCAAGAGATTCTATCCAAATAACATATTGCAGTTGCTTCACCTCCCGTGCGCGGTTACTATTATCGCGCAGGGAGGTGTTTGCTATGGATACGAAGGTGCTTCTCGAATATGCTATCTTCGCGGACTTCTTCATTGGGGCCGGGATTCTCGCTATCATGATGCGGCATCGTTTGCACCGTGAATTCTCCTTCCTATCGGCATTTCTGGCAGTCAACTGTTTTGAGACTGGCAGTTCGATCGTGTTGCTCTTTTTCCGTAAGCAGCTTGGAATATCCGGGATCGTTGATTACGAAATTTACTTCTACTCACATTGGGCACTCTTCTTCGTCGAGTACAGTCTTTTGTTGCTCGTTATATATAGTGTTTTCCGTAAAGCGATGAAACCCCTGGATGGCTTGCACCGTGCAGGCAAGATTATATTTCGCTGGATTGGTGGGGTTTCATTAGCGCTGTCCCTAGTTATGGCTACGGGACCGCATATCGCGGGGCGCTATTACATTGCGACGCTCGCCGGACAGATGCAGCAAGGCATTAGTGTATTGACTCTTTGCCTTTTGCTATTCGTTTGTTTCTCCACAAGATACCTTGGGCTTACCTACAGAAGCCACATCTTCGGAGTGAGTCTCGGGCTTGGCATCTTCGCTACAGTTAGTTTGGTTGAGTCTGCTTGGTACGCCAACGGTGTTGGACAGACAGTTTATTCCCCCGTCTATCTCTTTAGCGCGCTGGGAAGCTGTGCGGCCTTGCTGACGTGGGGGACGTACTTTGCGATGCCGGAGCCGGAGCGCAAGATGATTCTGCTTCCGACTACTTCGCCGTTTTTTCTATGGAATCGTATCTCTGAGGCGCTGGGTGATGAGCCGGGTTTTGTGGCTATTGCTGGGTTCAAGCCAGAGATGCTGGCGCCAGCAGAGTTGACAGTGTTTGCGGCAGCATCCAAACGGGCACGAGAGCGCAAGGTGGAAGAAGAGATTGCGGCGCGCGAGGCCAAGGCTTCGAATACGGCTGCGCATCAAGCTCTGTCGATGCACCGCATTACGATGCCCCGGTAGACGGCTCCCATGGAGCCTGTAACCCACATGTTGACGGGGGCATGCCTCTCGCGCACTGGACTCAACCGGAAGGCGGCGTATGCCACGCTAACGATGGTAGTGGCTGCGGAGTTCCCCGATGTCGATATGCTTTGGGGCTTGCGGGGACCGGTGGATCAGTTTCAGCACCATCGTGGCATTACGCACGCATTTCTAGGGCTGCCCTTCGAGGCAGCCTTTATTGTTGCCGGGGTATATGGATGGCATCGATGGCGGGTGGCCAGGCGGACGCGGGTCGATGCAGCAGCGGGAAGCAGATTCCCTTCAGGAGCCAGCGGGGCAGTTATAAGACCGCTGACTGCGGCACCAGTGCGGTGGGGTGCGTTGTATGGGTTGGCGCTGCTGGCGCTGCTCAGCCACTTGCTGCTGGACTATACGAATAACTATGGGCTGCGGCCATTCTTTCCGTTCAATGACCAATGGTATGCAGCGTCCATTGTGTTCCTCTTTGATCCAGTGATCTTCGCGCTGTTGCTGGGGGCACTGACAACGCCGTGGTTATTTGGGCTCGTGGGGTCGGAGGTGGGTGCCAGGAAGCAGCCGTTCCGGGCACGCGGCTGGGCGATTGCGGCGTTGTTGGGCGTGGTTGGATGGTGGGCATTGCGTGAGGTGGAGTACGGACGCGCGGTTCAGTTGGCAATGACGCAGAACATTCCAGCGCCGGTGAAGACGGTGGCGTCGCCGGGGCCAGATCCGATTGATCAGGAGGGTGTTGCCCCCGCAGAGGCGACGCCAACGTATTTGGTAGCCCAGAAGGCGCTGGCGAGTCCTGATCTTCTCAGTCCGTTTCAATGGTCGGCGGTGACGGATTTTGGGCCGGTGTACCAACTGTCGGAGATTGATACGCAGAGTGGGACGCTGATGCCGGGTGACACAACGTATCCGAAGCCCGGCGATAGTCCAGCGGTTCGGACGGCCGAGGACAGCAAGCTGGGGCGCGCGTATATGGATTGGTCGCCGATGCCGTTTGTGGAGGTGGTGAAGGCGGACAGCGAGTTGGCGGATGGAACGGGTCGCGGTGGTGATGGGGTGGAGAAAGTGGTTACGTTTCGTGATCCGCGGTTTATGGGTGGGTGGATGGGAACTCCGGCACGTTCAGCGCTTTCGGGTACGGTGTCCCTCAATGCGGCGGGGAAGATTGTGCAGGAGACGATGGATGGGCGGGTGGAGCGTTAGGGACGAGCGAAATACCAACTTTATCTCCTAGGCGGAAGCGAATAGGCAGTCGACGCCAGGGTGCTTGGCCGGGACGCCAATTCCCTGCGTGAATGACAACAGAGCGAAAAGTAAAAGCACGTACAATAAGACCAGCCGGCTGCAGTGCAATGCCGCGAACGCTTATCTAGAAAGCCTAACTATCATGCTTGCCATTCTCGTTCTCATGCTCGCTGCTTTGAGCCGCCTTCTGCCTCACGTGTTTCATGGTATGGCTTACAACTTCACTGCCGTGGGTGCGGGTCTGCTGTTCTTTGGCTCGCGCAGGCCGCGCTGGCAGGCGGTGTTGGCAGTTGCCGTGATGGCGCTGATGGATGTCTTCCTCACAACGAAGGTGTACGGGTACGCGTTCCATGTGAGCGGGTATCTGGTGACGTGGGCATGGTATGCGGCGGTTTGCATGATCGGCAGTGTGCTGCTGCGGAAGGTGACGGTGCTGCGGGTGGTGGGCGGCGTGCTGGCTTCAGCGACGAGCTTCTTCCTCCTGAGCAATTTCATGGTGTGGGCGAGCGCGTCAACTTTGGGGAGTGTGATGTATCCGCACAGCGTGGCCGGGTTGGTGAGTTGCTATGCGGCGGCGCTGCCATTCTATGGGAACGATTTGATGTCGACGGGCGTCTTTGCGGCGGCGTTCTTTGGGCTGCCGGTGCTGGTGACGCGACTGGCGGAGATCATGGACTCGATGCAACAGCCTACGGTATAGAGGCGAAGGGTTACGAAAAAAATGAAGGCCGCGCTGAGTGCGCGGCCTTTTGTCGTTGCTGCGGGATTAGACCTCTTCTTCTACGGGGAGGGAAATTCCCTTACGTCGGTCGAAGACTTTGCGGACCATGTAGAAGACCAGCCAGAGCAGTGCTGTGAGTGCCACTCCAATCACCAGGTCAAGGTGTTGATGGACTACGTGGCGGAGGGAGCGGATGAGGGTTGGGCCGAACCAGATGGTGAGCAGTGAGCAGATGAGGAATTGGGTGAGCTTGCCGCAGAAGATGGCCAGGAGGAAGGGAAGGGTCTTCATCTCGAAGACCCCGGCGGCGAACTCAAAGAGCTTGAGCGGGGTAGGAGGGGGGAGCATGGCCGGGATCATAATGGCGAGAAACTCCTGGCTCTCGAAGCGATCGCGGATGCGCTCGTAGCGTTCGCGGTTGATGCGCTTGAGCAGGAAGAGCTCACCGCCGGCACGGCCGATGAAGAAGGGGACGAGCGAACCGATGGCGGAGGCAACCGCGGCTACAAGACTGTAGAGGAGGAAGCGCTCGTGATTTACCGCGACGTAGCCGATGATGACACCGTCCATGGAGACGGGGATAGGGATCAGTGCGGAGTCAATCAGGGCAAGGCCAGCGACCCCCCAGATCCCGAGAGGCTTGAGGACTGTCAGCAGGGCTAGAGAAAACTTATGCAAAAGAGCGATGGGTGCGAGTTTCACGAAGTCTTTATTCTACCGTTTGGGCGCTTTGCGGAACGTCCGGTCCTGAATGTTCGGTGTTACCTGCGAGCAGGTCGAGGGCGTGGGAGAGGAGTGGAAGGACGGCGCGGAGGGAGCTCTCGGCACCGCGGGGATTGCCGGGGAGATTGAGGATCAGAGCTCCGCCAGTGGCTCCAGGGATGCCGCCAGCGACACCGCAGATGCCGCGGCCAAGGGCGGCGTAGGGAGTGCGGCGGGCGCCGTCCTGGCGGATGAGCTCGGCGAGGCCGGGAACGAGGCGGTCGCAGACGGAGAGAGTGGCTTCGGGGGTGATGTCGCGGGGGGCGAGGCCGGTGCCGCCGGTAGTGAGGATGAGGGCGGCGTGGGTGGCCGCGGCGTGCAGTGCGGAGATGAGCAGGGCGGGTTCGTCGGGGACGATGACGGTGTCGAGGAGTTGTGCGCCGGCCTCGGTGAGGAGACGGGCAAGGGCAGGGCCGGAGAGGTCGACCTGGGTGCCGGCGGAGCAGCGGTCGCTGACGGTAAGAACAATGGCGGTACGGCCGGCGAGGGTTGTGGGTGCCTGCATGTCTCAAGAATAGATGGGAGTGCGCGGAATGTCTCTGGAGATGAGAAAATGGAAAGGCCAGCGTCTTTTTGGTCTGGTGATTCGCTGCGGCGGGCGCAACCTTCGCTGTGGTTGATTCGTCACAGACTAACGACCCGATGCCCATCACACCACCACAGATCGATCCAGAATTTCCACGGCCCGAAGCCGAAGCCCCTAAGGGTGGAACCCGCGAGAACGAAGTAGAGACGGCGTCCAATGTGACGACGTCGGTTGTGCCACATGATGCATCGGGGCGGTCTGTCACCGCCCCGATGCGGATACGCACCAACCGGTATGGCGAGCTGGAGGAGCATGAGCTCATACGCCTGCTGGATACGATTGAGGATGAACGTGCACGCGGAAGGTTTCGCGAATCGATTTACATTTCGATGTTCATCTGGCTGGCGATTGCATGGTTAGCCTTTTATGGACCGAAGTACCTTTGGCACTCTCCGCAGTTGATCAGCCCGACGGAGGCACTGCAGCAGCAGGAGATGGTGCGGTTGAATGCTCCGGTGTTGCCGCACCACATGCCGGCGGCACCGCCGAAGATTGATCGGGGAACGCTGAATAAGCTCCGGACGATGGAGTCGAAGCGCTTGCCCGCGCCAGTGGCACCGACGCAGCAAGCTCCTCCTGTGGCTATGCAGCCGACACCTGAGGTTCCATCTCCGGCGATGCCGCAACCGGTGGCACCGCGCCCGATACCGCGTGCATCAGCGCCCGTACCGGAGGCACCGTTGCCGCAGGCACCAACCCGGCCAAACTTCAACACGGGAGGGTCTGCGAGCCAGGAGATGCAGCAGGCAATGCAAGGTTCCGCGCACGCTGGTAGCGGTGGAAGCGTGGGCATACAAGGCGGTACTGGCAGAGGTGCGGCGCTCGGGCAAGGCGTGGATATTCTTTCCGATACGCAGGGTGTCAACTTCCAGCCGTATCTGCAACGTATTCTGCGTCAGATTTACGAGCAGTGGATTCCACTGATTCCAGAAGAGGCGCAGCCGCCGCTGAGTAAGCAGGGTGCGACACTGATTCGCTTTACGATCAATGCGGATGGAACGATTTCGGCGATGCACCTGGACGGATCGACCCATGACGACGCGCTGAACCGTGCAGCGTGGGGTTCGATTACAGGGGTGGGACAATTTCCGCCGCTGCCGAAGGAGTTCCACGGACCGAATCTGGAACTGCGCATTCATTACCTGGTCAACAAGCAGACGGAGTAGCAGGGATGTATAGCTTGGAGAGCGAGCCTCGAGCAGCGGCACCGCGGACACCTGAGCCGACGCGAGGGATTTTGCGTCAGCGTGCGGAGTTTCAGGTATATCGGGCCGAACGCGAAAGAATTGAACGCAGGAGCGCGGTGCGCGGACTGATTTTACTTGCGGTAGTGGCGTTGGTGGGAAACATTGCGCGTGCTGGGCTGGATCGTGTATTCGTGCATGGCTGGTGGAGGCCCTAGTGCGTGAGCGCGGAGAGAACGAATATCCGCTGGTGGTGGTGGCGGGGGCTACGGCGGGNNGGTCTCGTGGGCTCGGAGATGTGGCCTACGGCGAGTGGAAAGACGGCGCTGGCGTTGCGACTGGCAGAGGAGTTGGGTGGCGAGATCGTCAGTTGCGACTCGGTTGCGGTGTACCGTCTGATGGAGATTGGCACGGCGAAGCCGACGTTTGAGGAACGTGCGCGGGTGACGCATCACTGCCTCGATTTGTATTGGCCGGATGAAGCGTGCACGGCGGGGGATTATGCTCGTCATGCGCGCGAGGCGATTGCCGGGATTCGCGAGCGGGGAAGGATTCCGATTGTTGCCGGGGGGACGGGTTTGTATCTCCGCGCGCTGCTGGAGGGACTGGCACCGGCGCCGCAGCGGGATAATGCTTTGCGTGCACGGCTACGGGAAAGGGTGGAGCGCAAGGGGTCGGCTTGGCTGCATCGCGTGTTGCAGCGCCTTGATCCGCGTGCTGCGAAGTTGATCCATGCGAATGATGTTCCAAAACTGATTCGGAGTATTGAGGTCACGCTGGCCGCGAGGCAGCCGCAGACGGAGCAGTGGCAGGCTGGGCGAGATCCGCTGCAGGGGTATCGCGTGTTGCAGATGGGGTTGGCGCCAGAGCGGGAACGGCTGTATGAGCGAATCAATGGGCGTGCTGCGGCGATGTTTGAGCGCGGACTTGTAGCGGAAACGGAGATGTTGCGGGAGAGGTTTGGGGAGGATTGCCGCGCGCTGGGGGCGCTTGGGTATGCGCAGGCGATGGCAGTGTTGCGTGGGGAGATGATTCTCGATCAGGCGGTTGCGGCGGCGCGGCAAGGGCATCGGAATTATGCGAAGCGGCAGGGCACGTGGTTTCGGCGAGAGCCAGGGATGACGTGGCTGACGGGGTTTGGCGATGACAAGGTGATGCAGGATAAGGCGCTGGAGTTGGTGCAGTCGCATGAAGCGGGAGGGATGGTTTCGTGAGTGGCGTGCGGATGGACAAGTGGTTGTGGGCGGCACGGTTTTTCAAGACGCGGGCGCTGGCGTCGAAGGCTTGTGAGTTGGGGCGTGTGCAGTCGAAGGGCCTGCCGTCGAAGGCTGCGCGGGAGGTTCGCGTTGGCGATCAGTTACAGGTTCGGAATGAGGGTGGGGATTTTGTGATCGAGGTGCTTGCGCTCAGCGAGGTGCGCGGGCCTGCGGCGGTGGCGCAAGAACTTTATCGCGAAACGGACGAAAGCAAGGTGGAGCGGACGAAAGTCGCGGAGGAGCGCAAGGCGATGTTTGCGGTGGAGGCGGTGCCGGTGGGGAGACCGTCGAAACGCGACCGGAGAGAGATTAATCGTTTCCGCGGACGGTGATGCTGGGGTCAGGGTTGGGGTGCTGTGGTGGCTCCATCCTGGTTGACCCAGTAGCCGTTGCGGGCTTCGATGGAGAGTTGTGGGTAGTCGCGGAGCTTGAGGATGATGGAATGGAAGCCGGGTGCAGGTGATTGCGGATGGAAGCTGAGCACGTAGCGATTGGGGATGTGGTTGGAGATCGTGAAGAGGTCGCGGTCGAGGGTTTTGACGTCTTTGAACTTGAAGTATTCGCCGCCGGTGAGATGGGCGACGGATTGGGAGATGTTGCGGCGGAGGGCGTTGCGGGCGGCGATTTCGGCAAGGTGGGCAAGTCGCAGCGGCGGGAGGAGTTCTTCAACGCAGTTCACGTTCTGCGACGTGCGGCTCTCGGTGGGTTTGATGGGATTGCCGTCGGCGTCTTTGCCCAGGTCGCGGCTGAAGCAGCCGTGCTCGGGGCCTGGCTCGTCGGAGCTAAACTTGGCGGCTTCGTGACCCATTGCGGCTTTGGTGCTGTTGAAGCCGATGCTGTAGATGGCGGTATTGGTATCGCTGATGGCGTGGAGCGCGTCGACGAGGGTGGTGTGGCTGCCCTGGTCGATGGTTTCGGAGAGCAGGAGGATGGCGCGGCGGTAGGTGGTGGGCTGCTGGCCGAGCATGTCGACGGCGAAGGTGATGGCGTCGAGGACGGCGGCTTGCTGGTCGCCGGGATCGAGGTTGTTGAGCGAGCGGGTGATGAATTCGAGGTTGGGGGTGAAGCCATGCAGCAGGACGGGCGTGCTGTCAAAGCCGACGACGGCGACTTTGTGATCGATGTTGCCGACGAGGTTGGTGAGCATCGGGCCGAGGTTGCGGTATTGATCGAGATGGCCGGTGCCGGAGCCTCCGGTTTCAACGACGATGACCATGGCTAGAGGCTGGTCGCCGGTTTCCTCCTCTAGATGGAGGGACTGCTCGACACCGTCGTCGGTGAGAATGAAGTCTTTGGCCTTGAGGGTGTAGACGAGCTGGCCGGATTTGGTGCGCACGAGGGCCGGGACGACGACGAGGCTGGAGCGAACGGTGATGGAGGCCGCGGGTGGGTTAGCCTGGGAGTCGGCTGGGGCATTTGAGGCAGGCGTCTGCGCTGGAGAGATGGATGCGGCGAGCAGCGCGATGAGGACGATGAGCTTCATAGATTGAGATGGATCGGGACGTACGAGTTCAGTGTAGCTTTGTGGATTGAACGAAGGCGAGGTGCGGGCGTTGGTGTCTGAGATGCAAAGAGCAAATGGAGGCGATACCATGAGATGTCTGCCTCGCTCGTTATGATGAGACGGGCGCCCTGGAAAAGAGACTCAGACGAATGAATGTGCAGGAGATTCCAAAGACAATGCGTGCGCTGGTAAAGGCCACAGCCGCTCCGGGGATGGAGATGCGCGAGGTTCCGGTGCCGGAGATTGGGGCAACGGATGTGCTCGTTGCCGTGGAGACGGCGTCGGTGTGTGGGACGGACCTGCATATTTACCATTGGGATGAGTGGGCGCAGGCGCGGATCGAGCCGCCGTATATTCCGGGGCATGAATTCTGCGGGACGGTGGCAGCGGTGGGCGCGCTGGTGAAGGGCGTCAGCGTTGGGGACTTCGTCTCAGCCGAGATGCATGTGGCATGCGGACATTGCCTGCAGTGCCGCAGCGGACAGGCACATGTCTGCCAGTTTGTGAAGATTCTTGGTGTGGATGCAGACGGTGCGTTCGCGGATTATGTGCGGATTCCGGCGAGCAACGTGTGGAAACTCGATCCTGCGATTCCGCGCGATTTCGGCTCGCTGTTCGATCCGTTTGGAAACGCGGTTCATACCGTGCTGTCCGGTGCAATTGCCGGGCAGACAGTTGCGGTGACGGGATGTGGACCAATCGGATTATTTTCGATTGCGGTGGCGAAAGCTTGTGGAGCTGCACGGATCTTTGCGATTGAGCCGAATGAGCAGCGACGTGATCTAGCAAAGAAGCTGGGTGCGGATGTACTGCTCGATCCTTCGAGGGATAATATCGAGCAAAAGGTCAAGGACACGACAGGGGGCAATGGTGTGGATGTATTGCTGGAGATGTCGGGTCATCCTTCGGCGATACAGCAGGGATTTCGGCTGCTGAGGATGGGTGGACGTGCGTCGCTGCTGGGGATTCCGTCCAGGCCGGTGGAGATTGACCTGGCGAATGCTGTGATCTTCAAGGGTGCGACTGTGCACGGGATCAATGGGCGCAAGATGTATGAGACATGGTTCCAGGCGGAGGCGCTGATTCGCGACCGCGGCGTTGACTTGTCGCCGGTCATTACGCATCGGCTGCCACTGGAGCAGTTTGATGAGGCAATGCATCTGCTGGAGTCGGGCGAGGCTAGCAAGATTCTGCTGATGGTAAAGCGCTAAGATTTGTGCTCAAGGCAAAGAGGCCCATCAGATGATGGGCCTCTTTGCCTTGCGTGAGCCTTGGGTTAGGGATTCTGCACGACGAGTGGATCGGCGAGGCGGAAGTGGACGATGGACTCGGCAGGGATGTCGATGTCGCTGTTGCCCGTGGTGCCCGCGAGTAAGGTGCCGGCACCTGCACCGGCAGCGCCACCGATGGCCAGGCCGACACCGCCCGTTGCCAGACCGCCGATCAACATGCCAGCACCGGTCATGCCGCCGATGAAGCCTGCTGTGCGACGTCCCTTGCCGCGCTTGGTATGGACGTTATCGTTAGTGTCGAGGTTGTATTGTGAGCCATTGAGCGTCATAGAGGTAAGGCGCAACTCGAGGATGGATCTGCCCTTGAAGTGGCCGCGGCGATGGGCCGCATCGATGCGACCACCGACGGGTGTGCCGCGTGGAATGACAATGTTGCCGTCGCGGTTTTGAACTGGCTCGACAACCTCACCGTCGAAGCGGTCGCCAGCCCGGCTGGTCTTGACACTGATGCGCTGGTTGATGCGGATGGCGAGTTCAGTCCCTGCGGGAACCCGGAAGGAGACGGGCACGGGAGCCTGGTTAGGCTGACCCATTGGCTGGCCGCCAGCGTTGGACTGTGGCTGGCCATTTCCGTTGGCTGGCTCACCGCTTGCAGGCCCCGGCTGGCCGTTCCCGTATGCTTGAGGTCGGCCCTGAGCGGCAGAGTTGAGCGGCGTGATGATCGGGTCGGTGCTGTGCGGTGCGGGGCCGGGCGGCGGCGGTGTGATGAGGGTCGATATGGCGGGCTTCTGGCCTGGAGCGTAGGGGGGCTCTACGGTCTTGGTTACGGTGTCGCCGCTCTTGTCGACATATTGCACTTGTTGTGGGATGTTCGTGGCGACGGCCTGATTTTTTGCCTGGTTGAGAGCCTTTTCCTGTTTACTTGCGCAACCTGCCAGCAGCGCAAGAGTCATCAAGCCTGCTCCGGCAAGAATTGTGAATCGTGTCTTCTGAAGTGCCATGGTTCTCCTTCCACGGTTGTGCGTGGCTTACGAAGGACGGCAAATTGCCGAAATCTTCACAGGATGTTCGATGCGCGTGGTGTCGAGTTTCGCTGCCTGAAGTGGCAGAAAGGTTTAACATCAAATCACTATGAGCAGCGTTACCACACTTCTCGAACATACCTCGTCAACGCGTCCACAACTAGCCCACTTGACAGCGCAGTTAGATGACCTGCGCGCGCGGGGAACGCATTTCAAGCTGCGTGTGCTCGACGACGAGCAGGGTCCAGTTTGCCACTACGATGGACGCGAGGTGATTAACCTAGCGTCGAATAATTATCTGGGGCTGTGCAATCACCCGAAGCTACGCGAGGCGGCCATCGCGGCGGTAGAGAAATACGGTGTTGGTTCGGGTGCGGTGCGGACGATTGCGGGCACGATGCGGATTCACATGGAGCTCGAAGAAAAGATCGCTCGGTTCAAGGGTGTTGAAGCGTGCGTCGTGTTTCAATCGGGCTTTACAGCAAATGCTGGAACCGTGTCCAGCATTTTAGGGAAGGAAGATTTCATTCTTTCCGATGAGTTGAATCATGCGAGCATTATTGATGGGGCAAGGCTTTCGAGGGCGAAAATCAAAGTGTTTCGGCACAAAGATGTGGCGCACGCGGAGGAGTTGCTGAAGGAGATCGAGAACGAGCCGGGACGGAAGCTGGTAATTACTGACGGCGTTTTTTCGATGGATGGAGATATTGGATCGGTAGATAAGTTGGCCGACTTATGTGATAAGTATGGCGCGATCATGATGGTGGACGATGCGCATGCGAGTGGCGTGCTGGGACGCAATGGGCGTGGTAGCGTGGACCACTTCGGCTGTACACAGCGCGTGGATGTGCAGGTGGGTACGTTGTCGAAGGCGATTGGTGCGTTGGGTGGATATGTTTGCGGATCGCGTGATTTGATCGATTATCTGT
The DNA here is from genome assembly GCA_002413385.1 of Granulicella sp. UBA5172. GTDB lineage: Bacteria > Acidobacteriota > Terriglobia > Terriglobales > Acidobacteriaceae > Granulicella. The sequence continues at coordinate 18,780 of DHWW01000142.1, forward strand.
ACCATCGCGCGCGACCGTTCCTGTTTTCTACTTCGCATCCGCCGAGTGTTGCGGCTAGTTGTATTGCGGGGTTCGACATTTTGGAGAACGAGCCGGAGCGGATTGAGCGGTTGTGGACGAACACGAAGTATTTTCAAGAACAGTTGACGGCTGCGGGGTTTGATATCGGCGGTAAGACGACGCCGAAGAGCGAGACGCCAATTACGCCGATCTTTGTCGGGGCTCAGGGCTCCATTGGCGATGGGCGCAAGACGATGGAGTACAGCCGCGCTTTGTTTGAGCAGGGATTGATGGCAACGGGAATTGCGTTTCCCACGGTTCCTGAAGGCAAGGCGAGAGTGCGCTGCATCATGACGAGCGAGCATACGCGCGGGCAGATCGATAAGGCGCTGGAGATATTGACGGGGACGGCGAAGCGGATGGAGTTGCTGGGGTAGCAATGCCTAGATCTTTTGCACCCGGTGGATGGCGCGGACGCCTGGAACCTTGCGAAGATTTTGGGTGAGGCGGGTGAGGTGGCGGAGGTCGAGGGTCTCGATGACGAAGTCGACGTTGACGGCGTCGTCATCGGCAGGGCGGGTCTCCACGGATTTGATGTTGGTGCCGTCCTCGGAGATAATGGCGGCGAATTCTTTGAGCAGGCCCGCGCGGTCGTCGACGATGATGACGAGCTTGACCGGATAGGTGGTTGGCTTCGGTGAGTTAGGCGAGGTGGCGCCGGCGGCTTCGGCCCACTCGACTTCGATGCGGCGGTCTGCTTCGTAGAGAAGATTTTGTACGTTGGGACAGCTGCGTGCGTGGACTGCGACGCCCTTGCCGCGGGTGACGTAGCCGATGATCTCTTCGCCGCGAATCGGGTTGCAACATCGTGCGCGATAGACGAGGAGGTCGTCCTGGCCTTCGACCTGAAGCGAGTCCGAACCTTTGCCGAAGAAGACCCGCTTGACCGACTCCGACATGTGCGAGAGAGTATTGCCGATCGAGCCGGGCTCGTCCGGCGCGGATTCGGCGGGCATGGTGCTGCCGGGCTCTAGCTTATTCAATATCTGGCGGGCGGAATATTTGCCGAAGCCGATGCCGGCGAGGAGGTCTTGTTCGGCGCCGAGGCCGTATTCGTTGGCGATGCGGTCGTAGTCAGCGGTCTTGAATTTGTCGAGCGAGAGCTTGTATCGGCGCGCTTCGCGCTGCAGGAGTTTGCTGCCAATTTCAATAGCGCGGGCGCGCTGATTCTCGTTGAGCCAGTGCTTGATTTTGTTGCGCGCGCGGGAGCTTTTAGTGAAGCTGAGCCAGTCGCGCGAGGGTGCGTGACCGGCCTGGCTGGTGATCTCGAC
>DHWW01000142.1:20129-28748 GCA_002413385.1 Granulicella sp. UBA5172
AGCTGGCGAACCCAGGCAAGGCGCTGCTCGTCCTTGGCCGTGACGTTGTCGGTGGCCTTGTATTTCCAGTGCGCAGCAATGCCCTCTTCGGCGACGCGGTGCATGTCCTCTGTTCGGATCTGCACCTCGAACTGGTGGCCGCCTTCGGCGATGAGGGTGGTGTGGAGCGACTGATAGAGATTGGGGCGCGGCATGGCGATGAAGTCTTTGAAGCGGCCAGGGACGGGACGCCACATGCTGTGCAGCAGGCCTAGGACGGCATAGCAATCGGGCTCTGTTTCGGTGATGACGCGGACGGCGAAGAGGTCGAATACCTGGTCGACGGGGATGTGGTGGGCGACGAGTTTCTGTTGGATGGAGTAGAGACGCTTGATGCGTGACTCGACTTGGGCCTTGACGCCGGCCTCTTGCAGCTTGCTCTCGAGGGTGGCGACGGTGCGCTGGAGGAAGGCTTCGCCTTCACCGCGGAGGGAGTCCACTTCGGTGGAGAGCTGCGTGTAGGTGAACGGATCGATGTAGCGGAAGGCAAGGTCTTCGAGTTCGCCGCGCAGTTTGCCCATGCCGAGACGATGTGCGAGGGGGGCATAGACGTCGAGGGTTTCGCGGGCTATGCGCTTTTGTTTCTCGGGTTTAAGGTGCTCGAGCGTGCGCATATTGTGCAGGCGGTCAGCGAGCTTGATAATGACGACGCGCAGATCGGTAACCATCGCGAGAAGCATTTTGCGGATGTTTTCGGCTTGATGGTCTTCGCGGTTGGCGAACTTAATCTTGTCGAGCTTGGTGACACCTTCAACGATGTGGGCGACCTGCTCACCGAAGCGTCGGGCGATATCGGTGGCGGTGACGTCGGTGTCTTCGACGGCGTCATGGAGGAGACCGGCGGCGATGGCCGTGGCGTCCATCTTGAGCTCGGCGAGCACTTGGGCGACTTCGAGGGGATGCCCGATGTACGGCTCGCCAGAAGCGCGGAGCTGTCCTTCATGCTTCTGGATGCAGAAGGCCCAGGCGGAGCGGATGAGGTTAAGATCGTCCGCGGGGCGGTTTGCCTTCACGGTTTCAAGCAGATGCTTGAAACGCACATCGAGATCGGGGTGTCCGCTGAGGGGGTCTTCGGGTTGATCGGGGACGATGGCGTCTGCAGGCATGGGTGCAGCGAGCGAAGTGGCGGTGGGAGTTGATTGGAGCTCCTTGCCGGCTTCGCTGGATTGGGTCGCGTCGATGGAAAGGGACGCGAGAGGATCAGGTGCGCTGGAGATAGGCGTCTCGGGCCGCGCTATTGCCATGGGTTATTATACGGGCGGCGTGGGCAACTGTCGTGCAGTGATGGTGAGACGTGGCATTTTGCGTCGCAGGGGCGGAAGAGTTCAAGGCTCATTGTTTGAGAACGCCTGGAACAGGCCGCCGGCCGCTATGCGTCCAGCGGACTAGTTCGTCGAAGGCGTTGCCAATTTCGGTCTGGGTAAAGTTGCAGTGGCCCTCGCGATCAACAATTTGCTGGACGAAGTTGTCTTCAGCGCCAGCGGCCTGAATCTCTCGGTCATAGCTGGCGAGTTGAGCGATCTGGACGACGGGATCGTAGACGGTGTGGAGGGCGAGCATAGGCCTGCCGAGATGGCCGTTCGGGGTGTAGTGGCGCATGAGGTAAGCGCGCGCCTGGGGCGTGGCGGTATAGCGCTTAACCTTGTCGTTTAGTTCAAGGTCACTGGCACTGCCAGTGGGGTTCGTCCCGCTATAGACGAAGTTTCGATTGTCGAACGGATTGCCTTTGCCGCGACGCTGCATGTCGGCAACAACGAAGGTCCAGTAAGCGATGTCGTGGGCGAGGTCGAGATTGGAGTGGAGACCGGTAAGGTTGCGCATGAGGGCGGCGGATGCAGGGTTGCTACGTAGTGCCGTCAGCACCTTGTCGCGGTCGGCGATGGTGTCTTCATAGCCTGCAGGGACGGGGTCAAGCGGTGGCATCACATTGGGGAAGTAGTAATCGAAGGCGGCACGCATGGCGAAGCGATGACCGAAGGACTGGGAAGTGGGACCGACGGAACCGCAAAGATCGAGGCCGCCAACGTAAGGTTTGGGATTGAGTTCGAGAGTGATGGCGACGAGTTCGCCGCCCATGGAGCCGCCAGCGACGAAGGTCTCGCGGGGAGCGCCATATTTCCTGATGAAATATCGGCGGAGCGCCTCGGTCTCGGGGTAGGCCTGTTGGAGCGCCCATCCAGTTTGTGAATAGGCGCTCTGGATGACTGCGTAGTGGCGCTCGTAGAAGGGTTGTTGTTGGCCGGTGAGGCTTTCGGCGATATGGAATCTAGCGGGCTTGCGGTCATAGCCGTGATAGAAGACAACGAGCGATTGATTCCAGTGGGTGGGTACATCGATACGGTATGCGGCACCGTCAATGAATCCTACCTCGGTGAGGCCAGCCGGCGAGCGCAGCAACTCCGTCCCAATGGCCTTGTGCGTTGGAGTGGCGGCGCGCACGGAGAACGCAGAAAGGAGAAGGACGGCTGCAAGACGCAGCGCAGCGCCGGAAGTGAGTTTAGGTCGTTGTGCACGCAGGGACATGGGCAGGTGGAGCCATTCTAATCCTACGCAAAGTTTTTCGATGCCTGAGCTTCATCCTGCGCGTTTGGAGAGATGGGAAAATAGCCGGGACGACTCGATTCGAAGGCGCGATCCTACTCTGTGTATTGAGTTGAAATGATGGAGCGCAACAAAAAGAGGCGTGGACCCGAGGGCCCACGCCGGTGGAGGAAGGGTTGGCAGCTTAGAACTCAAGCCGCATCGAGACCTGGCCGACACGTGGAGCGAGTCCAGAGGTGATCGTGCCAAAGCTCACTGTGCTCAGGTTGAGATTGGGCTGGCCCAGGTTGACGTGGTTGAGAACGTTGGTGAAGGTGCCCTCGGCGCTCAGCTTAAGTTTGTCGGTCAGGGTGAAGGTCTTGACCAGACCGGTATTCAGGTTGATGTAGCCAGGCCCGACGATCGAGCCGACTTGGGAGTTGCCGAAGCGGCCGATCGGAAGGGGTGAGGGACCAGCGCCGCTACCTGTGGTGCAAGGCGAGCCGACAGTCCATCCCGGTAGTCCAGGGCAGGTGAAGGCAGCAGCGTTGATCCAGTGGCTCCGGTTCTGCCCAGAGGGCTTCCAATTAACGCCTATGACATTGTCTGCATGCTGGGCGCGGTGACCTGGGTCCCAGCCGGTAGCGGTGGAGTTGAGGCCTGAACCGGTGCCGGAGGGATCTCCTTCACCCGAAGGGAAATAGGGAGTAAGGAATTCGCCGGTCTGTGCGGTGAAGATATTGCTGAGGCGCCATCCACCGACGATGGCATCCAAAGCCCTGGGCATGGAGTTGCCAAACTGCCTTCCGCGACCGATGGGCAGGTCGTAGAGGACCGTGGTGTTCCAGAGCAGGCGACGTGTGCCGGCTACGTTGCCGAAGTCGGCATGGCGATCAAGGATGGAGGTTGCGCGTGCTCCACCGGCTTCGCCAGCGAAACTGCTGTTATTTGGCCCCTGGTTATCGGCCAGAGCCTTGGCCCAGGTGAAGTCGGTGTCGAACTCCAGACCATGCTGGAAGCGATGATTGGCATCCAACTGGAGCGCGTGGTAGCTTTCGTTGGCCCCGGTTGCACGGGTGTTGATGCGGCCCCAGTTGGGAAAGAGGCGCGCGCTGAAGGGCTGGTTGGTGGCTGAGACGGTGGAAGAAAACGGCAGCGTATTTTCATCAGGAGCCCAGACCAGGTCGTGGGTCTCGTCGCCGATATAGGAGCCGCGAGCCGCGTACCCGTGACCGAAGTCGTGATCGATGCTGAGTGACCATTGCTCGGTATAGGGATCTTTCCAGTTCGTGCTATTCGCCGTACCGAAGTAGTCCTGGCCGTAGCAGGTAGTGCAACCACCGTTGCCGACGCCTGCGTAGATATTAGGCCACTGGTAGCCGATGGCGTGAGTGGTGGGGTCGTACGTATTGGTATATGCGGTGGTCTGCGCCTGTAACGTACCGGTGAGCGAGTAGAAGCTGGAACCTAGTTCGGTGATGTTGTAGATACCGAAGCCGCCACGTACGACCGTATTGTCGTTATTGAACGGGCGGTATGCGATACCGAGGCGCGGCATAAAGCGCAGATGTGGAACCGCCTTAAGATACGAAGGGAAGCCAGCGGCGCTGTTGCCTTGAACCGGCATACAGGGCGCCCCGTTGATGGTTGCGCTGTTGGTGTTGTTTACGCCATCGGCATCGCAGGCGTTGGCACTTGCGAGAAACGACGTAGCCAGAAGACTCTGCTTGCCGTCGGGGTAGATGGCGCGGCCAGACAGGGGTATGCTGGGGTCAAAGTTACCGATGTCGCCGCTGGGATCATGATAGCCAGGATGGAATTCGTAGCGAACACCATAGCTGATGGTTAGCTGCGGCGTTGCCCGCCACTGGTCCTGGGCGAAGAAGTGGTAGTGCTTGGACTGACCGTTGTTGTCCTGCTGGACGACGTCATAGAAGGTGTTGTTCGGGACGCCGATGAGGAAGTCGGCGAAATCGACACCTGTGTACTGTCCGACCGCGTTACCGGCGTTGGAGTAGCCGAACGTACCATAGTTGTCCGAGCCATTGAAGCCAAGGGGCGTGACGGCCGTGAGGGAGCGAATGTCTGCGCCGAACTTGAACACATGGTTGCCCTTCACCCAAGTGACGGAGTCGGTATAGATGTAGGTCTGCGACTTGCTGAGTGAGGTAAGGCGATCGGCATTAATGCTGGAGAGGTTCGCGAAATCGATCTCAGGAATTCCATTGTAGAAGAGATTCTGAAGACCAACGAGACCGAGTCCCTGGGTGAACGCCTTTCCGTCGAAGGCGTTCGAAGAGCCGTTGGTGGCGAGGGTGAAGCCGAAACGGAACTCATTGATGAGGGTTGGCTTGATGTTCCAGTTGAAACTGGTGGTGAGGGAGTGGTTGATGTTGGTGTTCTGCGCTGAAGGTACGTTCAGGGGTTCGGGCGAATTGGAAGGAAAGTTCTTGTAGGAGTATCGGCCCCAGAGCAGGAACTTCTGATTTGATCCGAAGTATTTGTCAGGCCGGATATCAAACTGATTGGAGTGCTGGCTGGAATCCTGGTTGACGTAGTAGTTGGGTGCCTGACCGTCGGTGAAGCTGGTCAGGTTTCCGTGGTTTGGATCAGGAAGAAATTGCAGGAACTGTTTGGCCGCTGCATTGATGACGTTTGCGGGAAGAGTATTGCCATAGGTGCCACCGGTGAACGGATTCATAAGGCCATTAAATCCGCTGGCAGAGTAGTTGGTGAAGTCGCCGTTCTTCATGGCAACGGTTGGCACGACGTACTGATTGGGGGACTGCTGGGGGAACCGATACCCTTCATAGCCGCCGTAGAAGAAAAAGGTGTCGTGGCCGTTGTAGAGGTGGGGAATCACGACTGGTCCTGAGAGGCGGCCACCGAAGTTGTTTCCCACCTTGTGCGGTTTGGTCGCAGCACCGTATTGAATGGCATCGAAGTCGCGATTCTGGAAGTACCAGTAGGCGGAGCCGTGCAGGTGATTGCTGCCAGCCTTGCTGGTAAAGGTGACCTCGCCTGGTTGGCCATACTCTGCATTGTTCAGGACGCCATCGGCGCGTATTTCTGCGATCGCGTCAGTCGAGGGAAGAGCGTCCTGGATGGGAGAGTTGCCGGTAGCACTCTGGATCGTGATGCCGTCCACCTGCACTTCGGTCTGGAAGGGAAGACCTCCCTGAAGAGCGTACCCGCCCTGGTCGGTCTGCACGCCGGGTAGAGTCCCAATGAGGCTGAGACCGCTGGTGCCGTTTGAGCCGGCACGGGAGTTGGTGGGTAGGTTGACGGCATCGGCGGCGCTGTACACGGCGCTGATCGAAGGTGACTCCGTCTCAATGGCGCTGGCGTTATCACCGGAGACCTGGACGGATTCCTGCACCCCACCAATAGCCAGTGTTGCGTTCACCCGCAATTGCTGGCGCGAAGCCAACTGCGCGCCGGAGATTTTCCACTCCTCAAAGCCGGGAGCAGCAACGACGACGTTATAGTGGGCTGCGACCACATCCGAAAACTGATAGTTGCCAGCGGTGTTGGTACTGGTGGTGCGCACAACGCCTGCGTCGGCATTGGTCAACGTGACGGTGGCGCCGGGAATCAGGGCACTATTCGCATCCTTGACCGTACCGAGGATCGAGCCCTGTGTGGATTGTGCGATGCTGGCCAAGCTGGTTGTCAAGAGAAATGCCATCAGCATCATCGCGGTTACGAACCAATGCGAACGATGTGGATATGGCAGGTTTAATTTGATCATGAGTGCCTCCTTCAAGTCTGTCTGTGATGAATCAGTCCTCGAGCGGATGTGAGACAAAGAGATCCCTGCCGGCGTAAGTGATCACGCTGGAGGAGGTACACATTCCTGCTCGGGAACGAGTTAAACGTAACCTTTTAAAAGGTATGAATCATGAATGTCCGGTTGGATTTGACAGACTGTTAACGTGAAGCGTGCGTCGAGGAGATAGAAGTTACATTCCGGTTAATTTATGGTGCGGCACAACTGATACTCCGTGGCGGAAACCGTGTCATGTCCGCGGACCGGATTCATAGCATTAGTCGACGTTCGCTGGTTTGTGGAGATGAGCAGCAGACTTCTCCATCTGTCTACGGATCTGGTCGGCGTCGTCCATATCGCGGAGTTCCGCTGCTTCTCGTCTGGTCTTGGGCTTGGCGAATTTTGCCTTGGCTGGGTCGAAGATTCGCGCATCGGATGGGCGAACGGTAAACGCGGCTGTGTGGAGTTGGGTATCGAAGATGCCCTTGATCTCACCGGCGAGTGCGTCCTCCAGATTCATAGGGCCCAGGCCGAGGAGTTCATCGATGGTGCGGGTCGTGGACCCCATGCTGGTGTGATCGTGCGAGACGGCACCGGGCTTTACCCAGGGGCTGGCGATGAGGAGGATACTGCGGTGCGCATCCACGTGATCCACGCCGCCCTGTGCATCGTCCTCAGTGACGAATAGGGCTGAGTCTTTCCAGATGGGCGTTCCGGATAAGAACGCGACGATTCGGCCGAGTGCGAGGTCGTTATCGGCGACATAGGAGGCGCGGAAAGGGTAGCCGTCCGCAGGGCGAGCTGCCATCGTGTGGTCGTTGGGCAGACGGATGACGATGAGTGCGGGCACCTTGTTGTTGGCAAGTTTCAGACGGAAGTTTCGCTCAAACTCCGTGGCGCGGAATTGGTCTGGAATGCCGAGGTTGAAGGTTGGGAAATGGCGATCGCTAGCCTCATAAACAGGCTTGGGCAGAGGTGCGTTGAGGAAGAGTCGTTGACCCTCCGGTGCTGCACCGTCCAATTCGTCGTTGCCCTCAACTTCCAAACCTTCACCGTAGTTGAAGATGCCCTTGCCGTTGTAGGCAATGTGTTCCCAAAGGGCACCGAACTGAGGCTCGTCTTCGGGCATGGGCGCATCGGCTCCGCCAAAGGGGGCACGACGGCCTGGCGCAGCGGAGAGTACGTTGCCGAGCCGCCGGCCACCGTAGTTGGAGCTCCAGGCTGTATTGAAGAAGGGTGTTGGGTTGATGCCAACTACCCAACGATGGCCGTCGGCAGACACATCGCTGTCCACGAAGTAATCATCACTCATGGCAAACTGGCTGACGAGTGCATGGAGATTGGGTGTCACTTTCAAATGCGTAAACCGGCGATCTTCCTCGGCCCAGCCGTCCATGCCATAGCGAGCGAGTGAGGGATCGCCGTTTGCTCCGGCGACATCACCCAGGACTTCGTCATAGGTGCGGTTTTCGCGAATGATCAGGAAACAATGCTTCAGATGGGGCAACGGATCGCGGGTGGCTATAGCGGCGGTGTTGGCGGCGATTACAGATTCTGTCAGTGTCGCCGGTGCGGGCATATCCGCGAGGGTGATGGCACTGATGCTCCCGTACTCGAGCGAACCGACGTAGCTGGGCGCATGGGGATTGTGCGCAGAGCCGCCGTTTGGACCGGTACCTTTGCCCTTGGTGTTGACGACGTAGAGTATGCGGCCGTCGGGCGAGAGTGCGACCGCTGATGGATTCCAGCCAACGGGAATGTGACCAATCACAGAGAGGTCGGCTGTATTGAGCACGGCGACGGCGTTGATACCGGATTCGGCTACATAGATTCGGCCATCATTCACTGCAAGCCCGCTTGGCATCACTCCGCGTAGTGGACGACTCTGCGCATCTTCGTATTGGCGTCCGATGAAGGGCGTGAGTGGGGCCTGCGCCAGGACTCGTGTTCCGTCGGTGCTCACTTTGACAACCGCATCCTCGTGCGCCAAGGTAACGTAGACACCGTCGGCGTCGGCTACAACGCCGGTGGGTGCTGCTCCTCCCACGGTCTGGTTGGGGACTTCAGAAATGCGCGTGCCAAGCCTCAGTTTTGCGGTAATCACGGGATGAACACGATCGCCTACATTGTAGGTCCACAGCGAACTGCCGCGAACGCTGTTCTCATCGCCGAGGCCCGGCACCTTTTTCCCTTCGGCGACAGTCCCTTGGCGCGAGGCTTCGGACGGGTAACCAAAGGGCGGGAAACGCAAACCTGCGGCTAGCTTCTGGTCGTTGGTGGATAAAGCCTTT
>DHWW01000032.1 GCA_002413385.1 Granulicella sp. UBA5172
GCTGAACGGGATTGTGTATGCGCAGCTGGCGGATATTGTGCTGCTGGGGCTGCTGTTGTTTGCGATCATCGGGCCGCTGTCGCGCACGCGCTTCTATCCGTGGGTGCAACTGGTTGTGGCGATCGTGATGCCGCCGTATCTGATCGGACGGACGCGCGCTGTGCTTCCCTTCCACCTGGCGTACGGCCTGTTGATCCTGCTTGCGATTGCGTGGGCGGCGATGGTCTTCCTGCTTTTTTTCAGGCGTAGGAACTGGTATCGACAGTTGATGCGGGGGGGGGACTTCGCTGGAATTTTTCTGGCGATCTTTGCGGTCTGCAGCCTTGTGCAGTTGCTCTACGTTGCTCGCTGGAAGCCGGGGCCGCAGGAGCATACTGCCGCGTGGGCTGAGACCACGCAGCCGCCACGCCAGCATCCGCTGCTGGTGTGGGTGGTGTTCGATGGGCTCTCGTATGAGCAGGTGTATGGGCATCGTGCACGCGANNACGGTGAAGGTGCTGCCTTCGCTGCTGAGTGGACACGAGATCAACGCGTATCGATTCACGTTCGACAACCGCTTGATGGTGCATGACGCGGGCATGCGCTGGTTTCATGCGCTCGACGGAGCTGGGACGGTCTTTGGCGATGCGCAGCACGAGGGTTGGCGGACGGCGGCGGTGGGCTGGTACAACCCGTATTGCACCCTGTACGGCAGCGCGATCGACGAGTGCTACTGGATGAATCGCGACATGACCGACGGGCCAATGGCGCAGGATAAGAGCTTTTTGCAGAACGTGTCTACGCCGTTGGAGCAAGCAGCCATACAGCTTGTGGAACCTGAGCAGGCGCGGCGCGACTTGTGCAGCTATGACGTTCAGCAGCGGCGTAAGACATACATCGACCTCGAACAACATACGTCGCAGTTGCTGCATGCCGATGAGGCGGACTTCGTTTTTCTGCATCTGCCGGTGCCGCATAGTCCAAACATCTGGAGTCGTGCGCGGAATGATTACGTGCAGCAGTGTGGGAGTTCATACCTGGATGAGCTGGCGCTGGCGGATCGGGAGTTGGGGAATGTGATGCGGATTTTGCAGAGCTCTCCGCGGTGGAAGGATACGACGGTGATTGTGGAGGGCGACCACTCGTGGCGCACGTATGTTTGGGATGACCAGCCAGCGTGGACGGCTGAGGATGAAGCGGCGTCGCACGACCATTTCGATCCGCGCCCGGCGGTGATCATCCACCGGGCCGGGCAGACGGAGGCGTCGGTGGTGGACTCGCCGTGGTCGTTGCTCAACGTCCACNNATCTGGCGGGGATCGTTGTAATGGAAGCCGCCGAAGGTGAGGCTGTTGTCGAGCAGAGTGCGGCGGTTCTGAACGTTGGTCGCGGTGATCGAGGCGCTTAGTTTCTCGGTGAAGGTTTTGCCGATGGCGAGGTCGAAGCTGGTGTTGTAGGGCAGGTACTGGTTGGGATAAGGCGTTGCCGGGTCGGGTGAGCCGTTAGTGAAACCTGAGCCATAGTAGGCATTCGTCGAGGCGTAGGCCTTCCACGGCAGCTTGGCGGTGAAGCCGACATTCAGAGTGTTGCGCTGATCGTGGTCGACGGGCGTGTAAGAGAAGCCGGCGCTATTGCACGAGCCCGAATTCGTGGGGTCATAGCAGATGAGGCCGCCAGTGATGGCACCGCGTTGCTCGGCGATCTGGTTCGAGTAAGCGAGGTGGGCCTGGCCGAACTTCAAGAGACGCGGTGAGCGGATGGAGACCTCCCAGGCTCGAATGAGAGCGCCATCGATCGTGACCGGGAAGTAGATGCTGGAGGCACCAATGTTGGAGTGGTCGAGGAAGTTGTTGACGCGATTTTTGAAGGTGTCGACGTCAAGGAGCCAGCCGCGAAAAGGGATCTGCACTCCGAACTGGTGCTCTTCGTCGCGCTCGCCGTGGAGTGGAGCGAAGGTGGCGTCGCTGCTCTGCGCGACCGTGAGAATACCACAGCCGCTGGGGGGAGACGTGGCGCTATTTGCGCAGGCGACGGTGACGAGCGGCGGCGGCTGATAGTAACGACCGTAGAAGGCGCGGAAGACCCAGTTGAGCTTCGGAACACGCAGGGCGACGCCGAAGCGCGGGTCGAACTGGTTCTCGATAAATTCGCCGTGGAACTGCGTGGCTCGCACGCCAGCGATCAGGGTTAGCCATGAGGTTGGCTTGTAGTTGTCAGAGACGTACTCCTCGACCACGCCAGCATTGATCGAATCGGATTCCTTGACCGGGAGGTTTCCGCTGCCGTCGTTGAAGAGGAGGCCGTAGAGAGAGTGGTCGTGCTGGGCGAAGGAGTAAAGTCCTGCCTGGATACTATGGCGCGCGATCACCGTGTTGATCGATGCCTGTGCGCCAGCGTAGGTGGAGGCGCGGTCATAAGTGGTGGAGACGGGAGTATCGTTCGGGTTCGATTGATAGTCGACGCTGTTGTAGTGAAAGAAGGGCGAGACCTGCAGCACGGTCGACGTAGTGAAGGAGTGCAGATAGGAGAAGGCGTCGGCGATGTCAGTCTCGTGCTGGCCATCGCGGAGGCCGCTGGAGTTGTACTGCTGGTTCTCGAAGTCGTTGGAGTTCGGGTCGTCGGGAATCTGGAAGTAGTCTGCGCGGGCCATCGAGAGGAGGCGGAGCTGGTCCCTGGGCGTGCTGTTGTAGATGAG
>DHWW01000217.1 GCA_002413385.1 Granulicella sp. UBA5172
GCTGGGCTTGGATGGACAGCGATCAAAGACGAGCAGCAGGCGTTGGATTTGAAGATGGATGTCCACTATGAGAAGCAGCAGTACATTACGACGACGGCGAACGGATCGGTGGCTGCAACGACGCCGAGCGTGAACATTATCGGGTCGTCGGTCTTTGAGCAATATAGCCGTCATCTGCCGAAGAAGATCCTGTTTACCGAGACGGCGACGATTCTGCCGGCGTGGAACGACTTTAGGGCGTATTCGGCAAATATGATGGCGTCGCTGTCGATCCCGGTGTTCAAGCGGCTGAGCGCGACGGTGATGACGACGGATAACTTCCTCAATGACCCGGCGCCGTACTACAAGAAGAACTCGTACCAATTCATTACCGGAGTGACGTACATGCTGCGGTGAGGTCCCGGAGGGCGTCTGGGATGTTCTAATGGAGAGATGCGAGCTTTACGGCCGCGAGTGAACGTTCAGGAGTTCGGATTCGATGTGTGATGTGCGGAAATCGGCAGTGCGTTTGGTTCTGATGGGGTTGGCGGTTGTCCTGCTTGCCGGAGCCTTTACCCCAACGAAGGCCCAGATGAAGAAGAGGAAGCAAGAGACGCACTCTCGGCGCGAGACGAATGCGACGCGGCTGGCGCGAGTTCATCGCACGATTGAGGAGACCTACTCGCACCGATACGAGGTGATCGGCGGGGGCGGGTTTCTGCGCTTCCGCAGCGGGGACTACACGAAGAAGAATAATGAAGTGAGCTGGGCGACGGCGCTGAATTACTACCTGAATCCCAAGCTGGCGATTGTGGCAGATGCGCGCGGATCGTTTGGAAATGCGCACCAGCAGCAGCCGCTGGTGTATCCGCAGATTGCCAGACCGCAGATCAATGAGTACACCTTCATGGGCGGAGCCAGCTACAGGTTTTATGCGAAGGAAAAGCTGGCGTATAGCGTACAGGTCCTCGGCGGCACGGCGTGGGGCAACTTTTCAGGCGGCGGCAAGGGCCTCACTGGACCGGAACTTGGACTATGGACCGATGGATTTCGGCCAGCATTTTCCCTGGGTTTGAGTGCCGACTACAACCTGTATCCCAATCTTGCGCTGCGCTTTACACCAACCTATGTAGCTACTGATTTCGTTGGTGCGAATGGGAGCACGATTCAGAATAATGTGGGCTTTAACGCGGGCGTGGTCTACCGCTTCGGGAAGCAGTAGGGCGTTTGGGCGGGTAAGGACAGCGTTTTGCGGCAGAATACCGGAAACCATGCGGGTCGAGGGGTAAAATAGAGACATGTCCAAAGGTTGGGAATCGAAGAGCGTCGAAGAGCAGCAAGCAGAAGCATCTGCCCCGAAAGCCTCAACCTCGGGGATGACTCCCGAGGCGAGGCGGGGCGAGGCGGAGCGTAAGCGGCGAGTGCAGGCTCTGGAGATGCAGAGAGAGCGTGTACTTTCGGAGCGAACCTCAAGTCCGCATCGTCGCAGCGCCTTGGAGATGGCGTTGGCAACCATAGAGCTCGAACTTGAGCAACTTGGGTGGTCGATCAAGCTGTAGCGTTGGCGCTCAACTCCTGCGTGTGATGATGAAGGGGTTAGCTTGTGCGGTTGGGGTGAGAACGACGGTCTGGATGCTCACGTGGGGTGGGCGGGTTGCGGCCCAAACGATGGCGTCGGCGATGTCCTCGGGCTGTAGCGGATCGATATTCTGATAGGTTTTGGCGGCACGCTCTTCGTCGCCGTGAAAGCGGATTTTGCTGAAGTCGGTTTCGACCATGCCTGGATCGATGGAGGTGACGCGGACGGCGGTTCCGTTGAGGTCGATGCGGAGGCCGTCGGAGAGAAAGCGTTCTGCTGCCTTGGTGGCGCAGTAGACTCCGCCGTTGGGATAGGCCGCGTGGCCGGCGATGGACCCGAGATTGATGATGTGGCCGTGATTGCGCTCGACCATGCCGGGGACAATGGCGCGGATGACGTAGAGGAGGCCCTTGACGTTGGTGTCGATCATCTCTTCCCAGTCTTCGATGTCGTCCTGGTAGAGCTTGGCGAGGCCGCGGCTGAGGCCAGCGTTGTTGACCAGGACATCGATGGAGCGCCAGGCTTCGGGGAGATTGGCGAGCGTGGTGTGGACCGCGTCGCGGGAGCGGACGTCCAGCACAAAGTTGAAGATGTCAGAAGCTCCAGCGTTGCGGAGTTCGGCTTCCATGGCCTGCAGGCGGTCGATGCGGCGGGCACAGAGAAGGAGCTTTGCGCCGTGACGGGCGAATTCCATGGCGGTCGCAGCGCCGATGCCGGCGCTGGCACCAGTTACGAAAACGATCTTGTCTTTCAATGAAGCGCTCAAGGGTCTCCTCGCTTTCTACTCTGGATATTGTTGCACCTTGCGGTAACGCACGAAGACCGCGAGATGATCGCGGCCTTCGTATGCTGAATTTTTGAGGCGTTACTGCGGGTTGTTGGACTGGGGTGTGGTGGCGTCAGGCTGGGAGGTCTGAACGCCAATCTCCTGGCCGGAGACGACTAGATTAACGCGACGATTCTGGGCGCGGCCAGCGGCTGTGCCGTTGTCTGCAACCGGGTCGGCCTTGCCGTAGCCAGCGGCGGTTACGTTGGCTGCGGGAACGCCGTTCTGGATGAGGAAATCATGCACGGCGTTAGCGCGGTTCTCGCTTAGCTTCTGGTTGTAGGCATCGCTGCCGACGATGTCGGTGTAGCCCTCGACCTGAACCTTGAGCCCGGGGTAGAGCTGAAGGATGGTTGCGACCTTGGCGAGCGAGATCTGCGTGGCTGGTTTGAGGGTGTACCTGGCAGTGTCGAAGAGCACGTCGCTCATATTGACGATGAGGCCGCGGGCGCTTTCGGTGGTGGCAAGGACGGAGTTGAGCTGAGCGCGCAGCTTCTCGCGAGTGGCTGCGGCTTCCTGCTGGCTGGACCTGGCCTGATGCTGGGCTTCGGCGGCCTGGGCGCGAGCGTTGGCAGCTTCGGCGTCAGCACGAGCCTTGGCGGCCTCTGCCTTTGCCTGTGCTGCTGCGGCGGCATCGGCGTCGGCCTGAGACTGGGCTGCCCGGAGTTGCGATTGCTGTGCCTGCTGTTGAGCGGCTAGCTTCGCGTCCTGGGCCTCTTGCTGGCGTTCCTGAGCCTGTTTGCGCAGGGTTACGATGCGAGCGTCTTCCGAACGTTGGACGGCAGAGCGCGCATAGGTGAACTCCATTTTGACATCACGATGCTTGGACGATTGAATGTCCTGGGCGTTCTGGATGTCGGTGGCGACTTCCTTCATGATGTCGGCTGCATATTTATCAGCGCCGACGGACTCGGCAATGCGCTGGGCGTTGTAGGCCTCATAGAGCGCGAGCGGCGTATGCTCGCGATCAGTGATGGGGTGGGCGATTGTCTTCGAACCGGCGGTGTCGGCGTAAAGGCCCCTGGGCAATAGTTGATAGTGAACATTGACCTGTTGCAGAATGCCGTTGGTTTTGTCGGTGAAGACGTTTTGCAGGACGATGACGTCACTGGGCTGAGAGACGGCGTAATAGGGCTCGGCGGTGACGATCATGCCGAAGGCCTGAAAGCCGCTGGTGACCTCGAGGCTGGCCTTGCCGCCGGAGAGTTCGAGCTCGCCGAGATTCTGTGGACGACCGTCAGCGGAGATTGCCCAGAGGACGTAGGTCAGATACTCGGGACCGAAGCCGTTGGCGGGTGTGAGGTGTTCGAAGTGGACGTCGATATTGGTCTTGCCGGTGACGGAGCTTACCTTGGCTTCGCCTTGTGCTCCGGGCATGAGGTTGGTGCCGGTGAAGCCGACGTGAGTTGAGCCGCTGCGGTTGAGATAGTTCACGGCGTCGAGTTGCCGCTCCACGACATGGACGTGATAGATGTAGACGCCATTGGGACCCTGGGTGACGACCTCAGCGGACTGAGCGCCGGGCGCGAGCGTGGTGGGGTTCGGCTCCTGGGCTGTGGCTAAGAGGCAAAATCCACTTAATAAGGCCGCAACGGGCGCTGCGACTATAAATTTCTTCCACGTTCCAAACATTGTCTCGTTCTCCTTGATACTCTCGGACACTCTCGTCGCGAACGAACGCGACTGCGTCGAGATGACGATTCAATGAGTCGGATGTGCGGTGGGAAACAAAAGGTGTACCAGATAAAGTTTGTTTTGAGACAACCTATTGGTGTGACGCGAAGACTCTTGTGGAGGAAGATGAGGTGGTCTCCATTGGTGCAGACGTTTTGATGGGATGTCCAGAAGTTTGGAGAACTCACCGAAAGAGGGGTCGGGGGCGTGAATCGCTCCTATAATCAAGCTGCCGGGGGAAGACGCGTGAGTGAAGCGATCGTCGAAATAGTGGGGCTGCGCAAGGTGTACGGTGGCAAGAATTCGGTGACAGCGGTGGATGGGATTGATCTGCATGTTGAGGCGGGGTTGATTTACGGGCTGCTTGGACCGAATGGAGCGGGCAAGACGACGACGATATCGATTGCGACGACGCGTGCGATTCCGACGGCGGGCTCGGTGAAGATTGCGGGTGTGGATGTGGTGGCGCATCCGGCGCTGGCTCGGCGGTCGATTGGCGTGGTGCCGCAGTACAACACGCTGGACCGGTCGTGTACGGTGGCGGAGAATATTCATTTTCATTGCAGATACTTTGGTATGTCGAATGCGGAAGCGACTGCGCGGACGGCGCAACTGCTGGAGCAGTTCCGGCTGAGCGATCGCACGCAGGCGTATCCGCAGGCGCTGAGTGGGGGGCTGGCCCAGCGGTTGCAGATCGCGCGTGCGATTGCGCATTATCCGAAGGTGCTGTTTCTGGATGAGCCGAGTGCGGGACTTGATCCGCAGAGCCGCATCGCGATGTGGGAGGCGGTGCAGGCACTGCGCGGCGAGGGGATTACGGTGGTGCTGACGACGCACTACATGGAAGAGGCGGATGCACTGTGCGACCGGTTGGCCATCATCGACCATGGCAGGATTTTGATTGAAGACACGCCAGCAGCATTGAAGGCGAGTGTTGGTGGTGACAAGATGTATGACCTGCGGATGCATGGGGTTCGGGATAGCGGTTTGCTGGAGAGACGCTTGCAGGTGATTGAGGGTGTGACAGGCGTTGAGGTGATTGAAGGTGGCCTGCGGGTGCTGGCACGGGCGCAGGATGGATTGCTGGCGAAAGTTGTCACCATAGCGAACGAGTTTGGGCTGCGTGATATGACGACGACGGAACCTAGCCTTGAGACGGTGTTTATTCGGCTGACGGGAAGAGATTTGCGCGAGTAGTTTCTAGAGAACAGGACGAGCCATGGGTGAGGTTGTTGGCAGGGGCGATGATGTGAGGTGGGTGATTTATTCGCGCGCCTTCCTTGGATTGATGGAGCGCGATCTACGCGTGCTGCGCCGCGAGATGGTGCCGTTTGTGATTCGGATCGCGATGAACCCGCTGCTATTTTTGTTTGTCTTCAGCTACGTGATGCCGCACATGAGCGGCGGTGCGACGATGAGCCCGGTGGCGGGGATGGCTGGGGGTGGTGGCGGATTTGGCACGGTGCTGCTGCCGGGCTTGATGGCCGTGGCGATTATGTTCTCGGGGATTGCGGCGGTAGCGTTGCCGCTGGCACAGGAGTTTGGCATTACGCGCGAGATTGACGATCGCGTGATGTGCCCTCTGCCGATTGCAGCCGTTGCGATGGAGAAGATCATTTTTTCGGCGATCCAAAGCGTTCTTGCCGCAGCACTGGTCTTTCCGCTGGCGTATTACATTCCGAGTACGCCAGTGCTGGCGCATGTGACGAGTTGGTGGTTCCTAGGTGCGGTGGTGGTCCTGGCGAGTCTACTGGCCGGGGCCCTGGGGTTGACGATTGGGACGTCGGTACAGCCAAAACAGATTGGGCTGATCTTTGGCGTGGTGATTATGCCGATCACGTTCTTAGGGTGCGTGTATTATCCGTGGACCGCGCTGACTCACATTCGATGGTTGCAGATTGGCGTGCTGGTGAACCCGATTGTGTATATGAGCGAGGGATTGCGCGCGGCGCTGACGCCAACGACCGGTCACATGCCCGAGGTGATGATTCTTGCCATGCTGACGTTCTTCCTGGTGCTGCTGACGTGGGCGGGAATGCGGGGCTTTGCGCGGCGTGTGCTGAGCTGAGGGCGAGAGGACAGTCTAGGTGCTGGCTGGGAGAGGCTGCAGCTTCTCGGATAGATCGTTTGCGATGAGGTCGCCGTGAAAGCGGCCGTTTTCGATAAAGATTTCGTTGGTGCGCTCGCCGGCAACAACGACGCCGGCGAGATAGATTCCGGGTACGTTGGATTCGAGGGTGGCGGGATTGCAGACCGGGCAGCGGGCGTTGGCTTCGTCGAGCCGCACGCCGAGAGACTCGATGAAATCGAAGTCGGGGTGATAGCCGGTCAGGGCGAAGACGAAATGGTTGGGTAGAACTTTGGGACCGCCGGGAGTGAGCAGGGTTACCGAGTCTTCGGTGATTTCGCTGACGGTGGTGTTGAAGTGTGCAACGACCTCCCCGTTCTTGATGCGGTTCTCGATGTCGGGCTTGATCCAGTATTTGATGTGGGGATGGAGTGCGGCACCGCGGTGGACGAGGGTGACGCGCGCGCCGTGACGCCAGAGATCAAGAGCTGCGATTGCGGCGGAATTCTTGCCGCCGATGACGAGGACGTCCTGGTCGAAGTAGGGATGCGGTTCGTGATAGTAATGCTTGACCTTGGGAAGATCTTCGCCGGGAATGCTGAGGTAGTTTGGCAGGTCATAGTAGCCGGTGGAGACGATGAGCTTGCGGGTGCGATGGATGAGTTTGCGTCCGAACTTGTCGGTGGTCTGAACGGTGAAGTCGCCATCGGAACCGGTTACGTGGTCGACGTTTTCGTATTGGCGGATGTCGAGTCGGTAGTGCTCGGCGACCTTGCGATAGTACTCGAGGGCCTCGGAGCGGGAGGGCTTCTGGTTGGGAGAGGAGAAGGGCATGTTGCCGATCTCGAGCAACTCGGGCGTGGTGAAGAAGGTCATGTGAGCGGGGTAATTGAAGAGCGAGTTGGTGAGGCAACCCTTGTCCACGAGAACGACCCGGAGGCCGTTGCGTTGGGCTGCGATGGCGCAGGCGAGGCCGGTGGGGCCGGCGCCAATGACGAGGACGTCGAAGTGGGTATGTTCGCTCATAGTATCGATTGTATGGATGCTCTGGAGCTGGGAAAGGGTGCGGACGAATTGGGTGCCAAGTTCGCTGGGATGGGGGTAAAGTTAGGCCATGAGGACGAAGGTTCTGCGGGATCGAGCCAAGGGCGACCTGCGAGGCGAGGCTGACGCTTGAAGATTTCCCTTGCATTGATGGTTGTGCTGTTATGGCAGGCTGACTTTGGTGCGCCGGGTGCGGGGCCGGTATCCGCGGCTGATCCGCAGCATCTGCGCTATGAGCGTTCGATCACACTGCCGGCTGCGGCGGTGGGTGATACGTGTGCGGTGCTGGATGCGAGCGTGTATGCCGATGCCGGGAATTGGTCTGAAGGTGATTTGCGGGTGTTTCGTGACGCCGGATCAGGGNNCCGTTCGCCGTTAGTTATAGCGAGGCTCAGCCTACGGATGCGGTCACCGCGACTGTGCAGAATCTTCGATTGCAAAGGGGTGAGATTGTTTTTGATCTGGCAATGCCGCGGCGTGCGTATACCGTCGTCGATCTGGATCTTGCGGCGCAGAACTTTATTGCGACAGCGGAGGTCTCGGGGTCGGATGGTAAGGGCGGGCCTGCAAAATCGCTCGGAACGTTCACGCTGTTCGACTTTACGCAGAAACATCTCGCGCGGTCGACGTCGCTGGCAATGCAGGAGTCGAGCTTTGCGCAACTGCACGTCAAGCTGCATCTGCATGGCATCGACGGAGGTGCGCTTTCGCACTTGTCGGCTGCGATCGTTGAAGGAGCGACGGTGCCTGCGAGTCGTGAGGCGCAGACGCTGTATACGGTTGTCGCGAGTACCAGCAAGATCAGCCAGGAGGGGGCGTCGAGCGTGGCACAGATGGAAGTCCCGGCTCATTTGCCGATCGAGCGTGTGAACTTCGTCATTGAACCGGGGTACAGAGCTGACTTTTTACGCAGCGTGACGATCTCGGCGGGAAGAGATGTGAAGGCGCTTGCGCGTCCCGAGGAAGTGATTGACGGCGAAATATGGCGGGTGACGCGCGGAGGGGATGAGGCGATCCACGCTGCAAAGCTGACGCAGATTGCGGTGATCGCGTCCAACCTGCGCGAAGCTGCAACGGTCAGGATTGAGATTGAGA
>DHWW01000126.1 GCA_002413385.1 Granulicella sp. UBA5172
CCCTAAGTCTGTATGTCTCTTCTGGATTCGAGGGGCGGCTTCGGTTCTCATGTAGAGAGGAGGAGCAGAACATGCAGACAGTCAGATCATTCGTTGGGATGGACGTTCACAAGGAGACCATTTCGATCAGCGTTGCAGAGGACGGCAGGAACGGCCCGGTGCGGTTTCTGGGAGTCATCCCGAACCAGCCGGATGACATAGCCAAGATGGCCAAACGCCTTGCCAAGCATGGCGAACTCGACTTTTGTTATGAGGCGGGCGGTTGCGGATACAACATCTATCGCCAGCTCACAGCGCTGGGCCACAGTTGTACGGTTGCGGCAACCTCACTGATTCCACGTAAGCCAGGGGAGCGGATCAAGACTGATCGGCGCGACTCGCAGAAGCTGGCGATCCTACACCGATCCGGCGACCTGACGCGGGTATGGGTGCCGGACGCCACGCATGAAGCACTCCGCGATCTGGTCCGGGCGCGTGTCGATGCGTCCATGCACCTCATGCGCGCCCGCCAGCAGTTGCTCGCATTCCTGCTGCGGCATGGACGTTCGTATCCGACCGGTAAGCACTGGACGCAGCGTCATCGCTCCTGGCTTGCAGGGCAGACGTTTCAACTGGAAGTCCATCGGATCGTCTTTCAGGATTACGTCGAGACGGTGTGGACAGCCCAGGAGAGGAGAGATGCACTGATCGACCGGATAGCAGCGATGACGGCGAACTGGTCGCTCGGACCGCTGGTCGAAGCCTTGCGTGGCCTGCGCGGGATCGACCTGCTCTCTTCGGCCACGTTCATCGCAACAACCGGCGACCTGAGCCGCTTCGAGTCGCCGCGGATGCTCATGGGTTACCTCGGACTTGTTCCTTCCGAGCACTCCAGCGGTGGCACGATCCGTCGCGGCGGCATCACCAAGACCGGCAACCGCGAGGCCAGACGGATGCTGATCGAAGCTGCCTGGAGTTATCGCTATCCGGCCCGCGTCGCGAAGGAGAAGGCGGAGATCCTCGTCCGGCTGCCGAAGAACATCCGCGACATCGCGTGGAAGGCACAGACCCGCCTCTGCGCTCGCTATCGAACGATGATTGCGCGAGGCAAGAAGCCCACCGTCGTTGTCGCCGCGCTCGCTCGCGAGCTTGCCGGCTTCATCTGGGCCATCGGTCAGGAGATGAGGATTGGTACGACGACCTGAGTTGTAATGCCCGCCTTATCGGGTGGGGAACCGGGCGGCAGGTCATGGTGATCCTCGAGAGCCCCTTGGGCCGGTGTACCTACCGACGCCCGCGCTAAGTCCGAGGCAAGCCTGCGACGACACACGTTCGTGCGGTATCCAACCCGCGTATGGAAGTTTGAGCGACTGTCGCTGAACGCCGCCCGGTTCCCGACCCGATAAGAACCTAACAACAAAAACAACTGCTGCCTTAATAAGGCAAAAACGCGGTGCAGATACTCCTGCGCTTGACACCGAAGAAAAGACATGGAGGGGCTCCGCTCCGGCCCTGCCCGCAACAGCAACATCTCAGACACAGGAAGGAGAATCAATCGCAATAAGAGATATCGGTAATTTTGGTTGTCGTTGACCGGAAAGAGTAATTGACGCCAGACAACGTATCCACCTTTGCACCGTGCGAAGGCTCAGACCGAGTTGCCGAGCGACGTCAGATTGACTTATCCCGCTTTCCACCAGAGTTCTCATCTGTTCATAGAGTCCGTAACGATGATGTCTCTTCTCGTGCCTGATTGCCAAGGTCTCAACGGGATCTGCTGGAACCGCAACAGGATTTAGAATCTCAATAAGGCTGCTCTGTTGGACAGCTTCGGCAGCCTGCATCATGGTGCGACGGTGAGGCTCGAGCGCGTTCCGCAATGCCTCGCTCAGGTTCCGCAGCAGATGCCAGCGATCGGCGATCTGAATGGCTTCTGGACAAGCTCTTCGTGTCGCTTTGGCATAGGCGCTGGCCCGGTCCCTGCTAACAATCTCCGTTCCCGGATGCTTTTGCAACCATGTTGCTAGTGTTCCGGCTTCGCGGTCTGGAAGCAGATCCACAACCCTGCCTGCTTCCAGATCGCACAGAATCGTCCCGTACCGGTGACCCTTTTTCCATGCCCAATCATCCACTCCAAGTACGCGTGGAGCCGAGAGGGGCACAGGCTGAACGCGACGCCGCACCTGACGTAGCAACGTTGAGCCATCAATCAGCAAGCCAAGCCGCCGTGCCATGCGAGCTCCGGCCTGTCCTCCAAGGGCCAGGGTAAGCCAATCCAAAGTCTCAGTCGCCCGAAGGGTGCGCCGCGCATACCGCCGCGCGTGCCGGGAAACGGTTCGGTGAAGATACGTCGGCGGCAACCCTCGCCGACGCAGAAGAACCGTCGCGTAGAAAGCAGGATCCGAACAGGCAGCCCCTCCCACGGCAGGTCCCCCAGTCGACGAGCGTATCGGCTGTGCACTCGACCGGATGGGGTTCCACAATCCGGGCAAGCTACACGGGGCCGACAACCCTGGACCTCCATCTGAATCGCTCCGTCCTTCGGACGAAGACAGAGGAGCTTCACTTCGGCATGGTTCGGCAGCAGCGTCCCTTGGGCCATCAAGAGCCTCCAGCTACCTTCTTCTTACCTGCGCACAGGCGCGCTGGAAAGAATCACCAAATGTACGGAAGAACCCAAATAATTAGCAAAACAACACTTAAGGTTGAGCTGGTCGAAGCGCTCCGTTTAGGGTGACGGACTTGTTTCGCTGGGCTGAGATGTCGGTCGACTGATCGTTGTAAATCACGTGATACCGTGCATCTCGGCTGATCCGGAGGCTAAATTTTGTCAGTCGTCCATCTTTCCAGTAGATATCGACTTTGCCGCCGCCGCGTACCCGTACGCCCTTCAGGCTGCCTTCAGGCCACTGGGAAGGTAAGGCAGGCAACAAAGTAATCTCGTCGGGGGTGCTTTGCACCAGCATCTCCATCATGGCTGCCGGCCCACCCAAATTCCCATCAATCTGAAAGGGCGGACAGAGGTCGAACATGTTGGGAAGGGTCATCTGCGTAAGCAGAAGCTTCAAATTCGTATATGCGGCATCAGCGTTATGAAGTCTCGCCCAGAGTGCGATGCGCCACACGTCGGACCAACCTGTGCTGCCATCGCCGCGCAGTTCCATGGATTTCCGGGCTGCAGCCGCCAGCTGCGGTGTCTTCGCCATGTCGATGTCGTGCCCTGGATAAAGCGAATACAGGTGCGACATATGACGGTGATGCGGTTCCGTCTCCGCATAATCCTTGATCCATTCCTGCAATTGTCCCTGTTTGCCAACCTGCAACGGAGGCAGACGTTTTTGCGCAGCTTCTAATCTCTTGCTGAACTCCGCATCCGTCTGGAGGATGCGAGCTGCGGCACGAGTGTTCTCGAACAACTCCTGATTCAGCTCTATGTCCATGGTCGGAGCGTAGGTGAGGTGTTCGGGCTTGCCGTCAAGAAGGTAGGCGTTCTCCGGGGAGGTGGAAGGATTGGTCACCAGGCGGCCCGCATAGGGAAGCCCCGCAGGGATCTCGACCATGGAACTCAGCGAAAACTCGGCGGCTTCCTTCATTGCCGGATACGCCTGCTTCTTGAGGAAGTCACGATCGCCGCTAAAGAGGTAGTGATCCCACATCTGGTTGGCGAGCCAGGCCTGCCCCATGGGCCAGATGCCCCACGTACCGTCTACAGGCGCTGTGGCGCGCCATATATCTGTGTTGTGGTGCAGCACCCAGCCATTGCTGCGATAGTGCACCTTTGCCGTAGCCGCACCGCTCTGCCGCAAGTCGCCGATCAAACCCCAAAGCGGCTGCTCGGTTTCCCATAGATCACCAGCATCAGCCTGCCAGTAGTTCATCTCTAAATTGATGTTCGTAGTCCATTTGCTGCCCCAGGGCGGCCTCAAACTGTCGTTCCAAATGCCTTGTAGGTTTGCAGGTTGCCCACCAGTCCGGGAAGACGAGAGAAGGAGATAGCGTCCGAACTCGAAATACAACGCCAAAAGCTTTGGGTCATCCGTTTTGCCGAACGCGGCGATGCGTTCGTCCGTCGGTTGGTCTGTGTCGTCGCGGCCTAGTTCCAAGCGAACCCGAGAGAAGAGCGCGCCAAAGTCCGCGATGTGACGTTCTCGCAATTGCGCATAGGTTTTGCTCAATGCGTGGTCAAGATAACCCTGAACGGCGCTAACGGGATCCCCGGAGATGTCGCGATAATTGCGGAAGCTGGTCGCATTGCTGAAAACGAGAGTGACCGTGTTTGCGCCAGAAACCTCAAGGTGATCACCCGAAGTCTTCATGGAGCCCCCGTCCGTAAGTACTTTTAGCTTCGCGGCAAAGCGTAGGCCGGGTTGATCCCAGGAGCCGGTCCACGAGAACGGCGGATTCTGCCGTGGTTGGATCTGCCCGCTTAGCTGAATTGTTCCATCGTCACCACTGGTAACCTGGGTTCCCGGCTGCGGCGAGTCCATGGCAACGCTGAAGGTAAGCTTGCCTGGCTCACTCGCTGTCATATGAACGACAAGCACCTGGTCTGGGAAGGAAACAAAGCTTTCGCGCCGGAACCGCACGCCGTTCACGGTGTACTCGGTCGTCGCTGTGGCTGTTGTCAGATCCAGGCCACGCTGGTACGCCGTCGGATCATGCTGCCCGGCAAAATGCAAATGCAGGTCACAGAAGGGTTGATAGGGCATCAGCAGTTTTGGCTTGCCCATCATGGTTTCGGCCAGCTTCTCGGCCTCAGCCACCTTCCCTTGGAAGATCAGGCTGCGGATCTCGTTAAGGTGCTGGGCGGCATCCGGGTTGTCATAATCATGGGGCGTGCCACCCCAAAGCGTACTTTCATTGATTTGGTATCTCTCGTCTTCCACGCCGCCGAAGTCCATGGCGCCGATACGACCGTTGCCTAAAGGTATAGCTTCGGTCCACTTTGCCGCTGGCCTGGAAAAGTGCAGACGCGGCGCGACGTCCTCGGCCATCGCTAAACCGCTCAAGATACCTCCGGCGAGCAGCAAGCAGGTAACAAACCTCAGAAATATGGTCACTCTATTCATGTTTTCTCCGTAGGCAGTCTTGGCACGTCCCGCTTTTTTGATGTGAGACTGATGTGTACTCCACGGGAGGGCGCTTGCAGTGCGTAGCCGCGAAAACGGCCAAGACACCGAGTGTAGAGTCACCTCACAAGAGGGCGAGGCGTGAGGGTTATGGTCCAGCGTCTGATGGTAACTAATCTTCTGAGTCAGACTTGAAACGCTACTGCCCGCTGGCGGTAACTGACTGTAAACTGCATCAACAGTCCCTGCCGTCTGAGTACGGCTCATTTACAGCTCTTCCCGCAGTTTTGAATGCGAGCCACGAAGCCACCTCGCGGCGACAGCGTCAATTTGATGTGATCCGCCGCCGTCGCGTTAACGGTTTCACGATCCCAGGCATCCGGGTGGTTCTTGGTGTCAAAGAGTTCCGTGGCTTGCCAAGTCCCCTTAGCAAGGAAGTCGAGAGCAACGTCCACATTCGTTTCGCTTCCCCCGTTGATGATGGCGACAAACCACTGATCGCCTGAACGTCGTGCCTCGGCAACCAGTTTGCCCGGCTCACTTCCAGGAAGCACACGAGTTTCGTCCCATACCGAAGGGATCGCCTCAAGCACATCCTTTGCGGGGTTAGCGATGTAGTCCTTCGGGTTCCCGCCAAAGCAGAGATAAGGCGAGGTAAAGAGGATGGCCTGAGCCAGTTCGTGTCCCCAGGCGTTGCCCTGAAGTTCTTTGGACTCGAACACCGTCGGTGTGTAATCCCCTGGCCCCGCGATATAGCGCGTAAACGGGAGAATGACGTCGTGATCGGCATCCAGATGGCGCTTGTACCGAGTGATCTGGTATTCGTGTCCACGCACGCCTTCGCGGGTCAGCGCATTGGGCCACGTACGTTGCATCCCGGTGGGCTTGGTCGCACCATGAAAATCTACCATGAGGTGATATGTAGCGGCATCCCGTGCCGTATCCCAGTACCACGTAGACCACCAGCGGTTGGTTGGTGGAGGAAAGTCGATCTTTATACCCACGACGCCCGCCGCGGCTGCTTTTTGAAAGTACGCCTTGCGCGCTTCCGGCTTCTCCACTTCCTTGCTGTGTACCCAGATCCAGATCTTCACATTCTGCTTCTTCGCGTACGCGATCGTGGAGGTCAAGGTGCCCCATGGGTCTTTCCACGACGACCAGCCTTCGTCGATGAGGTAATACTCAAAGCCAAGCTGCCTGGTCCAGTCCACCCATTGCCTTTGCTCGTCTTCCCGCGGATCTCCGGTGGCGAGCCATTGCCACGTCGATCGTCCCGGTTTGATCCAGTTTGCACCCGCCAACTCCTTGTTGGGGGCAGCGTTCAGGTTCTGGACCAGCGTCGTGTTGACCAGCGCGGTCAGGTCTCTGGCAATCACCGTAACCCGCCATGGTTGCACGACGGTTTGATCCGTTTCCCAGCCCTGCGGATCATTCAGCAGTTGACCCTGCAGGGTGCCGTCTGGACCGGGCTTGATTGCCAGGTCGCCGTAATCCTTCAACGCAGCTTCTGTGAGTGTGACATACAGCTTCCCCACATGCGCGGTGATAGGCAAGCCGAGGTTCCCGCTCCCGAGCTGACTAAGTGTTGTAGTCCGGTACGGGCTTTCGTAGCTGGGATCCCATGCGTCAACCCACATTGTGGGATCCCCAGGCAGCTTCCAGGCGGAGCGGTCCGCTTGCACTCTTCTGCCCGGCTTGGCCGGGAGCCGTAGCCTAACGGCAACACCGTCATCGGCTACATGGACGTCAACCTCGAAGGACTGGCCGTGGGACTGTGCTGGCACGATCGCTTCCGTTGCGTGGTTAACTGCAACCGCGTGCGCTCCGGAAAACGGATAGTGCTCCGTGACAACGTGTTGTTTCGCGCGCCCCAGAGTGACGCCTTCTCCTAATTCCACGTCGTCGCTCAGGATGCCGAGGGAGGAGGGCGCGAGAACCGGCTGACCGTCGACAGTGACGCTATAGGTAAGGTTTCCTGCATCATTCTGGAGGGACAGTTCCACGCTTCGGTCAGGACTTGCCACCAGGACAGATTGCTTTTCCGGACTCGAATGAACCGAACTCGCGCCCGCCTGCAAAGCCGCGGTGGTTAAGACCAGATACCCGAACACCTTTGCCGCTTGTAACCTCAATGGCGAAATCTCCTTAGAACCGCAGCTCATGTTGCGATGAATCTGAAAGTGATCTGCTCTGCGCAAGTAACATCTACTCTAAGGGTATTTGCGTAAATGCAATCAGCCTGATGCTGCTTCCAACTCTGCTGTCGCCGGCAAAAGGCCGGCCGACTCAGCACGGATCATAATCTTTCCGGGCTCTTTTCGTGGCCGCACTACCAGCAGGCAGGCGCCGTGGAAAGTGTCCCGGTGCGGTTGCCGGAAGCTGGCCACCACCTTAGGATTAGCGTTTCCTGCCGCTATGATTTCAGCGGCCCCATCGACGGAAAACGTAACCGGCACAACGGCGTCTGGAACTTGCCTGCCTGCTTCATCCACCACGTTGAGCATCACATAGCCCACGTCGTCTCCACCGGTGTTAAGCTTGCGCCTGTCGGGTGTGAGAATCAGTTTATGGGCATTGCCTGTCGTGGTGAATGTTATCGATCCGGTCTCGGAACTCCCTTCGTAGATGACCGCTTTTAAATCTCCGGGACCGTACGGCACGGTGAACTCCGCCTTCAGAGCATTACTCTCACTTAAGTCCTGCGACCCGACTTCCTTACCGTTCAAGAGCAACTTTACATGCTGTGCGCGGGTGTATACGCGGACATGGAGCGGTGTTCCTTCGAAACCCGGCCAGGTCCAGCTTCGGAGTTCATCGCTCCATCCCCACTCTGCGGGATGTTCCGACCACCCTGGGGGAATCGGACGCTGAACTGCCATCTCCACCGTGCTCCGCCGCCAGACGATGTCACGGAAGTAAGATTGGGGCTTCTTGTTCCCGATCAGATCGATATCGCCGCAGTAAGAATTGAACCACGGATACGGCTGTAGTCCACCGGATCGGCCGAATCCCTTCCGAATGCTTGTACTGCCAAGGCCCGACTCGCCGATGTAGTCGGCCGCGGTCCAGACGAAATCCCCTATGACCCAACTCGCGTTCTCGATGAAGTCCCAATTCTGAAATGCTGCGCCGGGATAAGACTCAGTGCCTACCATGACCCGGTCCGGGTACTTTGCGTGGTCCGACTGGTACTTGTCCAATCGATAGTTGTAGCCCGCAACGTCAAGGTAGGTGAAGGCCGGCTGCATGTCGTCCCATGTCTGTTTGGGATGATCGTAGGGTTCGCAGATGCCAGCAGTCACCTTGCGCGTGGGATCAAGCTTATGGATAAGAGCGGCAAGCTGCTTTCCGATTTCTACTCCGCGTGGCTCAGCGCGTTCCTTGACTTCATTCCCGATACTCCACAGGACTACGCTGGGATGGTTGCGATCGCGCAGAATCATGCTCTCGAGATCCCGCTGCCACCACTCCCTGAAATAGAGGTGGTAGTCTTCAGGGTTCTTGGCCTCTTCCCAGCAGTCGAATGCTTCATCGATCACCAGCATGCCCAGACGGTCACAGGCATCCAGAAAACTGCGAGAGGGAGGATTATGGCTGGTACGGATGGCGTTATAGCCATTCGCCTTGAGGATCTCCAGGCGCCGCTCTTCGGCTCGCGGGATGCAGACCGACCCTAAAGGTCCGTTGTCAATATGCACGCATCCGCCACGGAGCTTGACGCTTTCACCGTTGATTCGCAGCCCCTGAACCGCCCCGATTTGAATAGTACGGACTCCGGCGTGCATCGTGGCAGCATCCACCACTTTGGATCCTTCTTCAACAATGACTTCGACGCGATATAGATGAGGGCTTTCCGGAGACCAAAGGCGAGGGTGCTCCAGCCGTACAGGACATGTGGCAACCGCGGTCGAACCAGCCGGGATCGTCACGCGCTGCTCCGACTCGCCGCTGGCAATATTTTGGTCATCGACGAATCGAACACGGGCGCTCACCTTCCTCGGCTCCGGTGCGCGGTTCTCGACTGTCATTTCCACCATGACCAGTGCAGCGTCGCTCGACGCTTCGCGTGTAGTTATAAAGACGCCGTGAGAGGGGATGCTTACCTCGCCGGCGATGCTGAGCCAGACCTTGCGAAAGATCCCTGATCCGCTATACCAGCGGCTGTTGCGACCCGCGTTGTTAATGCGCACAGCGATGCAGTTTTTGCCGTCCTTCAGGTACTTTGTCAGATCGTAGGCGAATTCCGTGTATCCATAGGGATGATTCCCCAGGTGCGTGCCATTGATCCAAACGTCGGAGTTCATGTAAACGCCTTCGAAGCGCAACTCCGCTTTTCCGCCAGCCGGGATCAGGGGCTTATCAAATATCTTTCTGTACCAACCGATTCCGCCAACCGTCCATCCCGTGGCGGTCTGGCCCTCGCTTGCATACAAATCGAACGGTCCCGTACGCACGGGTTTGGTCTCTGTTGCCCAGATCGCTCCCGGCATCGACTCCGCGTCCTTGACAACATCCTCGATGCTCCAGTCGTGGGGAACGTTGAGTGTCCGCCAGCCCGAGTCGTCGAATTCTCCACTCGAAGCTTCCTCGACATCGCCGCGGTGGAATCGCCAGGAGTCGTTGAATGCCTGCTCGCGGCCCACAAGCTCCGACGCCCCGTCTGGCCACGAGGTCCGCATCCCCTTCTTCGTCTGTTCCGTATACGCGCTGATCGGTGTTGCAGCAGTTACGGCGGCTCCCAGCAATCCTTGAATGGCCTCGCGCCGTGTCAACCCTTTTCCTATATTCATTTCCGACGGTATCCCCCAGTCCGGTACAACGCCGGACCGATTGCTTCAGAGAACTGGCTAAAATCCAATTTCCTGCACTTAGACAGAAACGGCCTGGATGTGAATCTACACGTCTAGGCCATTTTTGATTTTAGAAGGTGAGTTTCAATGCAGCCTGGCCGACACGAGCAGCATTGCTTGTCGAACCCCTTCCACCGTTGATTTGGCCGAAGGTTGCATCGCTGGGGTTAGTGTCTGGATTGCTCATGATGGGATGATTGAGGGTATTGAACGTTTCAAACCGTAACTGCAACTGAAATCTTTCAATCGCCCAATTCTTCATCAAAGCGGCATCGACGTTGAAGATGGGTGCTCCGTTAAGGATATTTCTACCGCTGGTCCCAAAGGTTCCATCCGGTCGCGGCCGGAATGCGGCAGTGTTGAAATATCCCTTGATCCACTTGGATCGTCCCCCCTCGCGAGTTTTGAGAGGCCCCCCGGGTACACGGTCTGCGCGGTCGCTGCAATTGCTCTTACAACCAGACCCGGTGTTGTTGTTGTTGCCGCCCAGGTCCGCGCTGTGCCCACCCGAGATTGAGAACGGACTGCCCGATTGAAGCGTGATGATGGGGCTGATTTCCCATCCACCCAACGCTTCACGGACGAGCAGATTTTGATTCCTGAGATCAGGCGATACATAGACGAAGTTGGAAACCCAAGTAAATGGAATGCTCAGGTTGGAAATGCCTCGATTCCAGCTAAGGTTGAATGGGTCGCCGAGGCGCTGCGGGTCGTCGAACGCCGGATTCCCCGCACTCGCCAGGTCCATTGTCTTCTGCCAGGTAAAGCTCGACTGCGCCTGAAGTCCGTGAGCCATAGTTTTGGTGAAGCTGATCTGGAGCGAGTTGTAGTTGGCGGTTCCGTTGCTTTGGAGTTCCCCGATCGCGGAGAAGCTGGGATACGGAAGATAGGAACCGTGTCCGCCGTTGTTGCAGGTCGTGCAGTAAATTGCGAAGTTGCGGTCCACTCCGTAACTCTGGTGATACGACTCGCTCCCCACATAGGCCACGCGAACTGCCATGGTGTTACTCAGTTGCTGTTCGACCGATGCGTTCCAGGCATTGGTCATCTGAGCCTTGAAGTTGCGGGCAAAGGATGTTCCGATGGTCATAACCGATGGGAACACATAGTTCGATGGCGGCTTGTAGCCCACAGAAGCGAATGGCGGGAAGGGGCTAACGCCATTTGTTCCGAATGTGGAAGTCTGCCAGGGGTTATTGAAATTCATGAAGCCCTGGATGGTCGTACCCTGCAGGACATTTCCGCTTGAATCCGTGCATTGGCCGCCATTTGGAGTCATGACGCCGTTCATGTAGCAGATCGGAGTATTCGAGGGAGCAGTAGGAGAGTAGGTGGGCGAATAGGGAGCAATGTCTACCGTGTGGTTATAGGTTGAGTACGCTACCGGGCCCGAGAACATTCCGAAGGCGGCGTGGAGAGAGGTCTTCGGCATACTTGCGGGCTGATAAGCGACGCCAATCCGAGGCTCGAAGTATCCACCATAGTTAGACGGGCGAAGCTGAGCGGTCATCCCCTGATCGCCTGGGAAGATCAGACCGGTTGGTGCGTTTCCGAACACGGTGCTGTGCTGACCGGGAACGAAGGCCGCTCCGCGACCACCTACCTGGGTTGGCGCAATATCCGGATCCCAACGCACGCCCAGGGTCAGCGTCAAACCCGGTCGAACCCGATATTCGTCGTTGATGAAGGGATTGATGAGCCAGCCCTTTACATCCGAAATTTCGCCCGCACCCTGAGTGAAGGAGGACATGTCGCCGAGCAACCAGTCTGCTATACCGTTTCCTGTGTACGCGCCACCGAAACCGATGATCGCATCGATGGGATACTGGGAGTTTTCAACCGCTGATTGCCGCTGCAGTTCGATACCCGCTGAAAGCGTGTGACGGTGAATCGTGCGGATAAACGTATCGGAAAATCCCATATTGCTGCGAACTTCCTGCGAAGGCTCCGTCCACCCGCCCGATGCAGGCCCAAAGCTGTTTCCTTCCATTGAGCAATTTGCCGGTTCGTTCACGTTGATATATCGAGACCAGCACATGGGCTTTCCCTGGTGGTCGACCACCTGGGCGCCGTTGNNGGTCAGCCTGTGCTTGTCGGACAGGTTGTAGTCCAGCCTGCCGATCTCAAGGTTGCAAGTGTCTACGAGATGCTTGTCAATCGCAACCATGTTCCAGCCACACAGTTCGTCACGATTGCGCATGAGTTGGGTCATCTTTTTTTAGGGCATCTCGGGCCTGACCCGCTCCTCAAAATCCCTGAACGTCCACCGATGGACCATAGCCAAAGGGAGCTCGAAGCGGAATCGGTTGCATACCTCGTATGTGCTCGAAATGGGGTGACCTCGGAATCCGAGCAATACCTCGCAAACTACGTAGAGGAGCACACGACGATCACCAATTTGGACGTTTACCAAGTGCTACGAGCCGCCGGCCAAGTAGAGGCGCTGTTGGGCATAGGAGCGCAGACACGAATTGAGGGGCGCAAGCAGAAAAAAGGCTGCGTGGGCCAGCATCCGACCTCAATATAAGCGACCGGCAAACGCTTTCCGCTGGCGAAGGTAAGGCAGACAGTCACTTATTATTTGGTACCGAAGGGCACTCCACGGGAGCATCCGGGCGGAAAACTGTAGGTCAGGGACAGAATATCCACTTAAATTTTCTCCGATTCCGGCTTGAACCTGTTTAGTATTTCTATGATACGTGGTACAAACAGGAAACAGCGAAGCACGCCGCGAATGTTCGATTGGAGGTCTTGATCAGCATGGCCAAGAATTGCGAGAACGTGTCACGCCGCAGTGCTGAAAAGATCCCTATTAGCCTAAAGAGGCTTGCGGCAAGTTTAGAAGTTCAAGCCCGGAGCGGTGTGGCCCTAACGCCCGCACAAAGAAGAGCGATCCAGGCGAGCCCACTGAGTTATAGGAAACTGGCAGACCTTCTCCACGTCAACGTAAAGACCATCGCGAAATGGAAGCACCGCAGGAACTTCTACGGTCTGCAGAGGGGCCCTCAAGGGGGCCACTCAAAGTTGCTGTCTGAGGAAGAAGAGGACCAGATTGCGTACTACTACGCAGCAGCAGGAAAATCTATCGACAAGTGTCTGAATGATCTGAATGAGAGGTTTCCTTTGCTCACAAGATCAACATATTACCGCTGCATAAAGCGTGTACGGACATGGGATATGGCCAAATTTGATGGCTTGCAAGTTATGGCGGCTGTTTCCAGGTTGAGGGAACAAGGTATCCTGCCCCGGTCTGACACCCGTTCATAACTGGAGATTCTCGTTTAGGTTGACGGTTGCGGTTGGCGAAGGGAGATGTGCCATGGCCCTCTCCCCTCGAGGATTTGCGGAACTCTTTGAGGTGCGTTAGCTCAGCCGCTCTTCCACATACAACCGGTAGATAAGCCGATCTACGAGCCTCTTATTTGGGCCATAAGACTCGCGTCTCATTGCCCCATCCATTGTGTTCAATTGAGTTCAACATGCCATCATTGCGAGCATATGCAGGTGCCACTGGCAGCATTTTCTACACCGGGATACTGTTCTCTTTGCGGTAGCTGGTTGGGCAAATCTGGTATCGATATCCCAGAATCGGGAGGGAAAGACGACCTGACCTCTGCGTCAAAGCAAATTGCTAGCATTATAGAAATTCTGCCCAAGATTGACCCGGCGACAGTCGCTATGTCGCTACGTCGGAATATCAATGCCTATTGTGAGCAGGTCACTGTCTCGCCAGCTCTAATCAAAGAAACTTTGACACGGGCCCTCGAGTCGAGCGCCCCTAAAGCGCTTGAGCAGATTGCTCGGGATCTGGGCTACGCAGGTTCTGGTTCGCTACGATCTAAATTTCCGGATCTCTGTGCTGCAATTAGCAAGAAGGTCGTTGACAATACACAACTGCACTATGCGAAAGTGAGTCACGCGTTGGAGGATGCTCTCAAGAAAAATCCGGCGCCCACTCTCGCAGCGGTGGCAAGGTCTTTGGGTTGCGCGAGTAATACACTGCAAACACATGAGTCGGAGCTATCTTCCCAACTCTTGGCGCTACACCGCACCCAACTCGAAGAACGTAAGAAAGCTCTGGTAAAGGAAGCGGAGGCGGCTCTCACAGAAGTTCCACCCCCATCTGTACGCCAGTTGTGTATTCGTTTGGGTGTCAACGCCATGACTATGCTTGGGTACTGTCCTTCTGCGATGAAGCAGCTTGCCGAGCAGCATCGTTTGTATATTGCGAACGAAACTACGCGGCGTCAAGAAGCACTAGTCTCAAGCGTTCTTGGAATCGCGACTGATCTCGCCGGCCGTAATATCTATCCATCATTGCCACGGATTGTTGAGCGACTTCCTGATGGCCATGTGAGCGACTGGAGATTCACGAGAAGAGTAGTGCTTGAGACACAAAGGATGCTCGCGTCTAGTGCGGGGAGCTTTCAAAGCGGCTGACGTTGGCGGATTTCCTGCCCGAACCTTGCCAATCACTTTGGGTTCTGCCCTCCCGTCCGCCGGTATCTCTGCCATTTGTGAGATCAACAACAACGCTATCGACGTACGCACCACTGCGCGGCTAAAAAACTATGTGACGTTGATCCGCATCGATCTAGCAAGAGTCCCTAGATTACGTGGTGAGCGCAGGCATTTCGGGTTTGGAACAGGTGCACAGCTTACTCGATGTGGGCTGTGACGTACGCTAACCGGAAAAGACTGAATAGCCCTACAGGGCCTGTAAAGCTAAGCTTAAGCCTTTGACGAGGGGATTCTCAGTAGGAGTGAGTACGGGCGACTACTCCAGCCGCAGCTCGATTCGATGTCAAAAGCGAATAAATGGAGAAATATTTCCAGGCCCTCGGCATAATTTGGCCACGGTGGCCAAATTATTGTGAAAATGACACAGATCGCCGTCCGCGCAGGACTCAGATGCGCATGGGCATGAGGATGTAGCGGTACTTGACGTCTTCGTTGGCGTCTTCGGGGCGCATCTGGCCGGCGGACTGGGCGTCCTTGAACTCCAGGCGGACTTCGCCCTGGACGCCGGTGGCGCGGAGGAAGTCGACCAGGTACGAGCTGTTGAAGCCTACGACGATGGGGTCGTAGTTGTAGGGGGTTTCGATGATGTCTTCGGACTCGCCGGCGTCGGTGGACTGGGCGCTGATTTTGAGCTCGTTTTGTTCGAGGCGGATCTTGATGGCGCCAGAGCGCTCGTCGGCGAACTGGGCGACGCGCTGGATGGAAGCCATGAGGTCTTCCGAGCGGACGATGACGAACTTGGTGTTGTCGCGGGGGAGGACGGCCTCGTAGTTGGGGAACTGGCCGGTGAGCTTGCGGCTGGTGAGGACGCGGCCGCCAACCTTGAAGAAGAGGGTCTGGTCATCGTCACCGAACTCCAGATGGTCTGCGTCGGAGGCTGAGAGGAGGCTGGCGAGCTCGGCGAGAGCTTTGCGGGGGATGAGGGTCTTCTTCTCGCCGGAGATGCCTTCGAGGGCCTCACCGAGCTTTTCGATGTGGGCGAGGCGGTGACCATCCGTGGCGACCATGGCCATGGACTCTGCCTTCAGGACCAGGAGGGCGCCGTTGAGGGTGTAGCGCGACTCCTCGTTGGAGATGGCGAAGATGGTCTTGGCGATCATGTTGGCGAGCGCAGGAGAGGAGACCTTGTAGGCTCCGACGGCGGGGAACTCGGGCACCTGGGGGAAGTTGGCGCGGGCCATGCCGACCATCTTGGTGTTCGAACGACCCGACCGGATTTGTACCCAGTGGTTGTCCATGAGCTTCATGGAGATGTCGCCATCGGCGAGGAGCTTGATGTAGTCGTACAGCTTGCGCGCGGGGATGGTGCAGGCGCCGGGCTTCTTCACCTTCGCGGCGCAGGAGGTGCGCAGGGACTGGTCGAGGTCGGTGGCGGTGATGGTGAGGCGGCCGGCGCCGAGCTCGTCGACGGTGGCCTCGAAGAGGCAGTTCGAGAGGATGGGGATGGTGGTTTTGCGCTCGACGACGGACTGAGCGGCGGTGAGCTCGCGGAGGAGCTCGGCGCGGGAGACGGTGATTTCGAGATTCCCGGTGGGGGCGGCTACGTCGGGTGTGATGGTGGCGGTGGACATGGTGTGGTCTCTCCCCTGGGCTCCTGGCGGTAGTTCGCTGAAGGCTTTTCCCGGTGCTGCGGTTGCCTTGATTTTAGGGCGTGCGAGGGGTTTTGTGCGAGTCAGTTGGGCTGTGAATTTCTGGGTGCCTGTTGTGGTGCTGCGCGCACGGCGAGGGT
>DHWW01000340.1:0-9307 GCA_002413385.1 Granulicella sp. UBA5172
ATCCGGATGCGCCTTCTCCACTTCGTCCAGCAGCACCACCGAGTACGGCGAACGCTTCACGCGCTCCGTCAACTGGCCGCCCTCTTCGTATCCAACATATCCAGGAGGCGAACCGATCAACTTGCTGACCGAATGCTTCTCCATAAACTCCGACATATCGAACCGGATCAGCGACTTCTCCGAGCCAAACAGGAACTGCGCCAGCGCCCTCGCCATCTCTGTCTTGCCCACGCCCGTCGGTCCCAGGAACAGGAAGCTCCCGATAGGCCGTGCTGGATTTTTGAGGCCAGCTCTAGAGCGTCGAATCGCCCGCGCCAACGCCGAAATCGCCTTGTCCTGCGCGATCACCCGCTTGTGCAGCTCTTCCTCGACACGCAACAACTTCTGCGTCTCTTCTTCCTTGATCGACGTAATCGGCACGCCCGTCCAGCGCGACACCACGTCCTCAATATCCTCGCGCGTCACAATGCCCGAGCTCGATTCATCGAGATGATATTTGTCCCGCAGCGCCCGCAGATTCTCTCGCTCCTTGCGCTCTTCATCCGAGTAGAATCTCGCCTTCTCGAACTCATGATTCGCAATCGCATTCTCCATCCGGTGCACGATGAACTTGATCCGCTTCTGCACCTCGGTCAACTCCTCCGGCAGCGTAGTCTGGCGCAGCTTCACCCGCGCACCAGCCTCGTCAATCAGATCGATTGCCTTGTCCGGCAGAAACCGGTCCGGAATATACCGGCTCGAATGCGACACCGAGAACGTAATCGCATCGTCCGTATAACTCACCGCGTGGAACTTCTCATACTTCTCGCGAATGCCCATCAAAATCTTGATCGCATCCTCTTCGTTCGGCGGCGGCACCTTCACCGCCTGGAAGCGCCGCTCCAGCGACCGGTCCTTCTCAATCGACTTCCGGTACTCCGCCGGCGTCGTAGCTCCAATGCACTGAATCTCGCCGCGGCTCAAAGCCGGCTTCAGAATATTCGCAGCATCCAGCGAACCCTCCGCCGATCCAGCACCCACCAGCGTATGCAATTCATCAATGAACACAATGCAGTTCTGGTTCTCCATCAACTCCTTCATGATGGTCTTCAACCGCTCTTCAAACTGCCCGCGATACTTCGTTCCCGCCACAATCAAGCTCAGATCGAGCGACAGCACGCGCTTCTCCGCAAGGAAACTTGGCACCTCGCCGTCCGCAATCTTCTGCGCCAGTCCTTCAACAATCGCCGTCTTGCCAACGCCCGGCTCACCAATCAGCACTGGATTATTTTTCGTCCTCCGGCACAGGATCTGGATCACGCGCTCCACCTCGGTATCGCGTCCCACCAGCGGATCGAGCTGCTGATCGGTAGCGGCCTGCGTCAGGTCGCGCGAGAACTCCGCCAGCATGGATTGCTCCTGCTGGTTGCCCCGCTGCTTGCTGCCGCCGACCGTCTGCGCCGCCGGCTTCTCCTGCGTCGTGCGCTGCAGTTCCTCGCGGATTGCAGTCAACCTCAAACCGCGCTCCATCAAGATCTCCGCCGCGAAGCACTTCTCCTCGCGCAGCAGACCGAGCAGCAAATGCTCCGTCCCAATATGTTTGTGGCTCAGCCGCTCAGCCTCTTCGGCTGCATACGCCAGCACGCGCTTGCACTCATTCGAGAGGGGAAGATCAACCGAAGTCGACACCTTCTCCCGAACGATCGTGCGTTGTTCAATCTGTTTGCGGATTGATTCCACTGAGGCATGCGAGCGCAAAAAGCGATTTGTGAGCGCCTTATCTTCTCGAAGCAGGCCCAGCAAGAGATGTTCGGTTTCGATATACGGCGATCCAAACTGGCTCGCCTCGTAGCGCGCGAAGAAAATCACGCGCCGCGCCTTTTCCGTGTAGCGTTCGAACATACTCCCCCTTCGAACCGTCGCCCCCGCGCAGCTTCTGAGGGCGCGGTCTGCGAATGACGATTGGTGGCCACCGCCGCGTTCGATTGCGGCGGAGAGGACTGATTGTCTTGCAACAACCAGAGAGATGCATCTAGTGTAATCCGTCCCGGGCATCGAAAGAAAACCCTGAATAGATTTCAACGCATCATAGATTGGACGCCGCTGTGGGAAATCGGTCGCAAATCCCAAACCCTATCCTTCCAGCCGCCCATCCCGCAACCGCAACACCCGGTCGCACCGCCCCGCAAACTCCAGATGATGCGTCACCAGCACGCTAGCCAGCGCATGTTCCCGGCACAACTCCTGCAGCAGCCCAAACACCCGCTCCGCCGTAACCCCATCCAGGTCCCCCGTCGGCTCATCCGCCAGCAACAGCTTCGGCTTCGTAATCAGCGCCCGCGCAATCGACAACCGCTGCTGCTCGCCCCCCGATAACTCCTCTCTTATACACATCTCCGAGCCCACGAGACCNNCACTCCAGCGCCGTGAACTCCGGCAGCAAATAATGAAACTGCCACACATACCCAATCTCCCGATTGCGATACGTCCCAGCCTCCCGCGCACTCAACCGCGTAACATTCGTCTCCCCACACCAAACCTCACCCGCCGTCGGCCGATCCAGCGCGGCCAGCAGATGCAGCAGGGAACTCTTGCCCGCGCCACTCTCCCCCACCACCGCCACCATCTCCCCCGCCGCCACCTCCAGCGACAAATCCCGAAACAGCCGCAGCCCCGCACCCCCCGCCACCAGCGGAGCATACGTCTTCTCCAATGCAACAGCGCGCAGCACNNCGCCATCATCAAGCCTTCGCGTCCTCCGACTTCGCCGCACTCCGCCGCACCGGCGGCTTCCACTCCAGCCGAAACGCCACACCCAACCGATTCCACGCATTGATATTCGCAATCGCAATCGTCAGGTCCGCCAGATCCTTCTCCTGAAAGAACTCGCTCACCGCCGCAAAATCCTCATCCGAAACATGCGATCGCTGCAGCTCCGTCACCGTCTCCGCCCACGCCAGCGCCGCCCGTTCCTTCGGCGTAAACGCATCCGATCCCCGCCAATCCGCCACCGCATCGATCCTGCTCTGCGGCTCATGGTGATGCCGCAGTTCCGCCGTATGCAGATCGATGCANNCATCTGCGAAGCCCGCAAATACACCAGCCCCAGCAGCACCGGCCCCAACGCGGTCCCGGTGTTGATGTAATGCCCCACCCCAACCAGCTTCGCATAGCCCTCAGGAGCCAGTTCCGTATACCGCAGTCTTATCGCCATCTCAACGCCTCTGCGCCCAGTTTACGCGCCTATTCATACCGCAGCGCCTCCGCCGGCAGCACGCTCGCCGCCGAACTCGACGGATAAATCGTAGCCAGCAAACTCATCCCCAAACTCACCGCCGCCACAATCAGCGCATCCACTAACCGCGGCGCGAACGGCAGATAGTCAATCGAATACACGCTCGCATCCAGGTGAATAAACCGGTAGTGCGACCCTAGAATACTCGCCGCATACCCCACCACTAATCCCAGCGTCGTCCCAATCCCCGAGATCAACAGTCCCTGCAACAGGAAGATCTTCCGCACCTGTTCCGCCCGCACGCCAAAGCTCATCATCACCGCAATATCGCGAGTCTTCTCCATCACCATCATGGTCAGCGCGATCAAAATATTCAGCGCCGCCACCACCACAATCAGCGCCAGGATCACGAACGTCACCACCTGCTCCAGCTTCATCGCGCGAAACAGTTCACGGTTCTGCTGCATCCAGTTCGTCGCCTGAAACCCCGGTCCTGCGGCCTCTTCGATCGCCTTGCCCACCTCCGGCGCCTGGTACAAATCATCGATCTTGAAGCTGATCATGCTCACCAGATCCGGCTCCGAAAACAGCCGCTGCGCGTCCTTCAGCCGCATGAACGCATACCCATCGTCATACTGATAAAACCCCGACGCAAAGATCCCCACCACCCGAAACCGCTGATACCTCGGCACCAGCCCCAGCGGCGTCAACTCCCCCTGCGGCGACGTCACCAGCAGCGTATCCCCAACCCCCGCCCCCAAACTCATCGCCAGCTCATGCCCAATCACAATCGGCGGTGCCAGCTCGCCACCTAGCTGCACGGAATCGGGTGCCCCACCCATGACAGTCTCACCGTCATGAGTGGGATTCACAGGGTTCAACTCCTTCACCGACCCCTGATTCACCGCCTGCAATAAATTTCCCACCTTCATCTCATCCGCAGGAAGTATCCCCTTGATCAGCGCCCCACCACTCCGCGCCCCCCGCGAGATCAGCACCTGCCCATACAGTCCCGGCGCCACCGCCACCACATGCGGAACCTGCGCCAGCCTCGCCATCAGCGGCCGCCATTCGCGTATCCCATCGCCCGCCGTCCGCATCAGGTCCACATGCGCAGTCGACCCCCCCAGCCGCTCCTGCAAGTCCCGCCGCATCCCATTGGTAACCGCCAGCGCAACAATCAGCGACGCCACACCCGCCGCCACGCCCACCACCGAAATCACCGTGATCAGCCCCACCACAGCCTGCCGTCGGCGAGCCCTCAGATACCGCGCGGCGATGAACAATTCAAATCGCATCCATCGCTATCCTACCTGCTCGGCCTAGTTCACCAGCACCGCCCGATACCGCACCTGGTTCTTCTTCACCTTCTCCACCGCCTTGTTCGCATCCTTCATCGCAAACCGCTCCGTGATCGCCTTCACCCCATGCCGAGCCGCCACATCCAGCATCTCGTGCAAATCCCGAGGACTTCCCGTCGGGCTTCCCGCAATCGCCTTCTGCCCGCCAATCAAGCTGAAGCCAGCAATCTGCAGCGGCGAAGGAGGCATACCCAGCACCACCAGCGTCCCCTTCGGCCGCAGCGCAGCAACAAAGCCCTGAAAGTCCTGGTCCGCCGACACCGTCGACAGGATCAAATCCAGACTCCCCGCCGCCTTCTTCAGCCCGCCATTATCGCGAGTATTCACAAAGTGGTGCGCCCCCAGCTCCAGCGCCTCTTTCTCCTTGTCGTTCGACGTCGAAAACGCCGTCACCTCGCATCCAAACGCGCGAGCAAACTGTACCCCGATATGCCCCACCCCGCCAATCCCAATCACGCCCACCCGCGACGCCGGACGAGCCAGCAGATTCCTCAGCGGGCTATACACCGTAATCCCAGCACACAGCAGGGGAGCGACATTCTCACTCTCCAACGCCTCGGGCACCGGAATCGCAAACCGCGAATTCACGCGGATCGCATCCGCATACCCACCATTCCGCCCAATACATGTAGGCTGCGACTTCGCGCACAGATGCTCATCGCCCTGCCGGCACCACTCGCAGATCCCACACGAGTCCGCCTGCCAACCAATCCCAACCCGGTCGCCCAGCTTCCGGTCCACCACCGCCGAACCCACAGCCGTCACTGTCCCCACAATCTCATGCCCCGGTATAAACGGGTACTTGCTCAGTCCCCAATCGTTGTCGATCAGGTGCAGGTCTGAATGACATACGCCGCAGTGCGAAATCTTGACCTCGACCTCCTGGGCGCCGAGCTCTTCAACCGAATACTTGTAGGGCGATAACTGTGCGCCTGCCGCGTGCACAGCAAGTCCGCGTATCTCTGACATAAAGGTGGCCTTCAATCCTGATTCAATACTGCGGTGTGATGCAATCCAGCCACGAACGCATTTTCCCATTCGGAGCGGATGAGTACGATTTTAGCCCTGAATGTGGAAATTCCACACCCCACGCCCTTACTTTATGCAATAAT
This sequence comes from Granulicella sp. UBA5172, assembly GCA_002413385.1. Classification (GTDB taxonomy): domain Bacteria; phylum Acidobacteriota; class Terriglobia; order Terriglobales; family Acidobacteriaceae; genus Granulicella. The sequence goes on from DHWW01000340.1 coordinate 5,688, forward strand.
CAGCAAGCGCCTCTGGTCGGGACGACCCCCCACCGGTCGCTTCCCTTGATAGGAGGCGCGATCTGAAAACAATGGGCCCGCTGGCACCCCCCAGCGGCCCATTGTGTTTAACCCCAAATTCCTTCCACGTCCCCCATTCCGTATACTTCCCGTCTAAAGTTAAGAGTCAAAGCCAAGAGGCAAACCACCCCGGGGAGTAGCTCGCAATGAACAAAAAACACATCCTGTTTAGTCTCACGCTCCTCGTCACCCTCTCCTCTTGCCCAGTCCCAGCCCAGCAACCAGCCCAGCAACCGGCCCAGCAGGCGCCCTCTCCCTCCCAGGGTGCCCNNCCCCCCCCCCCCCCCGGGCGGTGCCACCCCGCCCGCGCAGGCCACCCCGCCGCTCCCCACCACCGGAGACAACGGCCCTCAGCCCGACAACGGCTCCGTCATCCTGCGCAAGAAGACCGATGAGCCGCCGCCGCCCCCTGCTCCAGCACACGAAAAACTCGCCAACCCTCCCGGCGAAACCTTCTCTCTCCGCGTCGACGTCCCCCTCGTCAACATGGACGTCAGCGTTCTACTCGACAAGACCCACGAATTCGTCCCCAACCTCAAGCCCTCTAACTTCCTCGTCGTCGAAGACGGAGTTCAGCAGCAGGTCCAGTCCGTCCGCCTTACCAAAACCCCCATCACCGCCGTCCTGCTCCTCGAGTTCGCCGCCAACTCCTACGCCTTCATCAACGACATGCAGCAAGCCTCCTACAGCTTCTTCAGCAGCCTCCAGCCCAACGACTACGTCGCCGTAGTCACCTACGACATGCGCACCCACGTCCTCACCGATTTTACCAATAATCACGAGATCATCAGCCAGGCCCTCCAGTCCCTCGTCATCCCCACCTTCCGCGAGACCAACGAGTTCGATGCCCTCTACGACACCCTCGATCGCGTCACTCGCATCGACGGCCGCAAGTACATCATCCTCATCTCCTCTGGCCGCGATACCATGTCCCGCCTCACCCTCGACCAGATGCTCGCCAAGATCAAGGACACCCCCAACGTCACCCTCTTCACCATCAGCACCGGAGGCCTCCTCCGCGAACTCGCCAGCTCCCGCGGTGCCAACGATATTGCCTACCTGCAAGCTGACAACGAGATGCGAACCTTCGCCCAGATGACCGGCGGCATGAGCTTCCAACCCGTCTTCCAGGGAGCTCTCCCCGACATCTTCACCCAGATCAACGAGTCCATCCGCAACCAGTACGTCCTCACCTACCGCCCCACCGACACCAAAAACGACGGCACCTACCGCAAGGTCAAGGTCTACCTTGTCAACAACGAAGGCCTCCCCCTCAAGATGCAGGACGAGAACGGTAACCCCCTCAAATACTCCATCGTTACCCGCGACGGCTACCGCGCCAAGCTTCCCGTCCAGTAGCCACCCTCTCGACCCTGACATCTCATTTTTTGTTTGTCATCCCGTANNGCCGTTGCTGTTGCCGTTGCTAGTTTTTCGCCGTCATCCTGGAGCGAAGCGAAGGACCCCCGCATTGGCTCTTGCCGTCGCTCATGCGCGACCCCAGCGCTTGCTTTTGGTTATCCCGCAAGGATACGCACAGCTCTCGTCCCCGCCACAACTCCGCTCTTACCCCTCGCCGTGCGCGTAGCACCTAAGCGAACCTGTCGAAGTCGTCCCGCCCGTGTATTCCGGCCATCGCCAGCAGCATCAACCCTTCGATCAACACCACACTCTCCACCTTCACCGACACACGATGCAGCCGCTCAAAGTGCTTCCGTGCAGGCGCCTCATCCGGAGCCTTCGCCACATCGCCGCCCAGCGAAGTCCGGTCCGCCTCCATCCTCGGTATCACCGAAAATTCCGAATACCCCGTCAGCGCCAGCATCATCATCACCAGCACCAGTTCCGCCGCGCGAATCGGATGCGTATCCCGCTGCGTCGCCAGCAGCGCCAGCGTGCACAGCAGATAAATCAGCCCCGAAGCCATCCCGATATGGTGCAGCGAGATCAGCGCCCCACGCACCACGATCCCCGCCTCATGCGCATCCGGCAGCGTCTTGAACGCCATCGCTGCCACGAACCCGAAGAACACCAGTCCACCAACCCAGATGGCCAGAGCGTACAACCGAACAACCCGAAGAACAGTAGTCATGAAATCCAGTATCTCTTGTCCGTGGCTAATTCATGAAGCTGATTTATGCACTTGTCCCCGCGCCCGGACTTACAGCAGGCGCTCCACGCTGCAGCGCGCGTCGCAGAATCAGCTCAATCGCCGCCTTCTGCTGCGCATAATCCGCGTCGTCGATCTGTCCCTGCAACCGGTCCGTCTCCAGCGCAAACAATTCGTCCTTCAGCACCTGCACCAGCTGCTCCTTGCGTCCCGCCGGCGAAGCCAGAGTTCCCGGCAGGGAACTCGCAGCTCGCGCCGTATGCCCCGCCGCAGCATTCGCCGCAGCAACCGCATGCGCATCCGCCGGCTTCCGCAGCAGCACGCCTGCCGCCGCCACCAGCACCAGGCCCAGCCCGCCCAGTATCCACCACTTGTACTTGGTCGACAGCGGCTCATGCGTTCCATTCGGATCCAGCGGCAAACCCAGCCCCTTACCCGGAGCCGAATCGCTCGTCGTNNGCCTGGAGCCGTATCGCTCGCCGTCGCGCCCTGCCCGCTTCCATCAGCGGCCGGTCCCGCCTGCCCGCCCTGGTCGCCTGCGGTCTGCGTAGTATCCCGTGGCAACGCGCCCGTCCCTGTCAACTGGAAGTCCAGCGCCTGTCCCACCGCGATCTTCCGCGCCACAAACGTCTGTGCATTCGTATCGTCATTCACCGGATTGAACGCCGTACCAGCCGCCGGAGAAAACGTCATATTCTTGGGCACAATCACAGCGAACGCGTCCGTCGGTCCCCCCGCCTTCAGGTTGAACTTGAACGTCCCCGTGTACGCCACGTGATACGCGACCTGGAACCGCGTCTCGCCCGGCCGAATCGGAAACAGAAACGTATACCGCCCCTTTTCATCCAGCGGCATCGGCGTTGCGGCCACCGGCATCCCGCCCGGAGCCAGCGCTGCTGACGCCTCGATCACCGCGCCCTCCGGCAAATAAATGCTGAACGGGTCATTCGAGAACTGCGTCACCGCAGGCTTCGAATCGTTCTTCACAAAAAAGTTCTCCACCACATTCAGCGTGCCACCGCTCGCATCCGTCTGCGCGCGAATCACGATCGCCTCCGTACTCACGCCCACCACGTGCGCCGCGGCGTTATACACATCGATATTCACCGTCTTCGTCCCCGCAGGCACGGGCCCAAAGTAGGTCGCCTTGTCATGCGTCACACGCACCAGATACATCCCACCGTCGGGAGCGTCCAGCGAAAACGCCCCCTTCGCATTGGTCGTTGCGTTCGTCACCTCCTGCATCCCCTGTACCAGGCGGAGCAGCGCAACCGTGTCGCCAGCGGACGGCTTATCCGTCGTCCGGTTCGTCACCACACCCGTAATCGGCGTTGCGGCCAGCGCAGCAGCAGGCAATGCCAGCATGGCAATAGGTAGAAACAGCAGGGAAGCAGTAAGGCGGCGGAGTATTCTCGTCAATTTGTGCACGCCTAAGGATACGTCAGATTGC
>DHWW01000340.1:9454-10064 GCA_002413385.1 Granulicella sp. UBA5172
AACCGAACCAGAGAGGAATTCCCGCTTGCCCCGATTGCTTCGGAACGTCAGCCCGCACCGCTCTTCGCTCCCCGCCCGCGCCGCGCTCCTCCTCCTCGTCTTCCTCGCCACGCTCACGATTTCAGCCGCCAACGCCCAGGCTCCCGCCCTCCATACCGACCTCCTCAATCTCGAGCCCCAGCTCAAGCAGTCCATGCTCGACTTCTACAACCTCAACTTCGATGCCGCCCTCAAAATTCAGGAACAGGTCGCCCAGCAGCACCCCACCGACCCCATGGCCTGGAACTACATCCTCACCACGATCATCTTCCGCGAACTCTACAACCAGGATCTCCTCGACACCACCTACTACGCCCACAACAGTTTCCTCACCATCAAGCGCGAAGTCGACATCCCCAAAGCCACCCGCGACCGCATCGAGTCCCTTGCCGACAAGGTCCAGCAGCTCTCCAACGCCGAGCTGGCCATCAACCCCAACGACGCCAATGCTCTCTTCGCCCGCGGCTATGCCAAAGGCATGCACGCCGTCTTCATCACCCTCGTCGACCACTCCTTCGCCTCCGCCGCACGCCAGGGCTTCTCCTCGCGCAACGACTCCGAAGCCGTCCTC
>DHWW01000340.1:10134-10465 GCA_002413385.1 Granulicella sp. UBA5172
AAGAAGGAGGGCCTCGCCGACCTCCGCAAATCCGCCGATCACGGCGTCGTCACTCCCATCGAATCCCGCACCATCCTCTCCCTTTTCCTCCGCCACGACGGTCAATACCCCGCCGCCCTCGTCGTCGAGCGTGGCCTCGCCGGGCAGTATCCCCACAACTACCTCTTCTGCCTCGAAGTCGCCAATCTCCTCAAGGACGACGGCGAGGGCATCAAGGCCATCGCCGCCTACAAGCAGGTCATCGAAGACGCCCGCAAGCCCAACTACTTCGTCGATCCCCGCCTCGAACTAGCCTGGTTCGGCATGGCCGACACCGAGCGAGGCTACAACA
>DHWW01000340.1:10605-10864 GCA_002413385.1 Granulicella sp. UBA5172
GCCGAACTAAGCGCCGGCCAGATGTACGACCTCCTCCACGAGCGCACCGAAGCCATCCGCATGTACCAGCGAGTCCTCATCCCCGGCGGAGACCAAACCCAGGCCGACGCCGCCCGCAAATACCTCCAAACCCCCTTCGCCGGCAAATAAAGCGCAGCGGCAAATGACGCGTACCGGCAAGTACCGCGACTCGTCCCGTTGCCGTTGCTGTTGTCTGTTTTTCGCCGTCATCCTGGAGCGAAGCGAAGGACCCCCGTAT
>DHWW01000077.1 GCA_002413385.1 Granulicella sp. UBA5172
CCCTACGGGATGACAAACCAAGAAAGGCAAAAGCAAGAGCAAAGGCAAGAGCAAGAGCAAAGGCAAAGGCAAGAGCAAATACAGTGGTCCTTCGTTTCGCTCTAGGATGACGGGATTTTGGGCGGGTGGGGCGATGCTCCGGTCGAGATGACGGGATTTTGGGTGGATGCAATGGCTGGCACCGCGGCACCGAGGGAGAAGAGGAGAGCTGCGGGAACGAGTGGTCGAGACATGCGGCAAAGGGTTTCGCAACGATGTAAGGGCTTGCAGCGCGGTGGAAGATGCAGCGCGGTTTCCACGAGAACGCAGGGAGCCAAAGAACGTGTGCGCGATCAGCCGGTGTTGCGGAGACCTGCGCTGATGCCGTTGATGGTGGCGGTAATGGCGCGGTCGAGTTCGTCGCTGCTTTCGCCACCTCGCTTGCGACGCAGCAATTCAAGTTGCAGGAGACTCATGGGATCGACGTAGGGATTGCGCAGACGGATGGAGTTTGCGAGGACTCGATTGGTCTCGAGCAACTCGGCCTGCTGCGTCACCGCGAGGACCATTTCCTGGGTTCGGATGAACTCGGTTTCGAGGGTNNGCCATCTCTACATTGCGAATGATGTCGATGAAGAGTGGAAAGCCGCGGGCCATCTCCTGGAGCAGTTCGAGGCCGTCCGGATGCGTGCGGGCAAAGTGGTCAAGTGCGTAGCCGACGCCGAAGTAGGCGGGCACGACGTGGCGCGACTGCATCCAGCCAAAGACCCACGGAATGGCTCGCAGATCGGCCATGCTGCGACGGGCTGCAGCGTTGCCGGAGGCGCTTGCATCGGCGCGCTTGGCCGGCCGCGATCCGATGCGCGCATGCTCTAGTTCGGCTACCGGCGTTGCCTGCTCGAAGTAGGTGAAGACCTCGGGATCGTCGACGATGTTCTGGGTGTAGAACGCGAAGGACGTCGCGGAAAGCTCATCCAGTGCGGCCTCCCAGCGGGGAAGGATTTCGCCGGTGAGTTGCGGCACGGAGTTGGTGCCAGCGGCTGCGCGAGCCGTGACGTCGGGCCGCGCCAGTGCGTCCAGCGAAGCTGCGATCATCAACTCGAGGTTCCACTCCGCGAGCACTACATCCGAATACTTCCAGTTGAGGACTTCGCCCTGCTCGGTGAGCCGCAGCTCGCCGGTGAAGCTATCCAGCGGCTGAGCAAAGAGCGCGCGATGGGTGGGGCCGCCGCCACGGCCTACCGTGCCTCCGCGGCCATGGAACAGACGCAGTGTGACACCACACTCGCGAGCGACTTCATGCAGGGCGCGGTGCGCCTTCCAAATCTCCCAGGTGCTTGCGATCATGCCGCCATCTTTGTTGGAGTCGGAGTAGCCGAGCATCATCTCCTGCTTGCCGCCCCAGGCCGCTAATAGAGGCTTGTAGGCAGCACTCGACCATAGCTCGCGGCATACGGTGGGCGCATGGCGGAGGTCTTCTATCGACTCGAAGAGCAGGACTGGCTGCAGGCCGGGGTCGTGCTCGCCGCTGGCGCTCGTGCCACCTTCGACGGCGACGCCTTCATGGCGAGCAAGTTCAACGACGTTCAGCGCATCCTCTACGGCGCTCGCACCGGAGACGACATACTGTGTAATCGCGTCAGGGAGGGTCCGCTTCAAGGTGGCAATGGCGCGGAATGTCTCGATCACTTCCTGCGTCTGCTCCGACATCTTTCCCGCTGACAGATCTGCGAGCGCCGCTGCGTGCACCTTTGCATGCTGGCGAATATCGAGCGTCTGGAGATGCAGGCCGAAGGTGCGCACGGTGAGCAGCATGGGGTCGAGAAACAGCTCGGCGAGGCGCTCTCCGTGGTTAGCGGCGAGCGATTCGCGCAGCAGCAGCAGGTCTTCGAGCAGGGCCACCTGCGTTTCGTAGTGCGGCAGCGTTGCGGTGGTTGCGAGCGCAAGGTTGCGATGCATTGTGGATGGTGGCACGCCGCCGAGACGCAGCGTAATACAGGCAAGCTGCAGGCGAACCGCCTCCGTCGGGAAGCGGTCCGCGAAGGGTGTGGCGTAGCCCGCGGAACGGAGTTGCGTGAGGTAGGTGTCGAGGCGATCACGCAGCGCGGGAGAGATGGGCGCCTGCCGGGTCGACATGGCGAGTTGCTCGAACAGATCCTTCAACTGCGCAAGGTAGTAGTCGTGGAGCAACTCGCGCGACATGGCGAGGGACTCGGCGGTGGTCTCGGCTGTCACGAACGGGTTTCCGTCGCGATCGCCACCAATCCAGGAGCCGAAGCGGACCACGATCGGAAGCGCCGCCAACTGGGTCGGTGCGGTGGTTGCATATTCTGCGTCCAGGGCGCTCGCAATTTCCGCGTAGAGAACGGGGATGGTCTGGAAGAGCGAGGCCTCGAAATAGTCCAGCGCCATGCGGACTTCATCGTGCACGGTGGGCCGGGCATGGCGAACGTCATCGGTTTGCCAGAGCGCCGTAATCTCGGCGAGGAGCGATGTCTCCAGAGCATCCAGCTCCAGCGCGGGCACGGGAATCGTATCCAGCCGGACGAGCAGGTCGGAGATGCTGCGGCGCTTGAACATGACGCTGCGGCGCGCCACCTCGGTTGGATGCGCAGTGAACACGGGCGTGATGCAGATGCGGCTAAGCAGTGCCAGCGCCTCTTCCCTCGAAACACCCGCTGCGCGAAGGCGACGCAAGGTGCCGCGGAGGCTGCCGCGCTGCGGCACGGCCGAAGCATGGAGCAGCGCCGAGCGCCTCCGACGCTTGCGGTGATTTGTCTCGGCGAGATTGATGAGTTCGAAATAAAACGCGAAGGCACGCGCCAGGAAAAACGCGGTGCGAGGGTCGGCGGAGATCTTGTGGGTGACCTCCTGCGCTTGATGCAGATGCGTAAGCCCGGCAGTGAGATCGCCCCGTGCGTCGGCCTCACGGCGTGCGATTGCGGTGCGGCGCAGATCCTCCACCGCATCAAAGATGGGACGACCGGCTTGCTCGCGCAGGACCTTTCCGAGCAACGTGCCCAGCGAACGAATGTCGCGGCGCAGCGGTGCTTCCTTGCGCTCACCAGAGCGGGCTTCAAGTTCTGCAAGTCGATCAGACCAACGGGTCGGTGTCCAAAGAGAGGGCATAGTTGATTATCGCCCACACTTTTCCTCGACGCTCTAGCGCGTCGTCGCCGTCACCTCGGCAAGCTCGCCCGCGAGCTCGGGTGGCTCCGTCCAGAGCAGCACCGGCTGCGGTAGCGACAAGACGTAGACCAGCAGCATCCACGCCAGTACGGGTAGCTTCGGGCATCGCGCAAGAAAATTCTTTTGTTAGGGATTGAGCGACTAGGAGGCGGTCTTGAGGGAGTGCGAATAGATCGACAGTTGCGCGAAGGCTGCCTGCACCAGCGGAGCTTCGAGGCCACGTGCGCGGCCTCGGGCGAGGAGGTCGCCGAGGATGTGGTCGGCCTCCACGGGTGCTCCCTTCTGGAGGTCGCGATACATGGAGGCGGTCAGCGGCGAACCGGGTTCGGTGAGGCGTTTCATCATCACGGCGTGGAACTTTTCGTCCGGCGGATAGCCGTTCGCGGTGGCGATGGCGACACATTCGGCGGCGATGGCGCGGGCGGTTTCGAGACCGCCGGGGGCTGCCTCGACTGCACCGATGGAGCCGCGGAGCAGGCAGGTGATTGCGCCCATGGCCGCGAGGAGGGTCCACTTCTGCCACATGAAGGCGAGGATGTCGGGCTTTAGATTGGCCTCGAAGCCGGCGTCGCGGAAGGTTTCTTCGATGGCCTTGATGCGTGGCGTGATGGTCTTATCTCGCTCGCCGAAGTTGAGATCGTGGAGCTTGCCGAGCGAATGGATATGGCCCTCGGCGTCCATGTCGCCGATGACCTGGACGGAGCCTCCGACAACGCAGTGCTCGCCGAACCGGGCATCGAGCGCGTCCATGTGGCGCATGCCGTTGAGGAGCGGAAGGAGGATGGTCTGGGAGCCTACGGCGGGGGCGAACTCTTCGATGGCAGCGTCGAGCGAGTAGGCTTTCGTGCTCACGATGATGAGGTCGAAGGTGGTGGGATTCGCCTTCAGGTCCGCGGCGAGCAGAAGCTTCGGGTGCACTGTCACGTCGCCGTAGGGATCGAAGATCTGGAGGCCTGTGGGCTGCAACTGGGCAGCACGCGCGGGGCGAACGAGAAAGGTGACGTCGCGGCCAGCAGCGGCCAGTTGCCCGCCAAAATATCCTCCAACCGCACCAGCTCCGATGACCAGAATCCGCATAATCTCTCCTTGATTCTTCTAGGCGATGCTTTGTTCCTCGAGCTGCATCGCCAGATCTTCCCACTCGGCGGTGCGGACGGCGTGCTGGTCGCGCAGGGCATCTAGTTCGGCTGCCAGGGCCTGGGCTGCTTCCGCGGTGGTGAAGAATGCCTGTTGCTGTTCCGCGGCAAGGATACGCGCTTCGAGGCTGGGAAGCTCGTCTTCGAGGGCGGTGACGCGCTCTTCGAGGTGCTTCAGCTTGATGGGATTGAGGCGCTTGACATTGGCCCTGGCCTCAGTGGCAGCACCAGATACAGGGGTCTCTCCGCTACGGCCTTCGGCCTCCGGTCGAGATGAAGGATCGGTGGTGGGAGTGCTGCTGGGTGTGTCGTTGGTGCCGACCTGCTTGCTGGGTTTGAACATGCCGGTGGCGTGGTCGATGTGCGGGTTCGCGGCGGCGACGGAAGCGATCTTTTCTACACCGCCCTGCTTGCGGAAGAGGTAGTCCTCGTAGTTGCCGGGGTAGATGTGGACGCGGCGGTCTTCGACCTCGAAGACGCGCGTGGCGAGGCCGTCGATGAAGTAGCGATCGTGAGAGACGAAGAGGACGGTTCCGCTGAAGCTGCGAATCGCGTCGAGGAGGACGTCCTTGGCGCGCATGTCGAGATGGTTGGTGGGCTCGTCGAGGAGAAGGAAGTTGGCTGGGGAGACGAGCATCTTGGCCATGGCGTAGCGATTGCGCTCGCCGCCGGAGAGGACGCCGAGTGTTTTGAAGACGTCGTCGCCGGTAAACATGAAGCAGCCGAGGAGAGATCGCAGCGTGACAACATCGACCTTTGGATTGGAGCCGGTGATGTCGTCGAGCATCTGCGCGGCGCCGTCAAGCACCTTGTACTGATCCTGCGCGAAATAGTCGGCGAGCACGTTGTGGCCGAGGCGGATCTTGCCGGAGGTGGGAGNNACGAGAGCGATGCGGTCGCCTCGCTCGATGGTGAAGCTGACGTCGTCGAGTACTCGCTTGACGCCGCCGTTGGGCGAGGGATAGACCTTGGTGAGGTTTGAGACCTCGATGACCGTGCGACCGCTGGAGGGCGGCTGCGGGAAGCTGAAGTGGATCGTCGCCTCGTCCTCGGGGACTTCGATGCGCTCGATTTTTTCGAGTTCCTTGATGCGGGACTGAACTTGTTTGGCCTTGGTGGCCTGGGCGCGGAAGCGATTGATGAAGGTCTCGAGCGCCTCGATGCGGTCGCGCTGATTTTTGTANNACTTCGACGGTTTTGTTCACCGTGACGTCGAGGAAGTAGCGATCATGCGAGATCAGGATGAAGGCATTTTCGTAGTTGTGGAGATAATCTTCGAGCCAGTTGCGGGACTCGAGATCGAGATGGTTGGTGGGTTCGTCGAGGAGGAGGAGGGAGGGTTTCTGCAGCAGAAGTTTTGCGAGGGCGATGCGCATCTGCCAGCCGCCGGAGAATTCTTCGGTGCGGCGAGCCCAGTCTTCCTTGCTGAAGCCGAGGCCGCCGAGTACGGCTCCCACCTGCGAATCCAGGGTGTAGATATCGTGCGCGTGCAGGACGTCGGCGATCTCGGAGTAGCGGTCGGCAGCGACGGCGTACTCGCGCGACTTGGGGTCTGCGTCGCTGAGGACGTGGGTGAGGCGCTCCTGCTCGTGCTCCATCTCGCGGAGCTCGTCGAAGACGGAGAGGCACTCGTCGAAGACGGTGCGGCCGGAGAGGGCGAGGCCGTCCTGGGGGAGATAGCCGAGGGTCATGCCCTTGATGTGGGTGCGCTGGCCGTAGTCGAGGCCTTCCATGCCCGCGAGGATTTTGAGCAGCGTGGATTTACCTGTGCCATTGCCGCCGACCAGACCGGTGCGCTCGTTGGGCGTGACCAGCCAGTTGACGTCTTCGAAGAGGAGTTTGTGGCCGTATCGTTTGCCGGCGCCAGAGAGTTGAAGCATCAGTTCCATTTTCTCATTGCTGACGCTGGAGCGTGTGACGTTTGTCCAGGTGAATGCATCGAAAGGGGTGGGGNNCGATTGGGGCTGGGGTGGGCGTGTTGCTGGTGGCTTTGGCCATTGCGGGCGAATATATTGTGCGCCATGCTGGGCCGCTGCTTCGGAGCAGTGTCGTAGCGACGCTGGCGGCTCGGTTTCACTCACCGGTCGAGCTGGATTCGCTGGAAATCTCGATGGTGAAGGGGCTGGAAGTGCATGGCAGAGGACTTCGGATTCTGTATCTCGCGGGGCCAACGAAACCGGACATTGTGCAGCAGCGAGGAGGTGCCGCGCCACCGATGCTGAGCGTCAAGAGCTTCACGTTCCGCACCACGCTGAGTGACCTGCTGCACCTGCGGGCGAACCTGGCGCGGGTCGATGTCGATGGCATGGAGTTACACATTCCGCCGCACGGGGCCGGTGAGATTGAGCAGGCGGAGACGCCAAAGGCTCGCATCGCGCTGACCGTGGCAAAGATTTATTGCAAGAATGTGAAGCTGTTCATTGAGACCTCGACGCCGGGCAAAGGACCGCTGCAGGTCAACATCAAGAGCCTGGAGCTAACCAATGTTGGAGCGCGACAGCCGCTGTTGTATGTGGCTGACGTAATCAACCCGGAGCCGGTGGGGATGGTGCATGCCTCTGGACGCTTTGGGCCGTGGGAGGGGGCTGATCCGCGCTCCACGGCTCTGGATGGCATGTACACCTTCGAGAAGGTGGACCTGAGCTCAATCAAAGGCCTGCGGGGTGTGCTGACTTCGACGGGAACATTTCAAGGGAGGCTCGGACACCTGACGGTGGATGGCGCGACGAGCACGCCGGACTTCGCGCTCGATGTGAGCGGCCACCCGATGCCGCTGGAGACAACGTTTAGCGCGTTTGTGGATGGGACGACGGGGGACACGACGCTGAATCTGGTGAAAGCGCAGCTGGCGCAGTCGCGGTTCAGTTGCAGCGGCGGGATTATGAAGGTGCCTGGGAAAGGTCACGATATCGCGCTCGCCGTGTCGATGCCGCAGGGACGGATCGAGGACATCCTGCGGCTGGTGATGAAGGCGACGCCGACGGTGATGCAAGGGGCGGTGTCGTTTCATGGCAGGCTGCACCTGCCACCGGGGAACGTGCGGGTCATCGAGAAAATGCAGCTGACGGGCAACCTGCGGATGCGGAATGTCGAGTTCACAAGCGCGAAGCTGCAGCAGCAAGTCGACTCACTTAGTCTGCGTGCGCAGGGCAAGCCGGGGGAGGCGAAAGCGGCGGCGAGTGGACCGCAGGCGGGGGTGACGTCGGAGATGGCTGCGACGTTTGCTCTGACGAATGCGATGCTGATGGTGCGGTCGCTGGAGTACCAGATTCCGGGCGCGAAGGTGAATCTGGTTGGCGTCTATCCGCTGAACGGCAGCGAGTTTGACTTCCGGGGGCATGTGCAGACCGATGCCACCGCTTCCGAGATGCTCACTGGCTGGAAGTCGCTGCTGATGAAGCCGTTCGACGGGCTGCTGCAGAAAGGTGCGAAAGGTGGCGAACATTCCGATCGACATCAGCGGAAGCCATGGCAACTTCAACGTAGGTTTCGCTATGCATGGCGCGGCCAAAACGCCGGAGGAGATCCTGGCAGATATGGACGCGAAGAGCAAAGAGCACGAGCCGAGCCAGCCTCATTGAAAGTCGACGTGCGAGACACGCGGCAGGGTGCCCTGCTAACGTTGAAGGGACGATGGAAGCGCAGAGCGAGTTCATATTGATGGAAGCGCAATCCCCCCGAGGCGAGCCCTCGCCCGACGGACCCGCGCCAGCGCCAGTGTGGCTGCAGCGGATGAGTCTGCTCGTTCTGGTGCTGTTCTGCTTTTACATTGGAGGACTGCTGGTCATCCTCCCGTGGTCGCCGCATTATTGGGACCAGAACGCGTGGTTGCTGATGCATCCGACGCTACAGACATTGCTGGGCAAGGGCTGGGTTCGCGGCATGGTGTCTGGAATCGGCCTGCTGGATGTATGGATCGGGATCAGCGAACTGCTGAACTATAAAGACTTCCGGGGCTAATATTCATGTCCGATAGCAAGGTAACGAAGGACACGCCGAACCCGCTGGAGATCGCTCCTCTGGCGTATGAGAATCCCGACTTTCTGAACTCACCGGATGGACGGATGCTGCGCATTATGGCGGAGTACACCGAGCCAATGACGCGATTCCGGCGCGAACGCATCCAGGACACGATCGTGTTCTTCGGGTCGGCTCGATTTCGCGCGCTCGATGTTGCGAGCCACGAGCTCGAACTGCTCGACAACACGGGCTCTGCCCAACCTGCACCGGAGTGCGAGCAGCCCGCGCGCGCAGGGGAAGGAGAGACCTCGGAGCTGCGGCACCACCGCGCCGAAGCCGCCGTGGAGATGGCACGCTACTACGAGGACGCTCGCGCGCTGGCCCGGAAACTGACGGAGTGGTCGAAGAAGCTTCCGGGGCGGAGGCATCGGTTCGTCATCACCTCCGGTGGCGGGCCCGGCATCATGGAAGCGGCCAACCGCGGAGCGCATGAGGCTGGGGGCAAGACCATCGGGCTTAACATCATGCTGCCCTTTGAGCAGCTGCCGAACCCTTACATTACGCCGGCGCTGAACCTGAACTTCCACTACTTTTTCATGCGCAAGTACTGGTTTGCATATCTTGCGAAGGCGCTGGTGGTATTCCCCGGCGGGTTTGGGACGCTGGATGAAATGTTCGAGCTGCTGACGCTGGACCAGACGCACAAGCTGTCGAAGCCGATCACGATTGTGATCTACGGCTCCAGCTACTGGAAGAACGTGATCGACCTGGAACTGCTGGCCGAAAAGGGAGCGATCGCGGTGAAGGATCTTGACCTGTTCAAGTTCGCTGACACGCCCGAGGAGGCTTTCGCGATCATCAAAGAGGGTCTCACGCGGAATCACCTCGATACGGAGCTGGAGCGGCCGCGGACCGAAGCTCCCATCCCCGACGAGCCCGAAGCCAGCGCGCAGGAACTGCTGGGGCCGGACATTGCACAGACCCGGCCGGGCAGGTTAGGCAGGGATTAGGGGTTCGGGTTAGCTGAAGAGGGTGGGTTTGCGGGGCATTTCTATGCCGAGGTGCTCATAGGCGAGGCGGGTGGCGACGCGGCCGCGGGGGGTGCGGTCGAGGAAGCCGATCTGGATGAGGAAGGGCTCGTAGACCTCTTCGAGGGCGTCCTGCTCTTCGGCGAGCGCGGCGGCGAGGGTGTTGAGGCCGACGGGACCGCCGTCATATTTCTCGATGATGGTGCGGAGCAGGCGGCGGTCGAGTTCGTCGAAGCCGTGGGCGTCGACTTCGAGCATTTCGAGGGCGGCCATGGCCGTGGGACGGTCGATTTTTCCCTGGGCTCTTACTTCCGCAAAATCACGGACGCGGCGGAGGAGGCGGTTGGCGATGCGGGGTGTGCCGCGGGAACGCATGGGCGATTTCGGCGGCGCCGTCGTGATCGATGGGGACGCCGAGGACCTCGGCGGAGCGCTCGACTACCCAGCGAAGTTTCGTCGTCGGTGTAGAACTCAAGGCGCAGGAGGATGCCGAAGCGGGAGCGTAGAGGTGAGCTCAGCAAACCTGGACGCGTTGTCGCAGCGACGAAGGTGAAGGGATCGATGCGCATGACGTGCGTGCGGGCCGAGGGGCCGGTGCCGATCATGATGTCGAGCTGGTAGTCCTCGAGCGCGGTGTAGAGTTTTTCTTCCATGACGGGCTGGAGGCGGTGGATCTCGTCGAGGAAGAGGACCTGGCGGGCCTTGAGGTTGGTGAGGATAGCGGCCATGTCGCCCTGGACTTGCAGGGCGGGGCCGCTGGTCTGCTGGAAGGCTACATCCAACTCGTTCGCGATGATGGTGGCGAGGGTGGTTTTGCCGAGGCCGGGAGGGCCGAAGAGGAGGACGTGGTCGAGGGCTTCGCCGCGAGACTTGGCGGCTTCAAGGGCGATGGAGAGCTGCTCCTTGGCTTTGGTCTGGCCGATGAACTCGGCGAGGCGCTTGGGGCGGAGCTTGAGCTCGACGACGTCATCGTCGTCGACGCGGCCAGCTGAGACGAGACGCTCTGCTTCGGGGGTTTTGGGAGCGGTGCCGCTGAGGCCAATCTTTCGTTTTTGCTCGAAGTCCATCTCAGGCGAGGATAAGGCGAAGCTGGCTTTGAAGCAATCGAAGAAGGATTCCGGGCATTCTTTTGACACCATGCGCGGGAGCATCCTGCGAGATCCCGTTTGAGCCGCCACCGGCTGAACGCAGGGAGGGGTACCACCCTCTGGAGATCAAAGTTGCACATCCTGGCCTGACCGCGCACGCCACCACCACCGGCTGCTACGCGGAGCCGCGACGACGGCCAAGAGGGTTTGAGGCAACAGAAAATTCTTGAAAGCTAGAGGCCAGTGAGTCTTATCACGGCCGGTATGCGTCTCAAGATTGAAGTAATAGTTCTGTTATTTTACCGATCCGCGAAACATTTCAGAGCGCACGGTGTTTTCCCTTGAAGGAAGTGCGGGCAGCAACCCGACTGAGTAAGCGCAGATATTAACGAGTAGCGGGTACGCAGCCTTCGAGGCGTAGCCAGAGCGGGAGTTGAATCACATGAAACGCCTGATTTCCTTTGCCTTAACGATGTTCACCGGTGTGTTTCTCATGATGGCGATGGAGCGCCGCGCCATGGCATATGTCGATCCGGGATCGGGTCTGCTGGCGCTGCAGTCGTTTGCGTCGGTGATGGCAGCGGCGGGCTTTTTTCTGCGGCGTCGTATTATGGGGTTGTTCAAACGAAACAAGCCCCAGGCTAACGTCGCTACGCCGGTAACGGTGCGGAAAGAAGACTCTCGCAACACAGGATGACATCAGGAACGCCAACCGCCACCTTTCGCGACCCCGCGGGCTCTCTGAGCCTTGAAGACGATTTCGCTGTTCGCACCATTCACCCGTCGGCACGGGATCATGTGATGGAGTTCGTAACATCGCAGTTCTGCAGCAGGTTGCAGGACCGCGGGGACATGGTTGCGATCACCATCAGGAACACTCCGGCGGGGCTGCAGTTGCTGCATCCGAAGGTGCCGGTGCCGACGTATCCGTGGGAGTGGACGCCGTCGCAATGGCTCGCCGCGGCGCAGTTGACGCTGGCGCTATGTACAGAAGCTCTGAACGATGGATGGGTGCTGAAAGATGCGACGCCTCTGAATATTCTGTTTGTGGGTTCGCGTCCGGTGCTGGTGGATGTGCTGTCGTTTGAACCGTGGAATCCGACGCCAAAGGACCATGCCTCGCATATCTGGATGGCGTATGGGCAGTACATTCGGACGTTTTTGCTGCCACTGTTGATAAACAAGTTGCTGGGCTGGCCGCTGGAGCTTTCGCTGTTCAAGCGAGATGGATATGAGCCGGCGGAGTTGTACAAGATGCTGAGCTGGCCGCAGCGACTGTCGCGCGCGGCGTTCTGGCCGGTGACGCTGCCGGCGAAGCTCGAAGGGGGACCCGCGGCGAAGGCTGGGGCGGGGGCAAAGCCGCAGCATTACAAGCCAGAGGTTGCAATCCATAGGATGAAGCGGACGCTGGCTGACCTGCGCATGCGGACGCGGCGCGCGATGCCAGAGCATACGGGTTCTGAGTGGGCGAACTATACGGCGACGCTGACGCACTATACGGCGCAGGAGAGCGCGCAAAAGCTGGATTGGGTTCGCAAGGTGCTGGAAGATTTGAAACCTGAGAGGGTGCTGGATATCGGCGCCAATACAGGGGTTTTCAGCGCGCTGGCGGCGTCGAGTGGGGCTCGGGTGGTGGCGCTGGAACGCGACGCATCGGCGGCTGAAAGCCTCTACCGGATGAGCCGGAAGAGCAGTCTTTCGATCCAGACGATCCATGCGGATCTGGCTCGTCCAACTCCTGCGGTGGGATGGGAGAATCACGAGACGAGTACGCTGCTGCACCGGCTGGAGGCGCAGTCGGATATGGTGCTGATGCTCGCGGTGATTCATCATTTGATTTTGATGGAGCAGATTCCGATCCGCGAGATTCTCGATCTGGCGTACCGGCTGACGTGGCGTTACCTGGTGGTGGAGTGGGTTCCGGTGAGCGATCCGATGTTCCAGAGCTTGCTGCGAGGGCGGGATGAACTGTACGGCTCGCTGACGGAAGAGGACCTGCTGGCGGCTTGCGAGGGACGCTTCCATACGCTGCGGCGACAGCCGTTGGAGAATGGGCGCGTGTTGTTTCTGTTTGCGAAGGACTAGCTGAACGAGAGTGTAAGTGGAGAGGACTCGATGCTGAAAAAGCTTTGCCAATGCATCGGCCTCGCGTCGCTGATTCTGGTGATGAACTA
>DHWW01000177.1 GCA_002413385.1 Granulicella sp. UBA5172
CACGGAGGCTCCACATTCGTGGGGGCGAACAACCTCGCCCAGCGGACTATCTCTGCTCACATACTCGTGATCGGTGTTTGCCACGTGGTCGGTCTCCATCCTCCGGCCGTCCTCCGTCTTCCGGTCGTTCTCGACCGTGTGGCTGCTGACGCTCTTCTCACCGGAAGAAGCAATATCCTCGCCGCCCGCCTGCTTGAGAACATCCTTCGCGCGAGAGATTTCCTCCGACGTATCACAGTGGACTGACACAAGAATGCCGCCATCCTTCACGCGGCCCTCGTAGCGCTTGGCCTCATACTCCGGGATACCCATCCCAACCAGCGCACCGACCAAACCGCCCACGGCTCCGCCCACGCCGAGGCCCGCAAGCGCGCCCATGATCGGTCCCGCTGCAATGAGCGGACCCACACCCGGAATCGCCAGCGCACCAAGCCCGGCCAGCAGCCCAAGCGTGCCGCCAACAACGCCGCCGACGCCAACGCCCGTCGTCGTACCTTCGGGCGCCTTGGTATTCTTCTCCGTTGCGAAACTCTTGTTGTCCTGCTTGTCCGACATCAGAACCGATACATCTTCATGCGAAAATCCAGCGGCGTTCAATCGATCCACTGCTGTCTCCGCGGCTGCACGGTTAGGGAAAATTGCGAACGCTGCTGTGTTTTTACCTGCCATGGGAATTCTCCTGAATTGCGTGGGTTGTCGAGCTAGGTGAATTTGTGAATCAGGGCTACGCGTGCTGCTTTACCGTGAGCTTGTCCGTGACCTTGTCTTGCCCGACGACCTCTGCGGCCTTCGACTCGATCGTCTGCTTCTCCGCGTCTGAATCCACCGGACCCTTCAGCGTGACCATCCCGTTTCGCGTAATAATCTTCACGTTGTGGGCGTAGGTGGAGAGAGTCTTGTCCGCAATAATCGAGCGTCGGATCTTCATCGTGATCGTGCGATCGGACGTATCCGATTTCTGCTGGTCAGCGGTCATTTGCTGCCCCTTGTTCTGCGCCGAGTTGTCTGGAGCCGTAGACGCAGGAGGAGCGATTTGATCTTGTGCCTGCAGCGCAACCGGAGCGCCAGCAAACAAAAGGAACGCGCAGCTCACCGCTACAGCTCTTAAGGATTGGGAGAGTACCGTCATGAATCACCTCGTAAGAAACTGAATGACCACGCTGCCGTTCGGGTAGATGCCCGCGCCTGGTCTAATCCAGCGATCTGAAGGAAACTTGCAGGCCATCGGCCTGTAACGCTTCACTCAATCAAAACGTAGGATGCCTCTCCACGATGAGGTGTTGTGTATCGATTCTGGTCTGTTTCACCGGCATGAATTCATCACTAGCCTTCATGAATAATGCAGGTTAGACCGCGTCGGCGTCGGTCGGCTGAAGATGGCTTGCCCACCGAGATGTGAGCATTTCTGCTTTGCAGCAGCAAGGGCTTCGAGATTGCGAGCCATCAGTCCCGGTTTTGCTTCCCGTTTGGCATACGCATGAGCGATCGCTCGGCCTAAACCGGCAGAAGCGCCGATAACGGCTACGACCGGAGGTTTTTCCATGCGGAACTCGATTCAGAGGAAATGTAGGGCTACGCCACGAGAGCGGCAAGCTGTTGGGTTGTAGGTCGTCACGCGAGTCTTGAAGTATGAAGCAACGAAGCCGCCGACCTGTAGCAAAGGCGGCTCCGTGCTGGCGCTGCTGTACTCTGATGTTTGGTCGCAGAGTTCCTTAGCGCCGTTGAAAGGTTTCTTTGGCAGAGTCCTTCACATCCCCCACCGCGCTATGGACGGCGCCTTTAACCTGATCTACCTTGCCTTCGTTCTCGAGCTTCCTGTCGCCAGTAATGTGGCCGGCCGCTTCCTTGATCTTGCCTTCGCCCTTTTCCGCTGCGCCCTTCACATGTTCGTTGTTCATATGACACCTCATCCTATGTGAGATGCATTTCATCCGGATAAGGTACACGTAGGGACAACGGCATTCGATACACTGCAATGGTGTGCACCCCGACAACATCGCAACCGAATGTTACGGAGCCGCAGAGATCGTTCGGCTTCCTGGGCCGTCATCATCCTTACCGGGGCAGGCGCGGGTCTGGTTGGCGGCAAATTGATGAAGCTCCTGCGGACCGCACAGCGCCTCACTTTTCCTATTGAAGCGGTGACTTCGTGCACGGGTTCGAAAAGGTCTCCGGTGGCCACCGTGCGATCGTCACGGTGTTGGCCTGGCTACTTGCCGCGGGAGATTTTGTATGTGATGAAACGCTCCAGCGTCTCATAATCGCGCTAGCGCCGCCGGCGATAGTATCCCCAGCCTCCGCCACCTAGTAAAAACAGCACTACAAGAACAATCACTATGGTTTCCACGTTGTCACCTCATGTGCAACAAGCAGCCGGACTAGCTCCTTGACGCCGGTCGTGCTTCTCCACTATCCAGAATCATAGAAATTGTCGAAGCGCATGTCTGATCAATTGAGATCGGTTGTCAGAGCTGACCCAAAACCCAAAAACTAAGCCATTTGGAAGTTGAGGAATCGGCCTGTTGTGGTTCTCTGGAAGTAGGAGAGGAGAACTGATATGGGCAAGCGAGGACACAGCGAAGAGGAGATTCTGAGGGTATTGCGGGAGGCGGAGTCTGGGGACACGGTGATGGAGATCTGCGGGAAGCATGGGATCAGTCAGCAGACGTTTTATCTGTGCAAGAAGAAGTACGCCGGGCTCGGGCTGAACGAGCTGCGGGAGCTGCGGCAGTTGCGCGAGGAGAACGCGAAGCTGAAGCGATTAGTGGTTGTCGATCAGGCCAACACACGATCCGTGCGCTTTCTCGTAAGCGATGGTGCAAGCTTCTTTTCTGACGAGCAACGGGACGCACGCCACACCGTCGACTGGACGGAGCCCGGTGTACCGGGCTGCCGCATTGAGTCGAGGTGCAAGGCGGAGCGTTACACCATCATCAAAGACACCATCACCGACCCCGCCCGCGACACGCTCATCATGCGGGTCTCGATTACGACGTCGGAGCCTGAATCAGCTCTCAAATTGTACCTCTTCATCGAGCCCCAGATGGGAGACCGGGACGCTAACAAAGGTGCATGGGTTGGTCGCTATAAGGGTCTGGAAATGCTGTTCTCACAGCGTAATCGCGCCTGTCTGGCGGTTGCGTTGTCACACCCAATGCATCGGTCGCAGTGAGTAAGAAATGAGGAAATTGACCCACTGCGTTGAAGAGACGTTCGATTTTGACCGTTCTGGTTATCTTCGAATTTGAGGCCACAGTGGGCAAACCATCAGTGCGTGCCGAATTAGACGCGCGATGCGGTGGAATGTGGGGCTGTGCGCNNTGCCAAACTCACCGCTAGGTTTCGAGCGTGATGTTATTACGCCAGAACTCTTCGGCCAAATACAGCAGGTCCCAACACGCTTATCAAGTAATCGGCATCTCATCCCCTCTGCAGCGCCCGCGACCGCTTCAACGTGGAGTGGCTCGCTGGTGCCGTCCCACCCAAGCATGCTGCTCACCGTCTTCACTCCCTGAAGCCGTATGACCGCAACCCGCTCCCCTCCACAATCCAGTGGGGTGCCATCGCAGGGATCCCAGCTCAGCCCGGTGAACTCAAGGGCTGGGTGATGGTAGGCGTCCCCGGGACATCCAAGACAACCTATGCCGCCTGCGCGATCCTTGACTGGTTGACATGGAGGATCGTGGACAACATCGACGAACCTTACTTTCACAACCTCGCCCACCTGAACTACTGGAGAATCAAGGCTCCTAAGTGGGTGACGGACATGGGGGCATGGTCGACGCGGGACTTCGGCGACAAGATGTTGGTCGAGCCTGAAGTCACGCCGACCAAGGTTGAGCAGGTATCAACTGACCTACATCCGCATGAAGACGAAGTCGCGCGTATCGCTTCCC
>DHWW01000079.1 GCA_002413385.1 Granulicella sp. UBA5172
CCAATTGATTCAATGGGCTACGACTCACCTCAAGTAGTTATCTAGGATAGCCCCAAAATCATTTGAATCTGCATAGGCTATAAACGATCACATGTTTCACTCCATTCGTCCTCAATAAGCGAACAAACGGTGAATTGCGGCTCAATAGCAGATAAAGAGCGGACACGCCGCCGTCGATCGACACTTGGATGATACTGAGGTAATCACGAATGGGAGCGGCTCCGCGATTACCTCCACCAATGCGTGGTCAAAATTCACCATCCCCATTTCGGGGCGGCTAGTAAGATGGCACTCTATTCTCAGGNNGGCCGTCCCATACATGCACTACCGCAATGCTTGGCCACCACCGTCTGAAGTTCCGGATTCTTCGAAAAGGATGGAGATGGGCGGGGGGTCTTCGAATATGGAATCTGCCGATGAGGAGTCCATTTCTCAGCGATATCGATAAAGGCGCACCCTATAAATTCTCCCTTGGGCCAAATCCGTGTCATAAAGCTTTAGAGCCTGTCCCTGCGAACTCTCGTCTCCATTGAGCCTCCTTCCAAGGGCCCAGGTTCCATTCTGAAAGAACTCCTCGTCAATGCTCTCGATACCGACAATAGGTGGCCCAGGTCTGTCCGTCGAAAACACCACCTGCGCATCGCCGCATCCGATCACCAGGAATTCGTTCGGGCCGGTCTGAATAAACATCACGCCGATTCGTGCGCTCGCATCGGATGCGCTCCCATCTCTGGTGATAGTGGCGGTGTAGTCGCCGATGGATGCTCTTGCAGCGCGCTGCGCGTCCCCTTCGACGAGCGCAGCCGTGAGACCACCTGTCTCCTGCTTTTCGAGGATAGTAGGCGCAAGCCTGGACAGGTCGATATACATGTGACTCAAGGCGCTGCCGTCCACGCGATCTGCCGGATGGGTTATGCCCACCAGATCGAGCGGAACGTTCCATTGATCGTCAATGCCAAATGCAGAGAACCCAATCGCAGATAAGCGACCAAAGGTATAGAGCGCATTCGCTGCGCCCGACTGCGCCTCAGGGATAAAGAGCGGATTGTCCGGTCGTGTATACGAGCCAGCCCACTGCGCGAAATCGTTGAAGTAAATATCAGGAGAGAGAAGATCGAGGGACGGCGCTCCTGCATGCCATATGTCCATCGAATGCGGTAGCGGACCTCCACTGTTATATTGCCCAGGCTCATAGTTCGGCCGAACCAATGCTGCATTCGCATACATCGGCAAGGGATATTCCGCTTTGCCTGCCTTGACTATGTATTCAATGTAGGTGGCGAAGTGCCAGGCCATGAAGAGATCGTCTGTCAAAGGAGTTTTGCCGAACACTTCCTGCCAGGTCCCGGATGTCCTCGCTCCAGCTGCTTCCCAGGCAGCGCGAAACTCCGGGTTCAACTTTGCTCGATGCTCTCCGAGAAAGTTCATAAGGGGCAACGGCACCGCGGCTGTGAACGACGCACCTGCCACAGCGGAGAAGTCCCGCGATTCGGGAATGACGCCAACCTCATTTTCCACCTGCACCATGAGAACGGTATGCCTGTCTCCATCCGCTTCTCGCAGGTGGCGCATCAACACAGAGAAGGCCTGAGCGTCTGCATCGCGAACGGTTGTACTGAATGGTGATAGCCGCTCCGTGTCTCGACCATCACTTGTCTGAACGCGTGGAAACCGCTCAGTATTCGTCTTAACCCAGGCTGGCACGTAGCTGGAATACGCATTTTTCCAAGCACCAAACCATAGAACGACAAGCCTCAGATGATTCTCGCGGGCTCCTGCGAGAAGACCGTCCACACATCGAAAGTCGAATTTCCCCTCTTCCGGCTCAATCGTCTCCCATGCGACGGGCAACACCACCGTATTCAGGTGCATCGCCGCAAGCTGGGGCCACACAGGCTTCATGAACTCGACACTAGAGGAACTGGAATTATGCAACTCTCCGCCTGGTATCAAAAATGGTTTGCCATCGACGATAAGTTGGGTCACGCGCCCGATCTTTTCCAAATGTGGCAGTGACGAGTGCAGGTCAGGTGTTTGCGCTATGGCTAGCCATGGGAAAGCTATCGCACCTACAAGTATGAGGATATCGAGACTTCTCAATTTTGGGTTCCATTCTTGTGAGGCGGCCTCAGTAGTCACTTTAAGGCCGGCCATTCTGGTTGGCTACTGGATTAGGGCGCAGAGTGTTAAAGCGAAATCGTTTTTAACATTACTGATTAACTCCGCTCGCCATGTAACCACCATCCACTTTAATGACCTCCCCTGTGACGAACGAAGATGCTTTGGATGCAAGAAAGACAGCTGCACCTGCGACCTCATCGAGGCACCCAAAGCGGGCTATGGGGGTCCGCAGGAGTTCTTCCTTCCCGCGGGCAGTGGCGAAAAGTAGTTCCTGATTGAGCGCTGTAAGGAAGATGCCCGGCGCGATGGCATTCACGCGAACATTCCGCGGCGCAAACTCGATGGCCAACGATCGCGTTAGCGCAACGACGGCTGCCTTGCTGGCTCCGTAAGCCGCCACCTCGTGAAAGGCGACGAAGCTCGCGAGCGATGCAATGTTAATGATGCTTCCGCTCCCCTGCTCCAACATCGTCCTGCCAAAGATCTGGCAGCCACGCAAAGTCCCCGTAAGATTTGTGTCGAAGATCCGCTGCCATATCTCTTCTGGGCAGTCGATTGTAGGCAGGCGCGCGGTGATTCCAGCTGAATTTACAAGAATGTCAACTTTACCGAACTGTTTCAATACTGCTTGATGCAGAGATTCGAGCGACTCCCGGCACAGTACGTCCGAGGTTTGACGAAGAGTGCGCCGCCCTTCCCGCTCTATTCTGGTAGCTGTCTCCTCGACTTGCTCGCTGCGACGCGAGCTTGCGACGACGTCTGCTCCGGCCCGCGCCATGCCGAGCGCAATCTCCAGGCCAAGGCCTGTAGTCCCACCCATGACCACAGCGCAACAGCCAGAAAGATCAACAGGGGGCGAAAATTTATAATTTATCTGCATAGCCAACTAAATAGACGAAACGCAAGGATGAACGTAGCACAGCGCTCATCTGGGTAGTTGCCCGACGGCTCCCGCCCGGTGTCCCGAAATGCCCATCCACGCCAAGTAGGCATCTAACTCTTTGAAGAATT
The DNA here is from genome assembly GCA_002413385.1 of Granulicella sp. UBA5172. Taxonomy (GTDB): domain Bacteria; phylum Acidobacteriota; class Terriglobia; order Terriglobales; family Acidobacteriaceae; genus Granulicella. The sequence continues at coordinate 3,133 of DHWW01000079.1, forward strand.
ACGCCTCTCAGTCTAGACTATCTCTTACAACATCGCAATTAATAACGGCAGGGATGGGTCGATTGTAGTTACAAGAAGACATCTCACGGTCTTGTGCCATCGGCAGATGCTTCGCGTGCTTTTGCTGATTTGAGCGTCGCCGCGAGGATGACAGCGGCTATCGCTGTGTGGAGAAATAGGTTCTCATCCACAACAATAGATGGAGAGGATCGGACCGATCAACTGGATGCTTCAGAGAGATGCAATGATAACTGCTAACACTCTACTCGTCAGATCGCGGAGGGCACACCGTTCGGCATACAATTGCGCGTTGGGAGAATCCGGCATCGGCCGCTTATCATCGGAGCTACCCGATGAGCGACGAGAACGTCGTCGATTAGATTAGAGAATGCGGCGGTCTTCGAGATTGGATCCACGGCGGGACAAGATGAAATCACGGCTCGGCAGCATGCGTGGCAGGAGTCCAAATGCTGCAGCCGCAGGCGAGGAAACGAGTGTTGCTGCGAGCCTGCATAGAAGATGGTTTTATCTCCTGCCGGCTATCTTCGTCACTTATAGCCTTGCCTATGTCGACCGCGCGAACTTCGGGTTCGGCGTTGCGGCGGGACTCGGCGCGACGTTGCACATCAGTGGAAAAGACTCATCGCTTCTCGCCGGGCTATTTTTTCTGGGTTATTTTGCATTCCAGATTCCAGGTGCCGTTCTCGCAAGAAAGTACAGCGTCAGCAGAGTCGTTTTTATCACCTTGGTGGCATGGGGAACGTTTGCGGCGCTCACCGGCGTGATCTACCAGTTCTGGCTGCTGGCGCTCGACCGGTTCTTGCTCGGCGTCGCCGAAAGCCTGATCTTCCCTGTAATGCTGCACCTCCTCACGCGTTGGTTCACGCGCGAGGAGCGTTCGCGCGCCAACACCGTCCTGATCCTGGGCAATCCTGTCACGGTGCTTTGGATGTCCACCATCACGGGCTATCTCATCCAACACTTAGGCTGGCAGAGAACGTTTGTCGTTGAGGGATTGCCGTCCGTCCTCTGGGCCTTCGTATGGATTCGCTTCGTACGCGACCGGCCCTCTGCGGCGAAGTGGCTTACACCGGCAGCAGGAGCGGTGCTCGAACGCCGACTCGTGGAGGAACAGTTGGGCGTTACTCCTGCGGGAGTCGTGCGCCAAGTATTACTCCGCGGTGACGTGCTGCTTCTTTCAGCGCAGTACTTTTGCTGGAGCCTCGGCGTCTATGGCTTTGTTCTATGGCTGCCTACGATTGTTCGGCAAGGTGCCGCCGCGTCGATGACCCGGACCGGCCTGCTTTCAGCGATCCCCTATCTTGCAGCAATCATCCTCATGCTGCTCGTGGGTTACATTGCCGACAAGACGCAGCGGCGGCAATCCATCATTTGGCCATTCCTGCTCGCCTCTGGCATTGCTCTGTTTGGCTCGTTTCTATTTGCGCAGAAAAGCTTTCTTGTAGCCTTTGTGTGTCTGGTGGTTGCGGGCGGATGTATGTATGCGCCTTACGGTCCATTCTTCGCGATAGTGCCGGAACGCGTACCGCGCAATGTCACCGCCGAGGTGATGGCGATGATTAACAGTTGTGGCGCGCTTGGCGGCTTTTTCGGCAGCTACCTGGTGGGCTTGCTGCGAACGGTAACCGGCAATGAGCAAGCGGGCTATCTGCTCATGTCCTTTTCCCTGATCGTTTCCGCGGGATTAATACTATTGCTGCGTGAGAAGCCGCGTGCGAACCGTACTATCTTCACAGAGGCATGGAAGCAAGCATGACAGACCCTGTATTCCAACCAATCGTCGTGGCTGAGGTGTTAGAGAGCGACGCTTCACTCTTTCGCGATACGAAAACGCATGCTCCCGGCCCCGCTGGGGCGCTGCCGATCACGCCCCAGATGTTGCTGACCCAGCCTTCTGGAAACCTCTTTGCCCTGAGCCAAAATGCAGGCATGGGGTGGGAACCCACACGACTGCTGGATCCTGAGTTTCTAATCTTAAGCACTCATGGCGGCCTGCGGGCACAGGATGGAACACCGATCGCGCTTGGATTTCACACGGGTCACTGGGAGGTGGGATTACTTGTCGCAGAGGCAGCGCGTGAACTTCGCAATCTCCACGCTATTCCATTCGCAGGCGCATGCACAGACCCGTGCGATGGACGAACGCAGGGCACGGAGGGAATGTTTGACTCGTTAGCCTTTCGCAACGACGCTGCCATCGTTTTGCGCAGACTGATGCGATCGCTGCCCACACGGCGCGGCGTGATCGGCGTGGCGACGTGTGATAAGGGACTGCCTGCGATGATGATGGCCCTCGCTTCTTCGGGAACATTGCCGAGCATCCTCGTGCCGGGTGGCGTGACCCTGCTTCCAGAAGACGGCGAAGATGCGGGCAAGGTGCAGACCATCGGCGCGCGCTATGCGCAATCGCAAATCACACTCGAATACGCCGCGGAGATAGGGTGCCGCGCATGCGCGACGCCAGGCGGCGGCTGCCAGTTTCTGGGAACGGCCGCGACCTCACAGGTGGTTGCGGAGGCTCTGGGGCTATCGCTGCCGCATACCGCGCTTGCACCGTCTGGTCAGCCCATCTGGCTCGACGCGGCGATGCGATCAGCCCGCGCAATTTTACGCATGATGCAGCTAGGAGTCGGCACCAGGGATGTGTTGACCGATGCTGCCATTCGCAACGCGATGGTGCTGCACGCAGCGTTCGGGGGATCGACCAATCTTCTGCTTCACGTCCCTGCAATCGCCCATGCAGCCGGTCTGCGGCGGCCTGCGGCGGCCGATTGGACCGCCGTCAACCGAGCGGTTCCACGGCTCGTCGACGCCTTGCCGAACGGCCCGAATAGCTTCGCGACCGTGCAGGTCTTCCTTGCCGGCGGAGTTCCCGAGGTGATGCTGCATCTGCGGCGTGCAGGAGTCCTCGATTGCAGCGTGCGCACCGTGACCGGCGAGACGCTCGACGAAAACCTGAACTGGTGGGAGCAGAGTGAACGCCGTTCTGTCTTACGTGAGCGGCTTCGCGAACTGGATGGGGTCGATGCCGATGACGTGATCCTCTCACCAGATCGGGCGCGCTCCCGAGGTCTCACCGCAACCGTTTGTTTCCCGGTCGGCAATCTCGCCCCCGAAGGCAGTGTGATCAAGAGCACGTCCATCGACCCATTATTGATCGATGAGCACAACATCTATCGCCACGTAGGCCCAGCGCGCGTGTTCATCACCGAGGCAGCGGCGATCGCGGCCATCAAGCGTGGCGAGGTGTCGCATGGAGACGTGATCGTTCTGATCTGCAGTGGCCCTGCAGGCGCAGGCATGCAGGAGATCTATCAGATCACCTCGGCGCTGAAGAGTCTACCCTTCTGCAAGCATGTTGCCGTTCTCACGGATGCTCGCTTTAGCGGCGTGTCGACGGGAGCCTGCATCGGACACATCTCGCCGGAAGCATTGGCCGGCGGACCGATTGGCCGCGTGCGCGATGGAGACATGATCGAGATTGTGATTGATCGGAATGCGCTGCATGGCAGTGTGCATTTTGTAGGCGAAGGCGACGAGCGGTTCTCCGCAGAGGTAGGCCGTCGCCGGCTTGCGGCGCGTCTACCTCGCGAGGATCTCGCGCCACACCCTGCGTTGCCGGACGACACACGCCTGTGGGCAGCATTGGTTCACGCCAGTGGAGGCGTATGGGGCGGATGCGTTTATGATGCAGATGCCGTCGTCGCTCAGCTTGCACGGGGAGCAGCAGTCACCACTGATCCGCAGTATCCATCGAATTAATCAACGAGAGGACAGACACGTGAAACTCTATCGCACATCACTCGGAGCGTTTGTTGAAGAGGACCGCAGCTACTATCCAGTCGCTACAGAGGATTGGGACGAGCTTTTGTCGAGCACTAATCTGCATGCACGTGCTTGCGCGGCCATTGCAGGGGGAGGGGTCAGCAGCCTTGATGCGGGCACAATCCTCGCGCCGATCGTTAGCCAGGAAGTATGGGCAGCGGGCGTGACCTACTATCGCAGCCGCAGCGCGCGAATCGAAGAGAGTAAGGATGCGGGTGGCGGCAACTTCTACGACCGCGTCTATGCGGCCGAGCGGCCGGAGTTGTTCTTCAAGGCGACGGGACGGCGCGTTGTCGGACCCGGAGAAGCAGTGCGAATCAGGTCCGACGCAAAGTGGTCGGTGCCTGAGCCGGAGCTTACGCTACTGGTCGATCCAGGCGGCGCGATTGTTGGCTACACCGTCGGCAACGATATGAGCTCGCGCGATATCGAAGGGGAGAACCCGCTCTATCTTCCGCAGGCCAAGGTATACGACGGCAGCTGCGCGTTAGGCCCATGCGTGCTGCTGTCACAGGAGCCTCTCGACCCAGCCACGGGTATCCATCTCGAGATTGAGCGCCGGGGTAAGGCTGCGTTCCGTGCAAAGACGACGCTAGCGGAACTCAAGCGCGATCCGAAGGAGCTTGTCAGGTTTCTCTTCCGTGACAACAGCTTCCCTCACGGCGTCTTCCTTCTCACCGGAACAGGCATCGTTCCGCCCGACGACTTCACTCTGTCGACCGACGATGTCATCCGCATCGCCATCGACGGCATTGGCACGCTCAAGAACTACGTCGCCTGATCAGTAGCTGCATCGATCTCGCGTGAGCGCTCCATTTGAAAACCGTATGATTCCCAGGGATTCGCCCGCTGTAGCTCCGCCAGCAGCCCTCCGCAGGGCGTGTCCTGATGGCAGATGGGAATCAGGAAGCCGAAGATGCCTGCGTTCCCATCGAGGGGAACGACCATCGGAAGTCGCCGGAAACGGCCACCCTGCACAACCGTGGTGTATGACTTCAAGGTAACGGAATGTGCCATGTTCGAGCCGATGCCTTCGGTCGCACCAAAACCGTTCGCTTCGGCGCCCCGAACAGCCCGTTTCCGCCAGCGCCACAGATCCGGGTCCGATCGCAGGCGATGGGCAGTTGTGCTGCACGGGTCGCAATAACCGCTTGGTGTTTATCACCGGCGATACGCAACCTCGGGCCTGATTCCGCGCCGATTAATTTGCGAGTGGAGCTAATCAGTAAATCAGCGCGGTGTCCCTCTTATGACTAGTACCGTGACCTTCTAGAGTCGTACTCAAAGATGATACTGATGTTCGGTGTGTATTTGCGATGAAGTGGAAGGATGGGACGTGGGATTCGATTGCAGTTGTGGTTGTCCGCTGGGGATCGAGAGCGGATCGAGGAGTTGTTGAGCGGCGGTGTGCAGGAGGTGCGGACGGTGGTTCGCGCCCTGGCGCTGCGGCAGTTGGATCGGGGCCTTTCGACTCCCGCGGTTGGATCGCTGGTGGGCCTGGCGGGCAAGACCGTCCGGGAGATCGGACAGCGGTATCAGGCGGGCGGAC
>DHWW01000070.1:0-14273 GCA_002413385.1 Granulicella sp. UBA5172
CTTGAAGATCATGCGGCGTTCTCGCGGCCACGTTTTCGCTGCGTAGCTTGTTTCACTGTAGATGGCCAGCGTCTCGCCCATGCGGTAGAGTTGCTTGCGGTCCACCGAGTTCTCAAAGCGCGACAGCGTGGGCTGCGATGCCAGATCGAGGCCTGTAACCGGATCGCGATCCAGCAGCATCTTGTGCACCGGATCGGCGGCGAGGCGGCCCGAGTCGTTGGCGTCCGCATAGCCGCACGCGATCGAGAAGACGCGCTGCGCCAGCAACTGCTTGAGCGAGTGGTCCACCTTGCCCGCCTGCCGCTTGTCGTCCAGGCACCCGGCGAAGCCTTCGATCAATCCATAGCGCCGCTCGGCTGCCTTCAGCAGAATCGCTCCGCCATCGGAGGAGCCCTGCCGCTGATCGAACTTCAACACCGCAGCCTTGGCGAAAAGTTCGGGAAACAACAAACACTCTGTCGTGGTAAAGTCGGTCACGCGATAGCCTCTTTTGTTGCCTCAAACACTGCCTCAACAACATGTTTGTAGCACAAGAGACTTTCGCTTTTTCAACCTTCACGAATTATCCGGGCTAGGAGACATTTATTTTTCTGGGACAAGCGCAGAATGCCAAGAGTTTCTGCATCGATGGCCACTTAAGGGCCCCAATGGGCAAATCATAAAAGGCAAGAGCTTCGCCTTGAATGGTAATCACGAGATGTACTCTTTGGGTGTTCCTTACTTCCGTCAGGTCCTCACTGCATTTGGCCAAGAAGCCAGCTACTTCACGCTCTACAACGATAGGTGGCAATTTCAAGGACTTGATACTGCTTACGTACCCTTCAGCATAAGCGGCGGCGAAGCTGATAAGAGCTTGAACGTTCAATGGAATTGGCTTCTCGAAAGCATCAAGGATAATCCGGACAAAGCGAACATTTTTCTGTCACATAATCAGCCTGTTTCTGCACACCTACCGGAGTTAGAAGCAGCACAAGCGCTAATGAACGAGGCCCGGACACTTCTTAGCCAGGTGGTTGGGACTTCTATTTACGCTTTGTTTTCGGTCACGAACATCGCTGCGCAATATATGATGACACCGCTGAAGGTGCGCTATTTTGAGCCCGCTTAATCGGCAATCGTCCGATACCGCACCATCCCCAGACGGAAATTGAACCCGATAAGGACGAGACCGGCGCCAAGGCAACCCAGTTTTTCAAAGTGAACGAGCGAGCCCTTGCAGAAGACAATAACGTGGCCGTAAGCACTTTCGCGATGCTAACAATTGACGATGATCGCATTCACGTCGAATACATCGACGAGGACTCTGTATTGTTCTATTCCGAGGATTGGGATGCCTCGAAAAAACTTTGGTAGACGACCCCAAATCCAACCCAGCCCGCCAGCCTCCCGGCCACCACTACTCGGAAGGGCACGGCTTCAGCCGGGTCATAAATTAGCCGGGCCGCAGATCCCTACCACTCTGCCGAAGGGCGGAGTGGAGTTGCAGGCGCAACGACCAAGCCTCAAGCGTTGCTCATCGTTGAATGAACGAGCATTTCCGCTCGTTGTTGCAACCGGCCNNCCAGTCAGCACAACATGCTCAACAGCAGCACAGATTTCCTCGCGTGAGACATATTCGAGCTTTTTGATTTGCGCAGGGAATGCAGAACGATCCCGAATAGGACATTGCCCTTGCGCTGCGCTGAACAAGAAGTCATCTTTGTAACTGAACTTCTTTGCCCGTGAACCCTCTCGACACGCGCGGATCAGCGCATCCTGTATGCGGTTGCCCATCCTCTGGATGCCGACCGCGTCGGCGATTCGTCGGCTTGCTTCGATCCAGTGGACGGGACTTTCAACCGCAACGACTTCAGCCAGCGTCTCTAGCGCCCGCTTACAATCGTCTTATGCATGAAGTTGTGGTGTATTCGCGTAAGGGATGTCATCTTTGTGACGTTGTGAAGGAGACGCTTACCCAATTCCAGGGCGATGCCGACTTCCGATGGCGCGAGGTGGACATCGATGCCGATCCTCAGTTGCTGCAGAGGTACAACGATGAGGTCCCCGTAGTTTTCATCGATGGGCACAAGGCGTTCAAGTACCACATGGACGGGCAGCAGTTTCTGCGGGCGCTGGCAGGGAGAGCATAGTGCGCAAGCCTCACCGCGATACTTCTGTCCGGACAGCATGTCGGCTGTGCTCTGACAAGCAGCCCGCTTTTGAGTGGCGCGGCGCACAACCCGCACACTGGAACTAAGCTGGCGGCAAGAATGACGCGCCTTGAACAAGCGGGATCTGCTGATGGCCGGTCAGTTTTAGGGCTCGTCGTCGACCCGCAAGCCAGTGTTGCATCGACCAGTTGAGATCGCCCCGCATTTCATGCGTTACGACCGATCCGCATACCTGCCTTCTTCTGAAGGGGCAACAGACACGCTCCCAGCAGGCCAGCTGACGTTCCTAACTGCGCACCCAGGATGTAGGTCTTTTGCGGTTCGAATATGATCGGCTCAAGCACATCGGGTTGGGTTAGACGATAGACATAGCTGCGGCTATGGAGTTCGCGAAACATCGTGGGCGCGAACAAGTCCCACGCCTCGCACACTCCGCCTCCAAGCAGATAGAGCGGCAGGTTGAGCGTATTGATCAGCCCTGTGAGCGCGATGGCGAGCGCGTGGCCCACTCGTTGAAAGACCTTGGCTGCCGTCGCGTCACCTGAACGCGCGAGCACGGCCAGGTGACGCGCGGTTACAGCGGGCGAGTCGCCCGTCGACTCGCGGGCCATGCGCATCACCGCGGTTGCTGAGGCGTACTGTTCTAGACATCCATACCCTCCGCAGCCGCACGGCGCACCGTTCGCATCCTGAACGATCACATGACCAGCCTCCCCACCCATGCCGGTGGCGCCGTGCCAGATCTGCCCATTGAAGATGAGCCCACTGCCGACGCCTGTACCGAGGGTGAGCACGCAGAGTGAATCGATGCCATGCGTCCGCCCTGCACCCAGCTTCTGCTCTGCGAGCGCGGCGACGTTCGCGTCGCTCTCAATCTCTACTGCGCGGCCCAGGGTAGCCTCTACAGCGAGGCGCAGATTGAATCCGTCCCAGCCCGGCAGGTTGGGAGGATTGCGCAAGATGCCATTCGGTAGCTCCAGCGGACCCGGTGTGCCGATGCCAATACCGGCGAGGCGACGGCTACCGTACTTCCTGGCCGCGAGCGCGTCGATGGCCTCGCACATGTTGCGAACGACCTGATCGCGCCCCTCGGCCAGATGTGTCTGTACTCGAATGATGTCGAGAAACTCAATGCCATCTACATAGGAGGCGATCCGGAGGTTAGTCCCTCCGAGATCGACTCCAATAGAATATGTTTCGCTCATAAACCCCAATTCCAGTTCTCAAGATATGCAGCATGTACCTTGCGGCCGAGAGGTAGGGGTGGGCGTCAGTTCTTCTTAGCCTCGGTGCTGGTATGCGGGTAGTCCGCTCGTATGGAGAGGATTTCGTAGGGATGAATGGGAATCGTTACCTTGTCTGCGGAGAGGGGGAGTGGCGCGCCGATCGTATTCTCCATGAGATTGGTCTCGGTTGCGGCTGTCGCTCCGGGAGGCAGGGTGAAGGTGACGTTGGATTGCTTGCCCGCCCACTCGACGACACGGAAGATGAGTCCGTTGTTGTCTTCAGCTTTTTTGACCGCTGTCAGCAGAACGTTCTCCGGCTCGACTGAGAGATAGGAATGTTCAGCGGGTTGGGTGCCGGTGTGGGCTTCGACCTGGATGGCCTTGAGGTTGTAGTTGTATTGGTAGCCTTGACGCTCGGTGAGGGCCTGCTGCCAGGTGCCGCCGTGCGGATAGAGTTCGTAGCCGAATTGCTGGTGTCCGCGGTCGGCGTCGGGGTCGGGCCAGATGGGGGAGCGCAGGAGCGTGAGGCGGAGGACGTTGTCCTTGTCGTCGTAGCCGTACTTGGAATCGTTGATGAGGCTGAAGCCGTGGTGGGCGTCGCCGAGGTCGGCCCAGCGCAGCGCGGGAACTTCGAACTTGGCCTGCTCCCAGGTGTTGTTGCGGGTGGTGGGACGCTGGATGGTGCCATAAGGGATCTCGTAGGTCGCCATGGGTGCGGATGCGGCGAGCGGAAAGGCAGCTTTCAGCAGGACGTGGGTTTCGTGCCAGTCGATGTCGTTGACTACGTTCACCGTGTCGGCACCTGCGTAGAGAGTGATGTCCTGAACGAATTTGGATTTTTGCCACGTGCGGCTGACGCGGATGACGGCGCGTAGAGGATCGTTCTCGATGAGTTTGACGGAGTCAACTTCGCTGATGGGGGTCATGTGATCGAAGGTGCCGGGGTCGATGTTCCATGCGTCATAGTCCTTCGGAGTGTCCTTGAAGGTTTGCAACTGGTTGCCGCAGGCTCCTGGAGCGAGGCTTTCGAAGTTGGACCGCTTGTCGAAGAGGCTGGTGATGCAGCCGTCTTGTGGATCGACAACGACTTTGAGAGCGGCGTTTTCCATGGTGGTTCCGGAGGCCTTGAGGTCGCTGGCGAAGGGGCGCTTTCCAGGGACTACGTGCAGGACTTCATAGCCCATCGACGGTATGGCTTTGGCGTCGATGAGGAGCTTGTAACTATTTGTCTTCAGATTGCTTGAAAGCACGATGGAGGGGAGCACGCGGTGGTGCGCGTCGATGACCGAGACGCCGTTGGATGAGGCCGCGGGCAACTGGACGTCTACGGTGACGAGGCCGTCACGCTGCCATGCGAGTGGGTTGAAGACGAGGACAGGGACGTTGCCTCCCGCGCTGGTGTTTATTTCGGCGTCGAGGGTATGGAGTGCTTTGGCTGAGATCTCGTTGGTGGCCCAGTGAACCTGGTCGTAGTCTTTTTGCGCGTCTTTGTAGATGACCGCGATGCCGGAGCCGGCGGCGAGGTCGTGGAACTGGTTGAAGGTGATCTTCTTCCAGGCTTCGGTGAGCTCCGAGTTGGGATAGGCGTCACCCTGAAGCCAGGCGAGCGAGGCGACCTTCTCCGCGTTGAGCGCCCACTCTTCGCTCTCCCGCATGTTGCGTTTGAGATTGGCCTGCGTGGTGTAGACGCCACGGTGGTATTCGAGATACATCTCGTCCTTCCAGGTGGGGATGTCGATCTTGCCTTCCTCTGCGGTTGGGAAGGTATAGCCCTTGGCGATGGACTCGTAGTTCCAGAGGGGCGAGTTGGAGGAGATGTTCTGCTCAACGTTGGTGAAGTAGGTCTGGGAGGTGCCGAAGTGCATCTTCGGAATGATCTTGTCGGGTTGCGCCCAGTGGTCGCCCTCGTCGAGGACGGCGCGGGTGGGGCCGCCGCCGTGGTCGCCAATGCCGTAGAGATCCATTATGTTTTCCATGCCGGGAGCGCGCTGACGGGCCTGAACCAGGTCGGCGGAGAGCCGAATTGGATTCAGATCGTTGTTGCCGTAGCCGTCCGGGAAGTACGTTAGCACTTTGCTGCCGTCAGGCGACTCCCACCAGAACATTTTGAAGGGGAGCTGGTTGGTGTCGTTCCAAGTCATCTTCTGAGTGACGAAGTAGTCGATGCCGGAACGCTTGTAGATCTGGGGGAGCTGCCAGTTGTAGCCGAAGGAATCCGGGTTCCAGCCGATGCGGACATCGACTCCATAGTGCTGCTTGTACCAGCGTTTGCCGATGAGGATGGAGCGGACGGTGGATTCGCCGCCTGGCATGTTGAGATCGGGCTCAACCCACATGCCACCGACGACCTCCCAGCGGCCTTCCTTGATGCGCTGCTTGATCTCATCGTTCATCTGCGGATATTTGTTAGCCATCCAGGAGTTGTACTGGGCAGCGGACTGGGTGTAGGNNGTGTAGGTGTAGTCGGGGTACTCGTTCATGAGCTGGAGCGCGGTGCCGAAGGTCCTCTTGACGACGTCGACCGTCTCGGTCCAGGGCCAGAGCCACGCAGCGTCGATGTGCGAGTTTCCAGTGACATGAAATGTGGCTTGCTGGAGCATGGGCTTGAGGGACTCAAGCTGCTGGCTGGCCTGGGTGAGCGAGGCGTCGAACTTCGATTGATCGTTGGCGTCGAGGGCACCGAGGTCGACTGTCGCGATTGCATGTTGCAACGTCGCGAGGTCCTGCGGGGCGTTCTTCGAGAGAGTGGGGACGAGGAGTGTTGAAGAGAGGAATTCGGCGCGGAGGTCTTCGGGATTAGGACGTCCGGAAGCGAAGTCGATCTTCAGGGTCGTGCCGCGAAAGGTCTTCTTGTCTATGGTGTGGAGAAGCTTGACGGCAATGAGGACCTTGTCGCCGGGTTTGGCTTGATCGAAGAGGACGATGGGTTCGAGGTCGTCGCCGAGGGCTACGCGGCGGCCGTTGAAGTAGATGATCTGAGGCATGGGGCCGTTGGCGTTGGCGTGAAAGGCGAACCAGATGCGCGCGCCGGTGAGGTCGTACCCGTTGAGGGTTTTGGGTACTTCAACCTCTCGGCGGTACCAGACGGCATCGTTGGGCGCTTCGCTGCCGGCTTTGACGATGGGCCAGTTGCTGTCGTCGAGATTGAGGGCCTCGCCGTGAGGAAGGTCGCCCGCGTGATAATGCCACTGCTCCGCCTTGAGCTTGTCAAAGCTCGAAAGACGCTCGATGACCTTTTGCGACTCTGGAGAAAGAGAGCTCGTAATCTGAGCGATCTGCTGAGCCGACTGTGCGTGCGCGGAGGAAGACGCAGAGAGAAGTGGCATTGCAATCAATGCGATGGCCAGCAGAAAACGCAGGGCGTTGCGCACTATAGAGGCCTGGAGACGAACGGTCGAAGGCAGAGCTTTATAGGTCACGCGACCACTGATTTGTGCCACTGAAGCACCGCGTGAACCTAACGTAGAAAGGTGCAGGCGAAATAGCTGAGACGAATTCAATGGGTACATTGCGGATACCTTCCTGGATAGAGCGAACGAAGATTGGTATGGTTACCCGAACGCTCGGGTAACACAGGAGTACGGAATGGTGGCGGAGAGTAGAGATATCGGACTGCCACAGTACAGAGGGTTTACCTGTTGCAAGGGGTAAGTCAGAAGGAACAAGGAAAATGGTTTAGGGGTATTACCCGTGTTTTGTTGCCGCCATAAAGGATCCAGATGCAAATGAATCTATATCTGGTAACGATTCCACTTTGTTTCTGGTAACGATTCCATTTTGGTTTACAAAGGCCGATAGAACCCTATGAAGCGTGTAACTTGTTGCAGAACGTGACAAATCTAGTTCAGGGTTGCATTAGTTGTCAAGCTTACCAGCAGGGTTAGGTTAATGAGTATGCTAGAGCGACAGCGAACTTCACCGCCCAACTCCCAGGACGTGGTTGCGTCGCAATCCATGCTTGCCTGGTAAATCGCTCAGAAGTAGAAAGGTGCGCAGATGAAAGGTGGGAAACGTCATGCTACGCTCTCCGATGTAGCTAGAAGTGCCGATGTCGGAACCACTACTGTTTCCCGGGTCATCAACGGGGGAGCGAAGGTGAGTCCCAAGACCCTCGCCCGGGTGCGGAGTGCGATCACAGAGTTAGGATTCATTCCTAATCACGCCGCAAGGACGCTCAGGGGCGAGCAGACCAAAATTATTGGCCTCATCGTTCCAAGCATTGCAGATTCTTTTTTTTCCAGTTGCGCCGACGCGATACAGGAAGTCGCCCGCCGTCATGGGACGCTGGTCATTCTCACCGTCACAAATAATGATCCAGCTTCGGAGAACGCCACGATTAGCACCCTGGTTCGTCGGACCGATGGTCTACTGCTCGTGCCTACAAGTTCGCACAGTCTCGAGCTGCGCAATCAGTTACGAGATATATCCATTCCGGTGATCTGTTTTGACAGACCGATGTATGACATCCAGATTCCAACCGTGATTACCCAGAACTTCGAAGGAGCCAGGGCCGCCACCAGGCATCTTCTCGAACATGGATTTCGTCGCATCTTGTGCCTGGGGGGCGAATCGGAGCTTTTCACGATGAACGAGAGAGTTCGGGGTTACACGGCTGCGATGAAGGAGGCCAACGCGCGCCCGCTCATCGATATGAGGTCCACCGCTTGTGATTATGAGGGCACGTCGAACGCCATCGTCAAGCATTTGAAGGGGGCGAAACCTCCCCAAGCTATCTTCTGTCTGAAAAACAGTACAACGATCTCCACCTACTCGATCCTTCAAAAAATGAAGATCTCAATTCCATCCCAGGTGGCACTGGTAGGCTTTGACGATTTTGAACTGGCCTCTACCTTGCGACCGTCTATCACGGTTGTGCAGCAGCCAGTGGAAGAGCTGGGGCATACAGCTGCGAGACTCCTGTTTCAACGTCTAGCACTCGCCAAAGGCATGCCAATCAATGATAAGGAAAAGATAAAGCCCATCCAACTCAAAACGCGCCTGATACTCAGAGCGTCCTGCGGTTGCCGCGAAGTCGAAGAACCGCAATCCATCTCTGCATCCGGTCACTGAGGTGGAGAGCATCCGCTTCACGGGTGCAAGTCCGAGTTCGGTGTTTCCAGTGAATCGGTTGAATGTGTTCCGTTCAGAACAGCGCAGCGCGCAAATTCGCTTTTCGCACGCTCGGTCATACCCGCTTTTTGATAAATCCGTCCCAGTTGAAAGTGCAGGGATGAGACCTTCGGCGCAAGAGCTACAGCGGATTCAAGTTGTATTTGAGCTTTGCCCAAGTCGTGAAGTTGCTCATAGACCCGCCCCATCTCCTCATGAATCTTTGGGTTCTGCGCGTCGAGTTCAACCGCCTTTTGAAGATTCGGAACGGCTTCCTTCAAGTGTCCCTGATTAGCAAGAAGCATTCCTAGATCGAGATAAGGCTGAGGATCTTCGTGCGCGGTGCCCTTCTGCCATGCGATCGCAGTTTCATAGGCGTTTCTAGCCTTGTCATCGAGCGCTTTGCCGGCGTAAGCAAGGCCAAGGTTGTACTCGGCGCGGACATTGAGAGGGAGAAATTCAAGAGATTTATGGAATGCGTCTACCGATTCCTGAAAACGATTTTCGTTGTATTTTGTCCTTCCTAAGTAATACCAATAGAGGCCGTTCGTGGGCTCCATCGAGGTAGCCTGGGTCAGCCATTTGTCCGCATCCGCGTCTGCTTGAAGCAGTAAATAATCCATGGCTATGGCAGCCAGATCGGCAGCCGACGGCTTGCGAAAACGAGCTCCCCGCGTGTATTCCGCGAGCGAGTCCGTTGGCTTGTTTTCCTTATATAAGAGATATCCGAGAAGATAGTGCGCCTCCGCTGAATTCGCGTGCGTGCCCAGGTAAGTGCGAATCCTGCTTTCTGCACTCTGGAAGTCACCCGCTTTGGCCAAGGACGCTGCAATGTGTAGCTGTGATTCGTCAGGCCGGTCTGAGGGCGAGACCTCACTTTGCGGGCGCGCCGAACCTCCAACTTCTTTCTGTTCGGCTACCGCCACCGTAGTCGGATCGCCAATGTTTGGGATCACGGGTTGTGCCAGTGCGACCGAAGCCTGGAACAGTAGAACGCAACACGTGAGGCTTGAATGGCCTCGCAAGCACTGTGTTACCTTTCCAGCGACACCCCACGCGGGAGAAGTAAGGAGTGCCGCCGCCAACTTGACCTTACGCATCATAGCCTCCTTTATAAACCCATTCTGATCTGAGACCGAGCATCTCAGCCTAATCCGTGGAGGCCAAGCCAAGTGTTGAATCTGCGACAGCACGAGGCATCGATGCCTCCGTTTGTGGCGTTTGCGCGAGAGCCACTCGCGTTCTTTGATCGGACCAATCGAAGCATGATTATGCGGGGCACCTCGCCGCTCCCGCAGGACGTTTAACATGGCGCTTTCATGATTCCAGAAAGTTCTTCTTGACATCTCAGCATGCGATGAGTTAGGTTCTCATCTTCTTTGGAATCGATACCATTTTAGCGCCAGAGTTTGCCAAGACTGATGACTTTCTGCATTTCCAACCTCGTCAGGCAGCTACAGCAGGTCGATTTACCAAACTTCAAGTTGTACCACTTAGGAGGAGTTTTATGACACAGGTTGCGAGGAAGTTGAATCATTACAGCCGCCTATCGTATGTCGCCTTGGCACTCGTGATGCTCTGCATCGTGTCCGTGTCGCCGCGAGCGTATGCCCAGGCGAATGCCGGAATCACGGGAACCGTTACAGATCCCAGCGGTGCGGTCATCCCCGGCGCAAACGTGACAATCACCAACCAGAGTACGTCTGTGGTGAGCCATACTACGACCGGCAGCGCCGGAACTTATTCTATCGTTGGGTTGAACCCCGGAGCCTACAACATCGCGATTGAGGCCCATGGCTTCAAAAAAAGTGTGCAGACAGGAGTGGGTGTCGAGGTTAGTACCCCCGCGACCGTCAACTTCAAACTGTCGACCGGTGACACGTCGGAGACCGTTAACGTCACTGCGAATCCGATTGCGCTGAATACCACGCAACCTCAGATCGGTTCTACAATCGAGCCTGAAGTCGTCGCATCTCTGCCAGTTGAGGTCGCTGGCCGCGGTAGACAGATCGATTCGCTCCAATTTCTCGCTCCAGGTGCATCCGGGAACACCTTTTCTCACCGCATCAGCGGCGGCGTGGATTTTGAGCAGGAAATTATCTACAACGGCGTTCCGTTTCCGCAGCCGGAGACCGAAGGCTACACCACCAATCTGAACCCACCGTTCGAAATGGTGTCGGAGTTCCGCGTGGAGCGCTCCACGTTCGCCGCGCAGTTTGGTCTGGGCCAAGGTGCCCTCACCTACCAGATGGCGTCGGGAACCAACAAGTATCATGGAGATCTCTTCGAGATCAACCGTAACAGTTTGTTTGACTCAGTCGGTTTTTTCAATGGTCCTGCCTGGGGCGGCTCGAACCGGGCGCCGACGGACCACGAGAATAACTATGGCTTCACGGTCGGCGGGCCGGTGTGGATCCCTAAGGTGTACAACGGTCACAATCGCACCTTCTTCCACTACAGCCAGGAGTGGTACAAGCAGAACAATGAAAACACCGGCATCTCCACTGTCCCAACGGCGTTGGAGAAGTCAGGCGACTTTAGCGACTTTGTCGATGGGGCTACGGGAAAAGTCATTCCTATTTACGATCCTCAGACGGGCCAGCAGTTCCAATACAACGGCAAGCTGAACGTGATTCCACCGAGTCGCATCAGCCCGACCTCAGCGGCATTATTACAATATCTTCCCAATCCTGACCGTCCGGGTAGCGGCGTAGGCGGCTTGGATAGCAACAAGAGCTTTACGCCTTTCGTCAATCCGCACATCCAGAATGTCTACGGCTTTACCGTCGACCACGCCTTGACCTCTTCGCAGAACTTGCATTACAGCCAATGGCACAATACCTACTCCAACTACAGCTTCGACAACAACCCTTTTGTAATCGCACCCAATCCGCTGAACAGCATGAAATACGATCCATCCATCGGAAGTGGCTATATCCTCACGTACGACAATGTAGTTGCTTCGAACCTGGTTGTAACAGCGGGCATCGGTTGGTTTGGAGAAATCAACAATCAATTCAACCAAACGAAATTCTCTCCTACCGAGGTCGCCCAAGGTATCACTCCTCCGAATATCACGTTTGATGGGCAGCACTCACCCACCAGTTGGGGAACGACCGGAGCGTGGACGCAATCGATCAATCGCAAGCTGGGTATAGCGATTGTCAACAACTGGTTGTGGACCAAAGGACGCAACACGTTCAATATCGGTGCAGAGTTCCGGCGCACCTACCAGGACGACAACGAAGAGCAGACAGCTGGAGGCCACTTCTCCTTCAGCCAACGCACGACCTCTGTGCCTAATCCAGCCGATCCAAACTTCGGCTCAGAAGGTAGCGCCTTCGCGAGCTTCCTGCTAGGCATACCCGATCAGGCCAACCGCAGTAATTCACAGGAGTTGCGTCTGCGTAACCTTGATCTATCACCTTACCTACAGGACGATATCAAGGTAACACCGAAGCTTACCGTCAATCTCGGCGTGCGCTGGGACATCATGGTCCCGTTCACCGAGAACGCGAACAATGTGGTCTTCTTCAATCCTGCTACTCCCAATCCTGCTGCGGGCAACTTGCTGGGCGCAGCCACGAAGCTGGGAAATTGCACCGGGTGCGCAGGATACAACCGGGCTGACATCCACTGGAACCACTTTGGCCCGCGTCTCGGATTCGCCTACCAGCTTAGCAGTAAGATGGTGATCCAGGGCGGCTTCAGCATAGCCTTCCTTGACGGCGGAGCCTATGAGTATGGAACCAACAAAGTGGCCGTCAACTACGGCAATCTATTGGTTGGTTCATACACCCGCAACAGCAGTGGCACCAACGCCTCCTCCTATGGAAGCTGGGATACCAATGTCCTTCCTAATCCTCCAGCGACGCCATTTAGTCCTGGACTTGGCGTAGGCACACAAATCAACGCCTTCAACCGGAACGATGGATACGCTCCGTACAGCGAGCAGTGGAATGTGAATCTACAGCGTGAACTGCCTTGGCAGATATTCCTCCAGGCGGCCTGGGTGGGCAATCGTGAAGTCCACCTACCCAGTCAGTTGAACCCAATCAACCAACTCGATCCGTCCTATCTCTCGCTCGGGCCGAAACTTGGACTCAGCTTCGCCGATGGGTCGGCACAGGCGGCTGGATTCAGTCTTCCGTACGCGAACTTCGTGACTGATTTCGGCGGATCCGCATCTGTAGCGCAGTCGCTGGTGCCATATCCTCAATACTCCAATATTTTCAATAACTTTGAGAGTTCTGGTTCCGTCTATTATCAAAGTGCCCAGGTGCAGGCGGAGAAACGCTTCACCAACGGCCTCGCTTTCCTGGTGGCCTACACGCTGTCTCGTCAATATGACAACGCCAGCAGTGGTTTTTCCAGCTTCACGGCTGGTGGAATCAATAAGTACAATCAGGGCGTCGAGTGGGCTATCTCCAATTCGGATCAACCAAACATCGTCAAGGTAAGTGGAACGTATGAACTGCCAATCGGTCCAGGAAAAGCTCTCCTCAATAACAAAGGTGTCACAGGTCAGATTTTTGGCGGGTGGCAGGCGGGCTGGATTCTCGACTATGAGGCGGGCTCCGCTAATGGGGTTTATGAAAATGGAAGCCCCTTCCCGAACGGTTTCAACCGCCCCAACCGTAACAGTTCTGTAAAGCTGAGCACCGCATCCTACAACCTTGAAAAAGACTACTTTCTAGGAAAGGCTAACGTAGCGCAGATGTTCGATCCGGCGGCTTTCAGTGTTACTTCAAGTCAATATGTGATCGGTAATGCGCAACGTAATTATGCAGGATTGCGCAACCCCGCTTACTACAACGAAGACGTGAATGTTAGAAAGCGCTTTCACTTCGGAGCAGGCATTGTGGGTATCTTGCAGATTGATTACTTCAACGTGTTCAATCGGACGATATTCAATGGCCCTGACAACAATGCCAGCGACGGTACTTTCGGACAGGCAGAAAGTCAAGGGCAGAGTAATAGCAATCGTCAAGGGCAGGCGGGCTTCCGAATTGAATTTTAGAATTCGGTTCTGCTTGCTGGATAGGACTAAAGGAATTCCCATGTAGCTTCCATCCGAGCGGACTGCTCCCAGCAGTCCGCTCTTTTTGTTCCAGGGCATTGAGCTTCCAAATAGGATAAGTTNNAAAAGCTCTTAGAATGCTGTGGTGCGAAGAAGGAACGAAGAGAACGTCGCAAACTTCTATTTGTGTTGGATGAGGATACTGTTGAGATATATACGCCTGCTGCTCATCGTCGTTTCGTTACTCGGCTGGAATGCGTGGCCGGCGCTCGCTCAATCGGATGAAAGCGAAGTTACGCCGGAGGTTCAGCATTTTTACGCACAGGCGAAGTCGGCGGAGACACGGGGAGACGTCAACGCGGCGATCGACGCTTACATCGCAATGTTGAAGCTCGCGCCACATTTGGCTCCAGCCTATAACAACCTGGGTTTCCTCTACTTTGGCCAACATGATTATGTCCATGCATCGGAGGTGCTCGAGCATGGAATCAAGTTGAATCCCAACATGACGACGGCATCGGCACTGCTTGGCATCAGCTATTTCGAGATGGGTGAAAACAAGAAGGCCGAGGCCCCATTACAAGCTGCGCTGCGCACCAATCCTACGGATGACAACGTAGAGATGACGCTCGCTCGCGTGCTGATCAATACGCGCAAATATGAGGAAGCGACCGTGCCGCTCAAGAACCTCACGTTGCGCCATCCAGAGGATCAGGAGGCATGGTATCTGCTGGGCAAGACCTACCTTCAGCTCTCTGAGGACGCGTT
>DHWW01000070.1:14357-14628 GCA_002413385.1 Granulicella sp. UBA5172
CTCAACGACGCAATTCGCCGCTGTCCTACGCTGATGCAGGCACATGTGGATCGTGCCCGAGCGCTGATCAAGCTGGGTCAGCATGACAAGGCACTCACTGATCTGCTGGTTGCTGAAAAGGCCAGCCCCAAAGAGCCGTCGATCCACTTTCTGTTGTCCACCGTTTACCACGCCCAGGGCAAAACATCCGATGCCCAGCAAGAGTTGCACACATACGGACTTCTGCAGCGGGAAGCTAGTCAAGCCGCTGCTGACCGCGGCAGCGATGCGA
>DHWW01000070.1:14645-21951 GCA_002413385.1 Granulicella sp. UBA5172
CGCAGAATCGACCCATTACAGCAGGTGGTTTCGTTCAGCACGGTCCCGTTGTTTTCACGGATGCATCCAAGCAAGCGGGCTTAACCACCTGGCGGTATCAGGGTGGCACACCGGCGAAATCTACGATAGTCGAGTCGCTCGGCGGAGGCGTTGCGCTGCTGGATTATGACAATGATGGCTGGATGGATATTTACCTGGTCAACGGCCTCACGTACGACGCCATGGACGGCAAAGCAGCCCCTGGACACGCAGCNNCACAACAACCATGACGGCACCTTCACTGACGTCGCTGAGAAGGCAGGTGTTGCCCTCGACATGTGGTCTACAGGCCCAACCTTTGGGGATTACGATGGAGACGGCAAGCTCGATCTCTTTGTGCCGGGCTACACCAGATATGATTTCCATGATCCTCCCGTGGAAGGATCGAAATGGGTGGTCTCAAATTTTTGTCAGTTTCGCGGAGTGAGTGTTTTCTGTGGGCCTCGTGGAATTAAGGGGGAACACGACCACTTATTTCATAACAATGGCGATGGCACCTTCACGGATGTGAGCGATCAGGCGCACGTAAGCGACGCTCCTGGATACTATGGCCTAGCCTCACTCTTTGTTGATTTGAATGGAGACGGCAAGCCTGAGTTGCTCGTCGCAAATGATTCGACACCAAACTATCTCTATCGGAACAAAGGAGACGGGACGTTTGAAGACCTCAGCTTCGAGTCCGGGTACGCCGTCAACCGGGATGGCCATGAGACGGCCACGATGGGCATCGCTGTAGGGGACTACCGCAACAATGGACGTCTCGATATTCTTAACACTGATTTTTCGGACGACTATAAAGTGCTCTATCGCAATGACGGCGGTCTGAGCTTCACCGACGTCAGCTACGAAGCTGGGATTGCCAAAACAACGGTTCCGTTCCTCAGTTGGGGCGATGGCTTCATAGACTACGATAACGACGGTTGGAAGGATATCTTCATCGCCAGCGGTCATGTGTATCCGCAAGTGGATCAGAATGACTGGGGCACTAGCTTCGCAGAGCGTCCGCTTCTTTTCCGTAATGTAGGCGGAGATACATTCTCACCAGTGCCAGCGGTTCAGAATACAGGGCTCGCGGTTGTGCTGCCTGCGCGCGGAGCTGCCTTCGGCGACCTCTTTAATGATGGCAAAATCGACGCCGTACTCAATAACATCAACTCGACTCCCACTCTTCTACGAAATGTGAATGACGACCATCATCATTGGATAGAATTCCGACTCGTTGGAGGGCCAGGTGGTCCACGCGATGCAACGGGTGCAAGCATTTTCCTGACGGTCGGCAAAGTGACACAACGTGGAGACGTGCTGAGTGGTGGCAGCTTTGCTTCGTCAAATGATCCACGTATGCATTTCGGCCTAGCAACGGCGACATCGCTCGATGCTGTCATCATCCACTGGCCTGGCGGGAAGGTAGAGAAGGTTATTGTGCCTGCGGTAGACAGAATCTACACGATAGAAGAGGGTAAAGGGATCACAGGAGCAATGAGCAATGCTCGAGTGCGGCAATAACGGCGTCAACGTTGGAGTAAAGACAGGCCAGTGTGGAGGTTTAGGCGCAGGCCGTCTGTCGCATCTTTGGCAATACTTTCGATCATCTGAAAGACGGAGCGATGAAGGGGCTCGCGGCGTTACCGATACAATCCGCGCCGTCACGGGAGGCCGCGCGCAGACTCTGAAAGATTTCTTCAGAGCCAACGCGGGAGAATTCGGTAGCAGTCGGCATCGTATGTTGTAGCGCGCGCGGTGTGGCCGGTGGATTGGTAGACGATCACGGCAGGAATAATCTCTCGTGCTTGCCCCTTCATGGGAAGGGCATAGGTAGTGGACCTGCCGATCCAGCGATATCCTTCGGCAACGGTGTCGAGATGCGTGTCCTGCTCGGATGGAGCGTCGGCACCTTTCTCGATGTAGAGCGATTCGATGTGCGCGTCGGGTTGTAGATGCCAGTCGAGACGAAGGCTGTCCACCAGCGGCAGCCATAGCTCCTGCTGACTCAAATTTTTAACCTCGATGGTATGTTCTATCGGGCCGAATCTCGAACGAACTCGCCATTGCCATCGGAGCTGGAGATGCGGCGTTGCTGACTCGTAGACAAACTCCACATGGTGCGCATCGGACGTGGACAGGTTTGGCCTGAAGGACCACGAAACCGGGAGAAGCGTGTTGCCGCGGTAGACGTGCTGCGGAGGAGCTTCGATTTCCTGGTTGAGCCATACGTTTCCTGAGGCGCCGGAGAGCCTGGTCAATGTGGGGGAATGAGCACCCGCCTGAACACGAATCTGGATGTCTGCAGAGCTGAGTGTGGCGGCCATGGGTGCTGCTGCAGGAACAGCCGCCGGAGTATGCGATGCGAGCGATGCGATGATGCAGACAAGTAGGAAGGAGCGCGTCCGTCGACCTTGGTATCGCGTTGAGCTCAATGTATGGAGTTTCATTCCAAGTCCCCAGGAGTAGCAGTTTGATGCTGATGATGTTCGTCGCGCAGTCCGAGCTACAGGATCAGCGCTTGAGTTGAACGATCGCGTGGAGATGCTGGTAGTGATTGTCGACCACACTTGCGGCGGGGAAGACGAAGGTTAGCTGGCTTAGATTGGGCGCAAGGGGCTCGACGATTGCGCCGGTTGCGTTGAGGATTTGCCACGGTGTTTCGAGCTGCAGCGTCGCGACGCCGTGGGGTTGAACATCGGCGTCCAGAACCAGGGAGTCGCCGGCCAGATGCACGTCGATGACTCGCAGGCCGTGGCTGGAATCTCCGAGCAGTGGTGGAGGATTCGTGGTGATGATGGAGATGCCGCCGTGCAGAGCGGCGTGTACTTCGTTGGCACCGTGCATGACCTGAAACACAGCTCGCGCGCTCGTGTCTTGTGGATGCTGCTCGGTTGTGATGGCGAGTTTGCGGTGGTTTAACTCTGCGGCATCGACGCTGGCACCGAGAGCCAGGTCCGGCGCAAAGATCAGATGGAAGGGCTCTCCGGGATTCTGCAGATCGAGGATTAATTCCGTGGTGGTCTGGTGGAGCGTGAGAGAAATCTTTGCTCCAGAGAGCGGAATATTCGAGATGGAGACAGTATGCCAGGTGGCTGGCAGGTGCGGTGCGAAGGTGATTGAATTTTTGAGGGCATCGATGTCCAGACCGAGCAGGCCGCGAACGCTGGCGGTGAAGAAAGCCAGCGGACGACCAGGTCTGCTCTGGAACGGATTCTTCCTGCGGGCGATAGACGTAACCGGCGAGGACTTCGTGGAGGTGACCGAGGGAGTCGAGGGACGACCAGGAGAGCAGGGAGCTCCAGAGATTGAAGGCGGGCACAGGCCGATGCGCTGACCAGAAGGTTGTGGCGAGGTTGGCCGTTCCATCGGCCGAGACGCTGCCGCTGGCATAGGAAGAAGGATCGAAGCCCTGTGATCCGGAGGCTACGCCGCGGCTGCCCCAGTCTGTCTGAAAAGCTGCAGAGGCGAGCTGGTCGAGGAGTTGCTGGTCTTGCTGCGGTGTGTATAGATGCAGAGCGATACCTTGTGCCGGGGAGCTTCGCTGCTGCGTGATCGCGTGGCCAGACTCGGAGAAGCCGGTGATCCAGAGCGAATGTTGCGGGTCCCAGTAACGGGTGGGAACGGCGTTGCGCGCACGCAGCGTCGCATGGTCGGCGAGGTCGGCCTGCCTTGCATGGCCCGTCAACGATGCGAGCTGCTGGAAGGAAGAAGATGCCTCGACCCAGCTGATGGAAAGCCCAAGGTCTTCTGACATGCGGTCCTGCTCATTGCCACCTTCCTTGTTGAGTGGGATGCGGGGCAATCCGGTGGCTGGATCGATCAGAGATTCGCAATAGTTGTAGGCAGCTTCGATGGCTGGCCAATGAGCGCGGGCAAAGGGTAGATCTCCTGTCGCCGCAACATAACGCGCGAGGACAGGGAGGAACTGGAACGTGATGTCCACGTGAACATACATGTAAGGGTATTTGCCGATCCAGTCGATGAAGCCGGCGCTCTGGGACAGCTCGTGCCAGATCATTCCTGACTTTTTATCCTGATAGCGAAGGATGAATTCAAGCTCGTCCCGCGCCTGCGTGGTGTTGCCCGCACTGAGGGCAGCATCGGTGGCGATCAGGCCATCACCTGCAAAGAACCAATCATATTGAGGTCGGCGACCGGGGCGCGAGGGGCCATACCCGGCCACATAGCCACACCCCAGATCGCGATTACAGACCCATGCCTGGTCGAGGGCAATTTCTGACCAGGCGATGGCCTGGTTGACGCGAGGGTCCGGGGTCGTGATGGATAACATCGATTCTGCAACGTCGTGAACATGCTGGTCGTACTGTGCCTGAAGGGCTGCGCGGTCTTGTACCAGCTGGTGGAAGAGCGTGGCAGGATCGGATTCGCCGGGAGGATTGAGGGCGATGTATACGGTGGCAAGGCCGTCGGCGGGATGCAGCGTGAAGCCGATATCACCGCCGCCTGTGCCTTGATTTGTGCGGTTAGCAATGGCATCGTGGGCTGTGATGTCTGGCGACGCTACGATGGCACGATAACCGCTGCTCTGTTGTTCCAGAACGAATGCGGAGAGGGATGAGTTCCACGAAGTAGATTGGCCACCGAGGGCCGCGGGCCACATGAGGTTCAGGACCGGAGTGGCATGCACCTCGATATCGACACCATGTTGGCCATGTTGAGATTGGATGGTGTAGGTAAGGATGGCCGCGGGTTCGTTCAGCGGAACAAATAATGTCTCGCTGACGATGAAGTCTGGACCGAGGTAGACGCGTGTGATCGAATCCGCGGTGTAGGTGACACGCCCGAGAATCGTTTGACCGTCGATGGGGGACGTTGCTCCCTCGGGGTGGAACGCGACGCGGTAGTTGCGCAGGATCTGAAATGGATATGCCCAGACTTCGAGGCCTTCGGATGCGTAGCCACTGATGAGGGCGCGATGTCCATGCGCAGCGATGAAGCGTGCTGGCGCGACGGCGTCCGTGTTGAGCGTTAGATTGTCTGCAGTGGGCGCTGACTGTGCGGGTGCGGGATGCGCAGTGCCGAGCAGGAACATGCAGCCCAGCGAGAGCGGAAGAAGGCGACCTCGCAGCATTCGAAGTGGCGAAGCGACAGGCATCCGATACAGCTCCCTGACCGTTTTCGGCTTGTCCGTGATCTTTTCCGGCGTGATCGCTACCAGGAAAAATTCACTTCTCTGGTGATGTAGGCAGGCGCCGCGGGGAAGGTGACGGTAATGACTCGCAACCCGTGATCGATGTTGCCGAGCGTCGCGCCGTGTGCCTGCACGTGGAGCGCATGCGCATTCTCTCGCAGGAGAAGAGTATAGGTTGCTCCGCCGATACCTTCCAGCGATAAGGTGCAACTGTGCGTGCTGGACCGCTCCTGCAGTACTTTGAGCTGACTGGTCTCCCCCCCAGCTTCTGGCGCTTGATGCACAATGGCCAACTCAACGGGCGGCAGCGGAATACGGATAAGGTGCCCTGTGACCCTGGCTCCGGGGATTCCGGATTGAAGATGGAGAGCTGCGGGAGCGTTGACCGCCTCTACGAGTAACTGAGAATCGGTGCGGGTGAAGGTGAGGTCGAAGAACGCTGAGCCGAAGGGGATGTTGCTGACGGTGGCGTGCGACCAGTCCGCGGGGAGGTATGGCGTGACGGTGAAGGTGCTCTCGGGAACATTCCAATCGAGCCCAAAGAGGCCGCGGACAATGGGTGAAATCACCATGGCAGAGGACCATAACTGGTGGGCTGTGCTGCGGCCGAGCGGCTGGAAGAATTGTCCGGACAAGAGCTCCGTCACATTACCGAGGTCTTGCGACCAGGTGAGGTCGACGTTCTGCATGAGGTGATCGTAGCCGGAGAGAGCGTGTCCGGTGCGATACTCGGCGACGGAGACCCAGCCTGTGAACAGAGGCCATACGGAGCCCTGATGGTAGCTGATGGGATCGTAGAAACTGGTATGAGCACTGAGCGGACGCGTTCCCCAATCAGTGGAGAAATCAGCCGAGGCCCAGCGGGAGATCATCGGATCGCTGTGGTTGAGCTGGGCATCGCCATCCCACCAGGCGACGGAGGGAAAGATGGTTGAGGTGGCGTCGACTGTGCCGTTGTTCCAGCTGAAGGCGTAGTTGCTGGATGCGGGAAGGAAGTATTCCTTGTCGATGGTCTGCGCGATGCGGGCAGCTCGCTGGCGTGCGGAAAGTTCCAGGTCGAGATGACTGGTTGCATGAGCGAGGTTGGCGAAGGCGAGGCTTGCCTGCTCATCCAGGACGGCAAGATAGATTTCCTGGCTGGGCATGGTGGGGACCCACGATTCGACCCATGCCGAGCCTGCGGAGTTGTCGTAGATTCCATCGCCGTCCGCATCGTGGGTGGTCTCGAAGTGCCAGGCGCGGACGAGATTGTCCCAGTGTGCTGCGACGAAATCCTTGTCACCACTGATGCGGAGATAGTCGTTGATGGCCATGGGCAGCAGGGATGTGGCGTCTGCAGAAGCATACTCGTAGGGCAGACTTTTCCAATCGACAAGATCCGAGGTCTGCGACCATTCATGCAGAATTTTTCCTTCCGGAGATTGGCGCTTCAGAAGGAACTCGGCCTCCTGACGCGTGGTTTCGAAGTTGCCCACACTATTTAATGCGTAGAGAGTCCACAAGGCGTCGCGCCCGAAGTACCAGCCAAAGCCGGGACGGACGGAGGCTCCGGAGCCGAGGAAGCCAGCGGTAAGCGCTTGTTCCTGATGATCCGGTATGGTCTCAACCCTGAGTTGGTCGATGGAGCTCTCGGCCCGCGAGAACGCAAGGTTGAGACGCTGGTCCGGTGTATCGAGATGCATTTCAGTCGTAAGCAGGTGGCGATAGTAGGTTTGATTCTGCTCAACGATCGCATTGCTGGAATGATCTAGCTCGGCGAGTTTCGTGCCGAAGTTGGCGATGGTTGATGTTTCCTTCCGTTGACTGATGACGGCGAGCAGGGGGAAGGATTTACCGGTATCGCGAGCAGGATCGAAGTGCACTACAAATTGCAGCGGGTAGAAGGCGGCGCGCTCCTGGTAGGGCTGGAGAATGCCGGGCTCGGCTGTAGGCATCGCGATGGCAGCCGCTGTGTCAGGAAAATTGAGATGCAGCATATAGAAGCCGCTGGAAGGCGGCGTGCTCACCCATTCTGGAGACGGCATGTCATCGGATGGCGCGGGCCACATGCTTTGCATGTTGGGCATGAAGCCTGAAGGTGAAGGTGGTGGGGCGGACGGCTTCGATCTGAAAGAAGACAAGGGCACCGGT
>DHWW01000122.1 GCA_002413385.1 Granulicella sp. UBA5172
TGTTCAGCGCCGATGCGTGGAACAACGTGACCTTTACCGCGGGCGAAATTCGCAACCCGAAGCGCAACCTGCCGCTTAGCCTGGCGCTGGGGACGGGCGTGGTACTGCTGCTTTATATCCTTTGCAACTTTGTTTATTTGAGCGTGCTGCCGATGGTGGCGATCCAGACGGCACCGCAGGACAGGGTGGCGACGGCGGTGATGCAGACTGCCTTCGCTGGTCTTGGAGCTAAGCTGATGGCGGCCGCGATCCTGGTATCGACCTTTGGCTGCGTGAACGGGATGCTGCTCGCCGGTGCTCGTGTTTACTATGCGATGAGCCGCGACGGACTGTTCTTCAAGAGCGCGGGCAGGCTGAGCGAGAAGTCGGGGACGCCGGTGAACTCTCTTTGGATGCAGTGGGCGTGGACCTGCCTGCTGTGCCTGAGCGGAAGCTATGGGCAACTGCTGGATTACGTGATCTTCGCCGTGCTGGTGTTTTATATTTTGACGATTTTTGGGCTGTTCGTGCTGCGAAAGAAACGACCGGATGTGGCGAGGCCCTATAAGGCGTTTGGATATCCTGTACTTCCAGCCTTGTACATCGTGATGGCGACGTGGATTTGTGGTGTACTGTTGCGATATAAGCCTCAGTACACATGGCCAGGATTGCTGCTGGTGGTGCTCGGTGTGCCGGTGTATCTGGTGTGGAAGAGACAGGGAACAAAGATTCGGGAACAGGGAGTAGGAGACTAGGAACGAATGGCAAATCTGCTGGCGGTCAAACCGTTATCGATGTTGTTGAAGGAAGCGGAAAACGAGGGTGGGGTCGAACTCAAACGGGTTCTGGGACCGCTGAACCTGATTACGCTTGGAATCGGCGCGATCATCGGAGCGGGCATCTTCGTACTGACGGGGCAGGCTGCCGCAAAGCATGCTGGTCCGGCGGTGGTATTGAGCTTCGTCGTGGCAGGTATCACGTGCGCGTTTGCGGGGCTGTGTTACGCGGAGTTCGCGTCGTTGATCCCGATTGCCGGCTCAGCCTATACGTACGGCTATGCGACGCTGGGCGAGTTTGTGGCGTGGATCATCGGTTGGGATCTGGTGCTGGAGTATGCCTTCGGTGCAGCCACGGTGGCGTCTGGATGGAGCGGCTACCTGGTGGGACTACTGCAGGACTTTCACATTCACATCCCTCCGCAGTTGACGACGACGCCGGGCAATGTGCTGTATCTCTACCATGATCGATGGCAAACGCTGGCCGCACTGCCGAATGGCTTGAACGCGAGTTCACTGCCTCATGTGGCGGGGATGTTCAACCTCGTTGCCTTTCTTGCGATTCTCGCGATCACCGCAGTGCTGGTGATCGGGATCGAGGAGTCGGCGAATCTCAACACGGGGATCGTCATCGTGAAGCTGCTGGTGGTGGGAATCTTCCTGTTCCTGGGGATTGGTTTTCTGCTGCACCATCCCGAGGTGGCGAAGGCGAACTGGCATCCGTTTATCCCGAAGAGTGAGGGGCCGGGGGCGTTTGGCATCGGCGGAATCACGGCTGGCGCGGCGTCGATTTTCTTTGCGTATATCGGGTTCGATGCGGTGTCGACGGCGGCGCAGGAGGCAAAGAATCCTCAGCGCGATATGCCGATCGGGATTCTTGGATCGCTGGTCATCTGCACCATTCTGTACATTCTGGTGTCGGGCGTTCTGACTGGGTTGGTCAACTACCATGCGCTGAATGTTGCTGATCCGGTTGCGGTCGGTATCGATGCGACGGGCGTTCGCTGGGGATCGATCCTGGTGAAGATCGGTGCTGTGTTCGGTCTCGCGACGGTGATGCTGGTGATGCTGCTGGGTCAGTCGCGGGTGTTCTTCTCGATGTCCAAGGACGGACTGCTGTGGAAGTGGGCGAGCGTCATTCATCCGAAGTTCCGGACGCCATGGATCTCGAATATCGTGGTGGGAGTGATCGTGGCGTTCATGCCGGCGGTGCTGCCCATCGACAAGCTGAGTGAACTGGTCAACATGGGAACGCTGCTGGCGTTTGGGATTGTGTGCGCCGGGGTATGGATTCTGCGCCGCCGCAATCCTCACCTGCATCGGCCCTTCAAGACGCCGCTGGTTCCGCTGGTGCCGATCCTCGGCATTCTGAGTGCGACGTATCTCATCTGGACGCTGCCATCGCTGACCAAGATCGTGGTCGTGGGATGGTTGCTGGTCGGGTTGATTATCTATTTCACCTACAGCGTGAAACATAGCAAGGTGCAGCAACTGCCGGCGGCTGCACAGGAGCCGCAGGTGGAGCTGGAGGGGTAGCAATCCTCAGCTTGAGCATGTCTCAGGTGTAGTACGGACGAGACTTCGGAGCAGGTAGTTTCGAAGTTAGATTCCGGTGGGGGATGGAGTGGCAGAGGAGCTCGGCGCAACTGGCGCCGGGCTCTTTTGTTTGGCAGGTGGGGGAGCATCCGTATTCGTTGGAGCCGATGTCTCCGGGGCTGTTGTGACCGGGTCTGCGGTGAGCGGTGCCTGCTTTGCCGGGCTGACGTGGCTCGCGCGGGCGTGAACAGCGGGGGGGGCGGGCACGGGCAGNNGCAGCCGAGGGGTGAGGCACGGTCAGACTGCTGCCGGTATAGCCATCAGGAACGGCCACGGGGGAAGCGAAGCTGGGGTCGTTGGAGACGTCCTGGAGCAGGAAGAAGCTGCTGCCCGTGACGGTGCAGGGTTGCGTGGGATCGGGGCTGCATTGGAGCTGCGAGAAAGTTGGTAAGCGGACGAGGGTCGCCAGCGGCAGCCAGTCGCTGGCGGGGGAGTTGACGTCGTCCTCGGCAATTGTGGATGTCTCCGAGGTGGGGGCTGGCACGGTCTGGACCGTTGATTGAGACTCTGCGTGTCGACCGTCGCGGCGGCGGTCGACGATTGGGTAGATCGCGCGCATGCGAAGGGCTCCGAAGGCGCTGGGGCCAAAGGAGCGCAGTGGGTCGAGCGTTGCAACCACGGTGTGGGGATCCTGCAGGAGCAGGCCGCCGGAGGGGGCGAGGGTGAGGACCGTCCGGAGGGTTCCGTCGAGGGTCTCGATCTCGATCTCGCCATTGCGCGGAAAGGGGGTCGGGCTCTTGAGGGTGAAGGTGAGGAGCGAGGAGAGGGGCAGGTCGTCCGGGTTGGAAAGAATGATGTCCGAAGCAGCACCGGGAAGGGCTGACTTGCGCAGCAGCGTGATGGTGGGACGTGGTGCCGAGACCGTGACGGGCAAGGTGAGGGAGCGGCCGTCGCGGAGGAGGATGTCGGCAGTGAGGCGGTCGTTGGCATGGGTTGCCGGTGAAGGGGTGTTGTGCGGGAGAGCAAAGTGCAGCGTCGCGGGGAGCGATGCGTCGGTGGCGAGAACGTCGTCCGTGGATTCCGGGGCGGGGGAGAAGACGAGGTCGCCGAGTTTGAGCTTGTCGATCTCGCCAAGCCGCGTTCCGCTGAGCATCAGGGTCTTGTCGCCGGCGTGGAGTTCGATGGCGGTGACCTTGGCTGGCTCGGAGAAGGTGCGGGCAGCGACGTCGTTGGCTTTGGGCTGGTCGTATTGCTGGATGGAGAGGTGAAGGTCGCCGGGCGTGACGTCATGCTCGAGCGGAAGCGTGAGGGCGATCAGGTTGGGATCATCGGCCTTGGGTTCCGGCTTGAACGGAATGGTGAGCTCACCGGTATACCCGTTGGGATGCGCGCTGATGGTATGGACGCAGGCAGAGCCGGTGGAGGTAAGCAATAGCTGCGCGGTGTGCCCGGCGATGAGTCCGAAGGTAGGACTTTTGGAATCATCGCCGGCGTTGCTGGTGGGTGGGACGATGGTCCAGCCGGAGCCGGGCAGCTGCTGGAGGTGGACGGTTGGGCCGGTGAAGTCGTCGAAACCCCAGCGTCCCCGAATGGTTCCGCTGAGCAGGATCGGCTTCGGCTGCGGCTTGGCAACAGGAGCTTTGTGGATAGCCATCGCGGGATTGGCGAAGGGGTTGGGCTCGGGCGGTCCAGAGGAGCCGGAGGTCAGCAAGGTGGGGTCGTGAAGCAGAAGACGGTGCTGCTCTTCCTTCTGGAGGACAAGGCCACCGAGATAAGGGTCTGGGGTGAGGGGAATATCCGCCTCAGCGGGTGCGCCAGGAGGCGTGTTCAGGTGCAGGACGAGGTCATGGGCGAAGTCGGTTGAAAACACCAGCGGAGCTCCTTCGATCGGCAGGACGACGGAGGGCTTGATGAGACAGGTGACCTCGTTGGGGTCGGCGGGGCGCAGCGGCGGCGGCGTGGCGGTCTTCACAGCGGGCAGAGCGATGACCAGCACGGACTTTGGATTGTGGAACGAGGGCGGCGTGTTGAGCCGCAGATTCATGGCGTCGCCCTGCGGAAAGCTGATGGCGGGGATGTACTGATATTGGGCAGAGTGAAGCTTGCCCATGATGCGGACGAGGTCGACGATGGCACCAACGTAGGCGGAGTAGGCTCCTCCACCGGCGGCGCTGGTGTAACTTGCCTGCGCAATGAGATCCGACGTGGGTCCATTGAGTGCGTCCGTCATGTTCTGGCCGTGGCCGTCGTCGAGTACGATCTGTGAGCCGCTCTGCGTGAGGCAGGTGAACTGGGTGTCGACGGGCTGCTTGAAGCAATCGCTGTTGGGTTTGAGGTCAAGAGTGCGGGCCAGAAGATCGGAGTGCGTCAGGAGCTTGGCGGCATCCGAGGGAGGAACGCGGCGGATGGAGGCAACGTACTTCTCGATGCGAGCTTCCTCGAAGCCGGCCTCGAGGAGGTCCTGCGAGGCGCGGACGAAGGCTCCGGGACGGCCCTGGACAGCCGAGCGGAGGGTGGAGAAGTCGCCGCCCGTCTCCGGAGCCAGGAAGAGGACTGCCTGCTGGGCGTCAGCCGGGACGGTGATGAAGGTTCCTTCTTCACGAACCTTGGAGTCCCAGGTCTCAATCCGGTAGAACCAGTTTTCGGGCGGGGGATTGGTGTTGCCTCGCAGGAAGACGCAAATCAGAAGATATTTGACGGATTGGGTGGACGGTAGATCCGGGTGAATCCAGAGCTTGTCCCCCGGCTCAAGGTTGGGGACGGTGGCGATGGGGAGCGTCTGGCCGTCGCGCGTGACGCGAACGTCAATCTTGGGGCCGATTAGGTCGAAGCGTGCGCCCACCGCGTAACTGAGCTGGCAGAAGCACAACAAAAAAAAGAGAGGTAGCAGCAACAATCGGGCGCGCTTATCCATACTGCTAGTTTAGATGCGCGCATGCCACGGTGGTGAGCAGGGAAGAAATTGAGGGCTGCTTAGTGCGATACGTGGAGGAGGCAATTTATTCATTGCAAAGGGCGAACACGCGCAAAGCCTGACTCCTGAGGAGGCAGGCTTTGCGCAAGGGACGATTGATCTAAACGTGCTGGGTGTGGCGCACGCGGGCGCTGGGGCCGTCGGACTCGACCGACCCATCGCGGATCGAGATGATGCGGTGGGCGTAATCGGCGATGTCGGGTTCGTGCGTGACGAGGATAATGGTGTTGCCCTCGTCGTGGAGCCTGTCGAAGAGCGCCATAATCTCGACCGAGGTCTTGGAGTCAAGGTTGCCGGTCGGTTCGTCGGCAAGGATGATGGAGGGCTTGTTCACCAGTGCGCGGGCAATCGCGACGCGCTGGCGCTGGCCGCCGGAGAGTTCGTTGGGCTTGTGGTTCATGCGGTCGCCGAGGTTCACTGATTGCAGGACAAACTTGGCGCGCTCAATCCGTTCAGCGGAGGGAGTTCCGTTGTAGATCAGTGGCAGCTCGACATTATGCAGAGCCGTCGCGCGGGCGAGCAGGTTGAAGGTCTGGAAGACGAAGCCGATCTCCTTGTTGCGGATGCGCGCGAGTTCGTCGTCGTTCAACTGGGAGACATCGTGCTCGTTGAGCCAGTAGCGTCCCTCGGAGGGGCTGTCCAGGCAGCCAATGAGGTTCATCAGCGTGGACTTGCCCGAACCGGACGGCCCCATGATGGCGACGTACTCGTTATGACGGATGCGAATGTCGACTCCGCGCAAGGCGTGCACTTGCTGATCACCCATCTCGTAGGTCTTCCACAGATTGTCGGTGACGATGACGTCGCCTGGGTGCGGTCCGTCGGCGTTGGCGCCGATGCGGTCCTGCGCCGGGGAGATGACTTCGGAGGTGTTGATGGTCATAAGGGTCTCCGGGAAATCGGTTGAAGACGTTGCGATTAGTTGGAACTGTCGTCAGAGGCGGTTGGCACGACGACAGAGTTGTCGCGTTTGACCGCGATTCCGCTCTTGAGCGTGCGCAGGATTTTGTAGTGGCCGGTGACGATCTCGTCGCCAGCTTTGAGGCCAGACAGCACCTCGATGTCGGTGGTGCCGGTGATGCCGGTGGCGACGGGAACGAAGCGGACACGGAGGCGGCCCTTGTCGTCGGCGAGCAGATAGACGCCCTGGACGAGGGAGGACTGTTTGGCCGGGACGGCCCGGGTCGTGGAGGAGACCTTGCCGCGATCCTTGAAGAGCTTATCTTCGGCGGCCAGATCTCGCTCCACCAGCGCCTGGATGGGAATGGTCAGAGCGTTCGGCTTGTGAGCGGTTGTGATCTTGGCCGTGCATGAAAGGCCTGGCCGGAGATCCACCTTGGTTGGGTCGAGGGTGACGACGACCTTGAAGTCCTTGGCCTCTTCGGTGCCGGTGGTGGACTGCGACGTCGCAACACCGGTCGTGCGGAGCAGGGCCTGATCGCCGACTTCAGTGACCTTGCCGGTGAAGATCTGGCCGGGGAAGGCATCGACGGTCACGTTGGCACTCTGGCCAAGTTGCACGTTGACGATGTCCGTCTCGTCGACCTTGACCTCAGCCGTAATCACGGACATGTCAGCCAGGGTCATCAACGTCGAGCCTTCGGCGTTCTGGATGCCGAGGACGACCGTTTCACCCTCGCGGACCGGGACATTGGTCACCAGGCCGTCAAAGGGGGCAATGCTCCGCGTGAGGCTCAGCGAGTAGTCGTTGCCGCGCAGGGTGGCGACTCCCTGCGCCACCTGGCTGCGAGCGGATGCCGTCTGCGCCTTGGCCTGGAGGACGGCAGCCTTGCGCTGGGCAAGGGTCGCGATATCGACATCGTAGAGTGCCTTCTTGGCGTCGAAATCCTGCTTGGCAATGAGTTTATCTGCGTACAAAGCCTGGGCTCGCTGGTAGTCGAACTTCTTCTGCTCGAGGTCGGCTTCGGCCTGAGCCACATTGGCTTCGGCGGTCTTCTCGGCGGCGATGTACGACTCGACATTGGTGCGCGAAGAGGCGATGATGGCCTGCTGCGCGGCGACAGCGCTGGCCGGTTGCGCGCTCTCGACCGTCGCGAGCAACTGGCCGGCCTTCACGTGGTCACCCTCTTTGACATACAGGTGGGTGATGCGGCCGAAGGACGTGGCACCGACGTTGACGTAGGTCTTGGGCTTGATCTGTCCAGTGCCGCTCACCGTCGAGACGAGATCCTGGTCGATAGCCTTGGCTGTGGTCACGGCCGGAACATTCGAACGGCTGTGAATGACCGTCCCCGCAACAACCCCTGCGATGACAAGCACAATGAGTACGATCAGCAGAATCTTCTTACCGGTCATGGACGCTTTCTCTTGCGACGTGTTTTCTGGAGCCGGGGCGCACGTTCGCCGTGAAGTTCATTACTGACGTATACGCAGGATTTCACGCTTTGGTTCCATTGAATTCGTAAATGGAAGATTTGACGTGATCCTGCGAGACGAATATGTAGCTCGATCCCGGCATCTGTGCAGGGATTGAAGTCGATGGCTTGATGATACCAGTGGGCTGCCAGCGCGGCTTGTGCGCAGGGTCATCGGGAGCTAGAATGGGGAGGTCTATGTAACAGGAGTATGGCCCCCTCATGAAAACCCCGCAGGTACGCTTCATCGTTTCCGGTATAGCTCTTCTAACGCTCCTGAGCGCAGGCGCATTCGCGTTTGCTCAGACGGCACCGGCCAACGATTCAACGGCCCAAACGGTCCAGGATAATGGAGGCGTCACCAAGACTCCGCCGGTCGAAGAAAAGCCGGACCCGTTGAAGCGCCGCCTGAGCGACCACCAGGAGCGGGAACGCCGCAAGGCGACCGTCGCCGAGTTGAAGGGTTCGTACAAAAAGTGGCTGGATGAGGATGTTCGGTGGATTATCACCGACCAGGAGACCAAGACCTTCAAGAGTCTCTCCAATGACGAAGAGCGCGATTCTTTTATCGAGCAGTTCTGGTTGCGTCGCAACCCGAATCCGGACTCCAATGACAACGAGTATCGCGATGAGTATTACGCTCGCATCGCGTATGCCAACGAGCACTTCGCCGCGGGTAAGCCGGGCTGGATGACCGATCGCGGGCATATCTATATCGCCTACGGAAAGGCCGACAGTATTGACTCCCACCCTTCAGGCGGAAGCTATGATCGCCCGATGGACGAGGGAGGCGGCCAGACGTCCACATTCCCATTCGAAGTCTGGCACTACAGGTACCTCGCAGCGGTTGGTGACAACATCGACATCGAGTTTGTCGATACCTGCATGTGCGGCGACTACCACGCGACCATGGACCGCTCCGAGAAAGATGCCCTGAAGCACGTTCCTGGCGCCGGCCTGACACAGTATGAAGAAATGGGTCAGGCCAAGAAGGCTGATCGTTTCGCGGGTGGCGGCATGGAACAGCTCGGCTCCGGTCCGATGGCTTCCTCGCAGCAGAGCAAGCAGTTCGACAGGTTGGATCAGTTCGCCAAGTTGTTTGCACCGCCGCCGGTCAAGTTTGCCGATCTGGATAACTTTCTGACGACATCGAAGGTGCTGACCGGACCTCCGTTCCTCTTCGATGTTCGAACGGATTATGTGAAGTTGACCAACGAGACGGTGATGGTGCCGGTGACTCTCCAGATCCGCAACGGGGACATTACCTACAGCACCAAGGAAGGTGACTCGACCGGCACGGTAAATATCCTTGGGCGAGTCAGCAACATTAATCACCACATCGTCTACACCTTTGAAGATACGGTGAAGGTGGAGACACCCACCGACCTGCTACAGCGCACGAAGAATAATATGTCGGTGTATTGGAATGCGATTCCATTGCCGCCGGGACGCTACAAACTGGAGATTGCGATCAAGGACGTCAACAATTCCGATCACATGGGTACGTGGAGACGAAGTATCGACGTACCGAAGTTCGACGACGACCGGCTGTCGTCCTCGTCGCTGATTCTGGCGGGAGAGATGGAGCGGGTGCCGTCGAAGGATGTGGGGGCGGGCAGCTTCGTCATTGGGAATACGAAGGTCATTCCAAGGGTTCCAGCGACGATTTCGACTCCTGTAACCTTCCATCGGGCTCAGAACCTCAATTTCTGGATGCAGGTTTATAATCTGGGCATTGGGCAAAACAAGCAAAACGATGCGACGATCGAGTATCAGGTGCTCGATCTGGCAACGAACAAGCAGATTCTGGACTCACAGGAGTTGGCATCGAAGTTGAATCCCCANNGGGCGGTATCAGGTGACGATCAAGGTTAACGATGGTGTCTCAAAGCAGCAGATCGCCCAGAGCGCCCCGTTTATTGTGGAGCAGTAGACTGAAGAAGGACCGTTGCAGGGTGCAGTGAGAGTGGTAGTTTCATCGCTCGCACTGCATGAGGAGGCAAGCCACACACAGGACCGTACCGTGTTGGCCATCTCCACCAGCTAGACCGCCGTCCGGCTTCCCGACTGGGCGGACATTCGGAGAGCCGTAGACGCGCAGATGAGGGTTTGAGCGCGGTGAAACGAGTCGTACCAGGTTTGTTGCTGCTGATGTTCGTGGCCGGTTGGACAGGGCAAATGTTTGCCTTTCCTACGCCAGCAATGATCTCAGGCACAGTACGCGATGTTCACGGCACGCCGCAGATGGGTGCGCTGATTGAGCTGGTGCGTGCCGACGCAAGCACCGTAGCCACAGCGATCAGCGACGATCATGGCCGCTATATGATGCCGCAGGTGATGTCCGGCCGCTATCAATTGCGGGCTACTGCAGCTTTTTTTGTTCCATTCGCTCGAAATAACGTGCGGCTGCGAGCCGGTGTGCAATCGGTCGTGAATCTGACCATGAGCGCCCTGTTTGAGGCAGACAACTGGCTGCCGGCCGAGCGCCGCAAAGCGGATGAACCGGTCGATGACTGGAAGTGGACGCTGCGATCGACGGCCAGCAGGCCGCTGCTGCGGCTGGTTGACCCTGAGGACGGATCATCGGTTTCTTCCAGCGCCGAACATACCCAACGCGTTTCATCGCAGGGACGAATTGTGCTGACCAATGGCAATGGCTCGTTTGGTAACGGCGGGCTGCACCAGTCGCTGGTGCTGGAACGTACGATGGCGGACGGTGATGGCGCTGTTTTTCGCGCGGACGTCGGCAATGCGGGGCGAGAATACGCCATCGGGCCGTCGGTGTCGGTGGTTACAGGCTATGAACGGCGAACTCCGTTCACCGGAAGCACGCGGATGGTGTCGAGTTTTCAGTCCCACCCTGAGATGATGAGCGGTGATTCCACCAACGGCTTGCAGGTATTGCATCTTGCGAGTACCCAGCAATTTGCTCTGGGTGACACGTTTCTGATCGATGCGGGAACCCTGCTGGAGGCGGAACGTCTTGAGGCCACGCGGCTGGAAGCAGAGCCCTTCCTGCGGCTGATGGTACGGCCGGGCAGCAATGTGGTGGTGACCTATCGTTTTGCGACGGGTCGCGAGTTGCAAAGCTCAGACGACCTCGACCAGCTAAAGCCGACGCTGATGGCAGTGACGGACGCGCAGGGCAGGCCGTTGAGCGATAGTGGTCTGCATCAGGAAATTTCTGTCAGTCGCAAATTGGGGCCTCGTGTCATAAGCGCCTCGATCTATCTCGACCGCTTCGCCAACAGCGCCATCGGAGGCAGCGGGTTGATGAGGCGAGCTGCGCTGCAAATGGCCGATGCTGTGGCTGATCCGACGACCGGGACATTCGAAGTGGCGGCNNTCGGTAGAGTATGACCTGGGTACGGTTTTGCGCAGCAACGGAAATCTTGTGATGACCGACATGGCGGCAAGTACGACGCATGGGACAGCACAGGCGGTAAGTGCTGCGGTGCGAGGCAGAATCGCACCAACGGGCAGCAATCTGCGCGTGGAGTATCGCTGGCAGCCGCTTCGGACCCTGACCCAGGTGAATGCGTATAACGCCACCCCCGAGGAAGCCTACCTGAGCTTCTACCTTCGGCAGAGGTTGTGGGGCGGACGCTTGTTACCGCAGGGCGTGGATGCGGTGGTAGAGGCGACCAACCTGCTCGAGCAGGGCTATCAGCCAGTCCTGGCGCCGGATGGGCAGACGCTCTTTCTGGCGCAGATTCCTCGTGCGATCCAGGGTGGGCTATCCTTCAATTTCTAGCAACAGCGATCGCATCCAGGGGACACAAAAAAAGCTTCAGGCGCGGTGGGTTTATGCCCTGATTATCGCCCCGGGCGGTTATTTTGCCCGATTTTCCTCATCGCAATGGGAGATGATGGTAGTGAACCTATTCATTCGCTGCCCGTGTGTTCCATGGCCTGTGTCATCAGCTCCGCTGCACCGTTTAGGCCGGGCCGGAATCTAAGTGTACTGGAGCATGCCGACAACTTCAGTTTTCCATCCCCGCCGGCGGACTTCGGGACGAAACTCGAAGCTACTCCGGCAGCAGCCAGGCAGTGAGGCATCATGTGCGGTATCGTCGGCGTCTTCGGGCATAGTCCAGTAAGCTCGGTAATCTACGAAAGTCTTTCCATGCTCCAACACCGCGGCCAGGATGCTGCGGGCATTGCTACGTGCTTTGAGGATCGGTTCTATCTCGAGAAGGGCAATGGCCTCATCACGGATGTTTTCGATGCGGGGAACATGGCACGGCTGCTGGGCAATATGGGCGTTGGCCATGTTCGCTACCCGACGGCGGGTTGCGCATCGGTGGCGGAGGCGCAGCCTTTCTATGTCAACTCGCCGTATGGAATCATCTTCGCCCACAACGGCAATCTGACAAACGTCTCGGAGATCGTGGAAAGCCTGTTCGAGACGGATATGCGGCACCTCAACACCAGCTCCGACTCCGAGGTCATGCTCAATGTTTTTGCGCATGCGATGGCGCGGCGTGGTGCAGTCAAGCCCAATGAGTTTGATATCTTCGCTGCCGTCGAAGAGGTCCACCGCCGATGTAANNGATGTAAGGGCGGCTATGCGGTGATCGCGATGGTCGCGGGCGTCGGGATGATTGCGTTTCGTGACCTGCACGGCATTCGGCCGCTGGTGTTCGGCACCCGAAGCGTTGGCACGGACAAGGAATACATGATTGCCTCGGAGAGCGTAGCCCTCCAGGTCAGCGGCTTTGACCTCGACCACGACCTTGCGCCTGGAGAAGTCATCTTCATCGACATGCAGGGCACCGTCTACCGGCATGAAAGCCTGCTGGCGCATGAGAAGGCTCCCTGCCTGTTTGAGTACGTGTATCTTGCGCGACCGGACTCCGTGCTCGACGGTGCGTCGGTCTATCAGTGCCGCATCAATATGGGGACCAAGCTCGCTGCGAAGATCAAGCGCGAGTGGGCGCATGTGCCCATCGACGTCGTCATCCCCATTCCGTCCACCAGCAGGGTAGCCGCGCAGGAGATTGCAACGCGATTGCAGCTCCCCTATCGCGATGCGCTGGTGAGGAATCGCTACGTGGGCAGGACGTTCATCATGCCCGGGCAGGCGCAGCGCAGGCAGTCGATCCGCCGCAAGCTGAACCCGATTCCGCAAGTCTTCCGGGGAAAGAATGTGCTGCTGGTGGATGATTCGATTGTGCGCGGAACCACCATTCGAGAGATTATCGCGATGGTGCGTGAGCAGGGCGCGAAGAAGGTCTATGTGAGTTCGGCAGCGCCGCCGGTGCGTTTCCCGAACGTCTATGGGATCGATATGCCGGCGCGTTCGGAGCTGATTGCAAGCGGAAGAACCGTCCGGCAACTCGCCGACGACATCGGCGCCGATGAGCTGATCTTTCAGGACCTGGACGATTTAAAGC
This sequence comes from Granulicella sp. UBA5172, assembly GCA_002413385.1. Taxonomy (GTDB): domain Bacteria; phylum Acidobacteriota; class Terriglobia; order Terriglobales; family Acidobacteriaceae; genus Granulicella. The sequence continues at coordinate 13,037 of DHWW01000122.1, forward strand.
AGGCTATTACGGACGCCGCACCCGGACTTACACACTTTGATGCATCCGTCTTCGATGGAGTTTATGTCACCGGAGACATCACGGAAGAGTACCTCAACACGCTGGAACAAAAACGAAACGACGCTGCTAAACACACTGAAGATGTCGCAAGCCACATCACAAGAAATCTCTCTGCGCACCTCTAACGCCGCAACGGTGCGGGTACTTCCCGGACCGGCGGCGCTGACGTCGTTCGAGGCAACGAGGCTGGCCGTAACGCTGCGTGCACGCTTTCCCGAGCAGGGCGCTGGCGTCACTGCGGTCGATGCG
>DHWW01000331.1:0-3718 GCA_002413385.1 Granulicella sp. UBA5172
CGCCCCGCAGCAAAGTATGCCGCAACGCACATCCCATTCCAACCCGTATAGACCGTCTTATCGACATACGGCGTCTTCCGCAGCAACCGCGCCGCATACATCTTCCGCTTCACCGACTCAATCCGGGTGCCCCATTCATGAACGGCTTCATCGTTCATGGGTGGGATGACGCTGCCAGTGGAACGACGCAAAACATTCTTCGCCGGATTATGATGCATGTCCCCCACCGCCCGCAGGTCGTAATACTTCTCCGCCACCTCGAACTCCTCCGCAGTCAGCACCGCCTTCGCCTCATCGCGTGTCCACGTAAAGTAATCGCCGTCATCATCCAGCGAATCGTCCGCATCCTGCGACGCATAAAACCCACCCAGCTCCCGATCGCTCAGCCACTCATCCATCCAGCGCAGAATATCCTTCGCCACGCGCGCGAACTCTGGCTCCACAAACGTCTGGAACGCATGGGCATAGTTCTTCAGCAGCTCGCTGTTGTCATAGGCCATCTTCTCGAAGTGCGGCACGATCCAGCGCTCATCCACCGAGTACCGATGAAACCCACCCGCCAACTGGTCATAGATTCCACCCGCCGCCATCTTCTCCAGCGTCACCGCCGCCACATGCTTCGCACGCGCCGCAACACTCTGGGTGCCCCATTCATGAACAGCTCCATCGTTCATGGGTGGGGTGCGCGTCTCCAAGGCACCGATCCTCCCCGCGGCATCGATCAACAAATCCAGCGCCCCCGGATGAGGAAACTTCGGCTGCGATCCAAACCCGCCATTGCGTTCATCGAACTGCTTCACAATCGAATCAATCAGCTTCGCAAGCAGCGGCGCGCCCGGATCACCAGCCCTCCCCGAAAAGCTTTCATTATGCTCAATCGCCTCCATCACGCTTCCGGCCGAATCCTCAACCTCTTCGCGCCTGTTCGCAAACGAATCGGCCATCGTCAGCAGCACGCGCTGAAAGCTCGGCCGCCCATACCGCTCATCCGGAGGAAAGTACGTCCCACCAAAGTAGGGCTTACCATCCGGCGTCAGAAACGCCGTCAGCGGCCATCCACCCTGCCCACTGATCGCCGACACCGCCGCCTGGTACCGTGTGTCCACATCCGGCCGCTCATCGCGGTCGACCTTCACGGCCACAAACTTCTCATTGATAATCTCCGCCGTTGCAGGATTCTCATAGCTCTCGCGGTCCATCACGTGGCACCAATGGCACCACACCGCGGCCGATATCCAGCAGCACCGGCTTGTTCTCGCGCCGCGCCTTCGCAAAGGCCTCGGCTCCCCACTCATTCCACTCAATCGGCTGATGCTGCGCCGACCGCAGATACGCCGATGCCGCCCGGCTCAAGGAATTCAACTTCACGTCACTCTTCAAATTTCCGTCACTCATCACCATCCAGTCTATCGCCCCTACCGTTGCCCCTCTCTGCCCTCGCCGTTGCCCTTCTTTTTGTCATCCCGTAGGGATGTAGTTCCGATTGCTGTGGCTCATTCTCCTCCGCCCCACCACAAACAGGTACCCCAAGCCTTTAGGCTTGGGTCTCATAGGACAGCATAGGAACGGGCTTCAGCCCCTGGGGGTACGCTTCTCCGGCGGGTGGCCCACATCTCAACCCCTCCTCAAAATCGGGTGCCCCATTCATGACGGCTTCATCGTCATGAGTGGGCATCGCGCGTGAACGCGCGCGACCGCTCCCGCCCATCTCTAACTCCCCAAAACCCGCTCTGCGCCCCGACAAAAATAAACTTCCCCAACCACCCCCAAAAACAGCCCAAAAACAGCATGTCAACCCCCCTCCACCCATGCAAACCCACAAACCCCGCGCCCCCATTGCCGATTTCTCTCCACATACGTTGGCATAGTTACCCCCGCCAACCCACTACAATTGAACTAGCCCCAACCACCAAGGGCCAACCTATACCCGACCGAGCTCCACCGGCCCCCGCCCAAAACCACCCCAGCGGACTGCCATAAGTCCGCCCTTAACCCAACGGAATAGAATACTTTGCGACCAGAAGTATGGGGGGAGGGGGTGGGGCACACGGCGGCCCTGTGATCAGAGAGGGGTACCCACAACCCAGGTTCACGCTGAACCACGCGAAGCGCTCTCGCCGTCCGCGCAGGACCCCAGGCCCCCAGGACATGCGAAGATAAGCGCAGTCAATGCCCACACTCCAGCAAACCGAAACCCTCTCCGAGCTCCTTCACCGCGTCTTCGGTCACCGCACCTTCCGAGCCCATCAGCAACAGGTCTGCGAGGCCGCCGCCGCCGGCCGCGACGTCCTCCTCGTCATGCCCACCGGCGCCGGCAAGAGCCTCTGCTACCAACTCCCCGCCCTCGCCCGCGGCGGCACCGCTCTCGTCATCAGCCCGCTCATCGCCCTCATGGACGATCAGGCCTCCAAGCTCTCCGCCCTCGGCCTCCGCGTCGCCCGCGTCCACTCCGGCCTCTCCCGCGACGACGCCCGCCAGGCCTGCCGCGACTACCTCTCCGGCGATCTCGACTTCCTCTTCATCGCCCCCGAGCGCATGCGAGTCCCCGGCTTCCCCGAGATGCTCGCCAAGCGCAAACCCGTCCTCGTAGCCATCGACGAAGCCCACTGCATCTCCGCCTGGGGCCATGACTTCCGCCCCGACTACCGCACNNCCCACCGTCCAGCGCGACATCGCCGTCCAACTCGACCTCCGCGACCCAGCTATCTTCATCACCGGCTTCCGCCGCGACAACCTCGCCATCCAGGCCATCGAGCTCTCCAAGCCCCAGCGCCCCGACTTCGCCCTCAAGCTCCTCAAAGACCCCTCCACCCGTCCCGCCATCATCTACGCGCAGTCACGCAAGGATGCGGAAGAGTTCGCCTCCAAACTCCACAAGCACTTCCCCACCGCCGCCTACCACGCTGGCCTCGACCCCGCCACCCGCGACCGCGTCCAGCGAGCGTTTTTATCAGGGAAACTGGATGTCGTGGTAGCCACCGTAGCCTTCGGCATGGGCATCGACAAGGCCGATGTCCGCACCGTAATCCACGTAGCTTTGCCCGGATCGGTAGAGGCCTACTACCAGGAGATCGGCCGCGCCGGCCGCGATGGCCTGCCCTCCCGCACCGTCCTCCTCCACGGCTTCGCCGACCGCCGTCTGCAGGAATTCTTCCTCGAAAAAAACTATCCGCCCACCTCCGATCTCGAACGCGTAGTCCTCTGCCTCCCGCCCGAATTCACCCCCGTCGATGTCCTCCACAACGCCCTTCGCAAAAAGAAGGACATGATCGACCGCGACACCCTCGACCGCACCCTGGAAAAGCTCCTCGTCGCCGGTATCGCCCTCATGGACATGTCCGGCGACGTCCGCCTCTCCCCTGAGCAAAACGGAGGGAGCAGGGGCCTTCAGGCCCCTGAANNCTGTAATCCGCTGGCAAACTGCCTACGAATCGCAAGTCTCCATCCGCCGCTCCCAGATCGACCGCATGGTAGCCTTCGCCGAGTCCACCACCTGCCGCATGGCCGCCCTCGTCCAGCACTTCGGCGACACCAGCGATAAAGCCACCACCTGCGGCCTCTGCGACATCTGCAACCCCGGCGGCAGCGACGCCGCGCAGTCCGCGCATCAACCCTCCTCGCAGGAGCGTGCCTGGCTTCGCGAGATCCTCTCCGCCCTCGAACACCGCAGCACCTCCACCGGCAAGCTCTTCACTGACTTACACCTCATGAAGGACCG
>DHWW01000331.1:3917-7697 GCA_002413385.1 Granulicella sp. UBA5172
TCCGCAACTGGCGCACCGAGCAAGCCCGCCCCAACCACACACCAGCCTTCATGATCCTCCCAGACGCAGTCCTCCGCGCCATCGCCACCACCGCTCCGCAAAACCTCACCGGCCTCCACGCCGTCTCCGGCATGGGCCCCACCAAAGTAGACCGCTACGGTGCCGACCTCATCGCCCTCTGCCGCGGCAACGCCGCATCCTCGCCATCTCCAAAGCCGCGTCTATCCCCTCAACCAGCGGAACCACAACCGCTGTCCTCTCGACCAGAGCCACAATCTCTGTCCTCTCGACCGGAACAAAACTCTTTGTCATCTCGACCGAAGCGCNNAGCGCAGTGGAGAGACCTGCAACTCCGACCTCCACCACCTCCGCGGTCCATCCCAACAAGCGCCCCGCCCCGCCTCCACCAGCCGCCGAGCTCACCTCCACCCAACTCGAACTCGAAGCCCGCCTGAAAGACTGGCGTCGCGAAGAAGCCAAGCAGGCAGGCCTCCCCACCTTCTTCATCTTCTCGGACACAGTCCTCCGCAACATCACGCTAGCCGCCCCCACCACCCTCGACGACCTCCGCAACGTCCGTGGCACCAGCCCCGAAAAGCTAACCCGCTTCGGCGCCACCATCCTCAACCTCTGCCGCCTTTAACCTTCGAGCGACCCAAGCCCGCACCCATGAGACGATAATCTCCGTATGGAAACTTCCAACTTCGGAATCGCAATCATGGCAGCGGGCAAGGGCACACGCCTCAAGTCCCGCCGTCCCAAAGTCCTCCACGAAATCGGCGGTCAGGCCCTCCTGCTGCACGTCATCGCAGCCGCCAGGACCATCGCGCCGCCCGACCACATCTACTGCATCATTGGCCATGAAGCCGACCGCGTCCGCGCCGCAGTCGAATCCACCGGCGTCGCCTTCGTCCTCCAACCCGAGCAGCGCGGAACGGGCCACGCCCTCCAGCAGCTCAAAGCGCACGTCGCCGCCACCAGCGACACCCCACCCAAAAACCTCCTCGTCCTCTCCGGCGATGTCCCACTCATCAAGCCCTCCACCCTCGAGTCCATGTGCGCCTTCCATCTCCGCGAGCAAGCCGCCATGACCATCCTCACCGCCGTCCCGCCCGACCCCATCGGCTACGGCCGCGTCCTCCGCGCCTCGCCCACGGCCCCCGAAGTCACGGCGATCGTCGAGCAAAAATCCCTCCAGCCCGACCAACTCAACGTCCCCGAGATCAACTCCGGCATCTACTGCTTCCAAACCGCAGCTCTCTTCACCCACCTCGATTCNNCCTTACGCCCACCTCCGCCCCGGCAGCGACATCGGCGAACACGCCCACATCGGCAACTTCGTAGAGACTAAAAACGTGAAGATGGGCCAAGGTTCAAAGGCTAACCACCTTACTTATCTAGGAGATGCAGTTATTGGCTCTGGAACGAACATCGGTGCCGGAGCCATCACCTGCAACTACGACGGCGTCCATAAACACACCACCACCATCGGCAACGGCGCCTTCGTAGGCTCAGACTCCACCCTCGTAGCCCCCCTCACCATCGGCGACGGAGCCTACATCGCCGCCGGTTCCTGCATCACAGAAGATGTCCCCGCCCACGCCCTCGCCTTAGGACGCAGCCGTCAGACGACGAAACCAGGCTGGGTAGCTGCACGGAAAAACCCGAAGCCCAGGGATTAGTGCCTGCCGCAAAGATATAACGACACGCCTTTGCAACAAGATAGAGGATTCATCCCATGGGGAAACCCTTAGAAGAAGCCCAGCTAAACACGGCAGCAGCAACCCTCCCCAATTGGAAATTGGACAACGGCGAACTCGTTCGATGGACCACCTTTGCTGATTTCAATCAGGCAATGGAGTTTGTCAACCGCGTAGCCGCATTTGCCGAGGGAGCCAATCACCACCCAGACATCGACATCCGCTACAACCGTGTTCGCCTGGCACTGGTAACACACGATGCAGGAGGAATCACCCAAAAGGACATTGACCTGGCTAGATCGATCGAGGCAGATCGCTCCTGAACTTCGCCTGCGTCCCCAATCATCCTTCAGTCACGCGGTTTGCAGCACGAAACCCGGCTGAATACGCACTGCATTTACTCCATTCACCCAGACCTTACGCGATTTACCTTACCTGAACCGCCAAAATAATAATCGTTTGCCTCTGGACATCCTCCCTCCGACGTGTGCTATATTCTTTTTAGCGTATAAGTCTTCCAAAGAGCATATTGCGCGAAAGATTCCTCGGGCACCTGCAATCGCTCGAGAGCAAGTTGCGTCACTGGCCTCCCGGCACGAACAAAGTACCGTTCGTGCCGCCTTTTTTTTCTTGGGAGCACTTCTTGCAAGACGCCTATCCCCAACGTAATAAGCAAGTTCTACTAGAACCAAAGCCTCTCCACCCCCAATGCTGCGTAATCCGTGCGGCAGCGTACTGTCCCTGCAACTCCCCCTCCAGAGGATTCCCTGCTTCCCGCCGACCGGAGTTTCACCGCCCCCTATGTAATCGCATAGAATCGCGAGACGGATCTATGGAGAATGTATAGTCCAGTCGGCGTTCAGGCCGCACACATTCAGGGGTGATATCTCCTGACCAGAAAGGCAGTGAAAGATGACCTGGGTCTTTTGGGCGCTCCTCTCGGCTCTATTTGCCGCAGCCACAGCTTTACTTGCAAAGGTCGGCGTCGAGAACATCGACAGCAATTTGGCAACAGCGATTCGCACCTCTGTCATCCTGGTGTTCACCTGGGCCATAGCTCTCAGCCTTAACGCGCATCATGGGATCAGCGCCATTGACCGCCGAAGCTGGATTTTTCTTGTGCTATCTGGCCTGTGTACCGGACTTTCCTGGCTGTGCTATTTCCGTGCCCTGCAGATAGGACCGGTAAGCGGCGTCGCACCAGTCGACAAGCTCAGCGTAGCCATCGTGATCATTGCAGGATGGCTGTTCTTCGGCGAAAGCATGTCCCCCATGAAGATCACGGGCGGCCTGCTCGTGACCGCAGGAGCTCTCGTGATTGCGTTTGCATAAGATCGCATCATTCCGACGTATACTGGTATCAGTTCTTTGAGTGCCCAATGCAATGTTGGTGCCAGCCTCAATAATGGGGGCGTCACGGCTTCGACGGGATTGCTTGCGGCAGAGAGGCATGCCGGGGTGTGGACACCCGTAATCGCTCACAAAATCATAAGTGCCGAACCTCAATTCGCGCTTGCTGCTTAATAATTAAGTAGCCGATCGCTCAAGCTTCGCCTACGGGCCTGTACCGATCGTCGCACAGTAGGCTGGTCCGCGGGGTTCCGCCTGTACGCCAAGGACGAGATCAATCAGGCTGGTGGTGAATGCGTCTTCGTCCGTTGCAAGCATTCACTACGAGACAAATGCGAACGGAAAAAGCATGAAAGCTCTCTGTTGAAGGTTTTTTCGGACGCGGGTTCGACTCCCGCCGCCTCCACCAATTCGTTTTTCTCAAAACGGACCGTCTCTAAAGCACTGTAAAGGCAGGATATTAGAGCGGTTCAAAAAGCCTTTATTTCTTGAGTAGTTCAAACCCTCACCGAACAACAGATTTTGAACCCGTGTCCGCTGCTCGGGGCGCGCGATGCACCAAACCTTGGCCAGATCAGTAGCCTGTAGTTCTAGAAAACGGAGAAATGCGTCTGCACTAGCCTGCATGGAATCCAGAGCACTGAACTTTTCTTCGAGCTCGAGGATTTCTGATCGGAATGTTGCGTTTGCCTCTTCGAATTCTTCTTTTGAGCAATAGCAGCGATGGTGT
>DHWW01000332.1:0-14867 GCA_002413385.1 Granulicella sp. UBA5172
TATCAAACCTATGACGTCACGCCTCTCCTCACCCACGGAGCCAACACGCTCGGCGTCATGCTCGGCGGCGGCTGGTACAGCTCCCCCATGACGTGGATCGGCTTCCGCTCCACCCCCGGCCCAAACCTCCTCCGCGCCCAGCTCGACGTCACCCTCGCCAACGGCCAGCACCAGACCATCATCACCGACCCCACCTGGCTCACGTCCCCCGCGCCCATCAACCTTCTCCGAAATTTACGGCGGCGAATCCTACGACGCCCGCCTCGCCCAACCCGGCTGGAGCACCCCCCACTTCAACGCCGCGCACTGGAGCGCAGCTACGCCCGCGACCCCGCCCGACAGCACCATGGCCCTCACCGCGCAGCCCGACCTCCCCATCAGCACCACCCTCACCCTCCACCCCATCNNGGCCCCCGCGGCACCGTCGCGCGCCTCCGCTACGCCGAGCGTCTCAACCCCGACGGCAGCATCTACACCACCAACCTCCGCAACGCCGACGCCACCGACACCTACGCCCTCTCCGGCACCGGCGACGAAACCTGGACCCCGGCCTTCACCTTCCACGGCTTCCGCTACGTCGAGCTCTCCTTCCTCGGCGGCCAGCCCTCCACTCCTCCCACCCTCTCTACCCTCGACGGCCTCGTCTACAACAGCCTTTCCGAGCCCCCCACCGTCCGACTCTCCAGCTCCAGCGAGACGCTCAACAAGATGAATCAGCTCGGAGCCTGGGGCCAGCGAGGCAACTTCGTCTCCATCCCCACCGACTGCCCGCAGCGCGACGAACGCCTCGGCTGGATGGGCGACGCCGGAGCCTTCTGGCGCACCGGCACCTACAACTTCAACATCGACGCCTTCACCCACAAATTCATGCTCGACGTCACCGACGCCCAGACCCCCGCCGGAGCCTTCACCGACGTCTCCCCCAACATCCTCGGCCCCACCCCCGGAGCCCCCGGCTGGGGCGACGCCGGCGTCTTCATCCCCTACGCCGCCTGGCTCCAATACGGAGACCTCAGCGTCGTCCAACGCTCCTGGCCCGCCATGGAGCGCTGGGCCAGCTTCATCCTCACCAACAACCCCGACTACGTCCGCCGCAACGCCCTCGGCAACAACTACGCCGACTGGCTAGCACCCGACCAGCACACGCCCAGCACCCTCATCGACACCGCCTACTGGGCGCTCGTCACCCGCGAGATGGCAGAGATGGCCACAGCCCTTGACCGCCCCGCCGACGCCGAAAAATATCAGCAGCAATACGAAGCCATCGCCGCCGCCTACCGCACCGCCTTCATCAAACCCGACGGCAGTGTCGAAGGCAACACCCAGACCGCCTACCTCGCCACGCTCTTCACCGGCATCGCCCCGCCCACCCTCCGCGCCGCCATGGTCGACCGCCTCGTCAAAGACATCCAGGCCCACGGCAACCATCTCTCCACCGGCTTCCTCGGAACGCCCTTCCTCATGTTCGTCCTCGACGAAAATCAACACACCGATCTAGCCTTCAAACTTCTTCTCTCCGACACCTACCCCTCCTGGGGCTACATGGTCAGCAAGGGAGCCACCACCTGGTGGGAGCGCTGGAACGGCGACACCGGCGACCCCAGCATGAACTCCTACAACCACTACGCCTTCGGTTCCGTCATGGCCTGGGTCTACCGCCACGCCGCCGGCATCGACACCGACGCCACCGGCCCCGGCTTCCACCACCTCACCATCCACCCCCACTTCGATCCCGCGCTCCCAGCCCTGCACGTCGAGTACGATTCCGCCTACGGCACCATCGTCTCCGACTGGAAGCAAGCCACCCACCGCTTCACCATCACCCTCCCACCCAACACCACCGCCACCGTCCTCCTCCCCAACAACAAAACCGAAACCATAGGCAGCGGCACCCACACCTACCCCATCCCCTAACCGACAACGCGTCATCACGACCGCACCCAGCAACTAATCCGTCATCTCGACCGGAGGCGCGCTTCTGCGCCGCAGCGGAGAGACCCCTGTATTGGCCCTTGCCGTTGCCCGTTCTCCCGCAGCAACCAATCTGTCATCTCGACCGAAGCCAAACGGCTCTATCGTTTGGCGTAGCGGAGNNAGCGGAGAGACCTGCAGTTCGCTCGCCGACAAACCGCAAGCAACCTAAGGCCTCACCGCAACCATTCCACACCGCCAACAACACCCCTCAGTAAGTAGCCTCACTCCAACGCAACTCCTTACGAAATTGCGTCAGCCGAGTCTCCGCGTCAATCCTCACCATCTCCACGCCAGCAATCTCGACGAAGTCCTCCAGATGCTCCATCGTCAGCGCCTGACTGAAGCTCGTATGGTGCGCTCCACCCGCATAGATCCATGCCGCCGCAGCCACGCGCAGGCTAGGCTTGGGCAGCCACACCGCACGCGCAACAGGCAACTTCGGCAGCGCCTGATCCGGCTGAATCACCTCAACCTCATTCACGATCATCCGAAAGCGATTGCCCATATCCACCAGCGAAGCCACAACCGCCGGTCCGCTCGGAGCCGTGAACACCAGCCGTACCGGGTCAGCCTTTCCGCCAATCCCCAGCGCATGAACCTCCAGCGAAGACTTCCCCGCCGCAATCGACGGACAAACCTCCAGCATGTGCGACCCAAGAATCTTCGGCGTCCCGCTGTAATCGTAGTTATAGTCCTCCATGAACGAGGTGCCACCCGGCAAACCATGCGCCATCACCTTCATGGTCCTTACCAGCGCCGCCGTCTTCCAATCGCCCTCGGCGCCAAACCCATAGCCGTCAGCCATCAGCCGTTGCACAGCAATTCCCGGCAACTGCTCCAGCCCATGCAGATCCTCAAACGTGTCCGTAAACGCACCGAACCCGCCCTCTTCCAAAAACCCTCGCAGCCCAATCTCGATCTTCGCCGCAGCGCGAAGCGAGTCCGGACGATCGTGCTCCTTCGCAATCGAATAGCTCTCGCGATATTCCTGAACCAGCTTGTCGACCTCTGCATCCGTGACCTGGCTCATGCGAGCCACCAGATCCCCAACGCCATATCCATTCACGCTGTACCCAAGCTGCGCCTGCGCCGCAACCTTGTCGCCTTCCGTAACCGCAACCTCGCGCATGTTATCGCCGAAGCGCGCCACCTTCAGATTCTGAGACTCATGCCATCCAGCAGCAGCGCGCGTCCACGTAGCCACATCCGCAATCGTCTGCGGATCCTGCCAGTGGCCCACGACAACCTTGCGAGCCAGCCGCAACCGCGCCGTAATAAATCCAAACTCGCGATCCCCATGCGCCGACTGGTTCAAATTCATAAAGTCCATATCGATGGACGACCACGGCAGCTCCCGGTTGAACTGCGTATGCAAATGCAAAAACGGCTTGGTCAACGACGTCAGACCAGCAATCCACATCTTCGCCGGAGAGAACGTATGCATCCACAAAACCAGCCCAATGCAACTCTCCGAGTTGTTGGCCTCGCGACACAGCCCCCGCACTTCCTCCGGCGTCGTCAGCACCGGCTTGAAGACGACCTTGAACGGAATCGCCGTCTCCGCACTCAGAGACGCAGCAATCGTCTGCGAGTGCTTCGCAACCTGCGCGAGCGCCTCCGCGCCATACAAATGCTGACTACCCGTAACGAACCAAATCTCCAAACCTTCTAGCGCTTTCATCGATCTCTCCTCATCTTCGTACCAGACATCACCGCAACACTCCACGCACACAGCAATACGGCCTCTACAGCCAAATAAGCAAACGTTTTCCCGCAATAAAACTACATTGTATACATTATCGTGTCAACTGAGAACCGGTTTTAGCCAACTCAAGCATCCCCGGTCAATCTTTCTACCAACTTATTCAGCGGAACATCCTCATTCCCATCCTAATGAGGAAGCTCCTAAACTCCCGGTGCGACAGTACAACCACTCTTCTTCCCTGCGATGGTATCCATCTCCTGCACTCAGTCCAGAGAACGCTTCCCTCGCAATCCTCACAAATCCATCCGTCGGGCCTGCACCATGCGATGACCCCTACGGGTGATCTCCGCCAGGAGGAGCCGCTTGCGCCTTCAGCTTCTTCAACTCCCCCAGCGCCCGTTCCGAGTCGGCCTTACGATTCAGCCGCTGATACACCCGAACCAGTTCGTAGTAATCCCTCTGCTCGATAAAGTCCGACGGGTTGCTCTTCAGCACGCGTTCCAACCACCCCACCGCTTCCTCGTTCTTTCCCAGCTTCGACAACCCCAGACCCAGATAGAAGCACGTAGGAGCTGGACTTGCATGAGCATCGATGGCTCGCTGCAGCAGCGCAACTCCCTGCTGCGCATCCGCCGTCTCCACCTGAATCTTGCCCAGATTGAACAGCGCAATCGCGCTCCCAGGTGCCAGCGCCAGCTCCGATTGATACGCACTCTGCGCCTCAGCCGTGTGACTTACTTTCTGCTCTTCATTCCCTAACGCTTCGTATAACTCCGCATTCGATGGAGACTTCTTGATCGCTGCCTGGTACTCGACGATCGCCTTATCCGGCTGCTCCGATTCAGAGTAGATCTCCGCCTGCGCTCGATGCACATACGCAGAGTCCGGATCAATCTTGAACAGCGCACGGAACGATTCCTGCGCCGCCAGCGTATGCGCACGAACTTGATAGTAGAGAATGTTCTGATCTCCCGGCATCAACTCTCCCGCCTGATCCAGTGGAACCGCCGCCAGCTTGGGCCTTCCCGCCTGCAATTCCATGATGCCCAGCCACGTCAGCGCCTCTGCATTCTTCGGCTGCAAACTTATCTCGTCGTTCATCTCAGCAATCGCCGCATCAAGCGAGTTCATCTGAAACAGAGCAATGCCGCGGAACATATGCGCACTGAAAATCGACGAGTTCAATTCACTCGACTTCGCCAGATCTTTCTCTGCCGCATCCGGCTTCCCTTCGCGCAGTTCCGCCAATCCCACTCCCAGCATGGCGTCTGCGGATCGAGGCGTTACCTCCAACTGCTTGCGAAAATCCGCCTCTGCCGCCTTCGGATTCCCTTGCCGCAACGCGGCTGCTCCTGCATTCATCCAGCTCGATGCCTGTTGCGCAGTTGCATCACTCTGCCCAGCCAGCAGCACAAATCCCACCAAACATCCGGCCATGCCACAGCGAGCCAGCCTGCCCGAACTACCCGCATCCTTCGTCAGCATCACGCCTCGATCCCTCACGGTTGACCATCCGGCTGCAGCAGCCGCAGCCTCGTCGCCGATTGCTGATTATCCTTCGCCGCCAGCTCCGTAGCCACGTCCAGCTCGCGTCGCGATCCCGCCGCATCTCCAAGCCGCCCCAGCGTCAATCCCAGGTAATAATGTCCCGGCTGATACTCCGGCGCCGCATCCGTAGCTCTCACCAGCCACTCTTTTGCCTTGTCATATTGCTTCAGCTTGAAGTACGCCGTGCCAATTCCCACCAGCGCCCCACCATGTTTCGGGTTCCGCTCCAATGCTCTCTGGAACTGAGCAATCGACTCGTCTAATTTGTTCTGATTCAAATCCGCCTGCCCCAACTGGTAATATCCTTCGCTCTGCTGCGGCTGGATGCGGATGGACTCTTCAAACTCTACTTGCGCCTTGTCAAACTGCAAACCCTGCAGATAGATACGCCCCAGGCCATAGTGCGCCGAAGCATCGAGCGGTCGAATCTTCAGATAGGCCCGCATCTCTTCCTGCGCCGCCTCCAATCTCCCGAGACTCATATCCACCCTCGCCAACGCATAAAACGCATTCGGATCTAGCGGCTTCAGTGCAACCAGATGCTCCAGCGTAGTCACCGCATCCATATCCAGCGACATCTCATCTTCAAGAATTCCAAGATCCAGCAGCACCCGCTGATGATCCGGCTCAACCTTCTGCGCACGCACCAATGCTTCTAAAGCAGCATTCATATCGCCGGCCGCCCGAGCCTTCAACGAGAGCCGTTCGCTCGTGGACGCCATACCGTCCTGCGCTTCAGCATCTCCCGGATGCAGCACAAGCACCTGTTCAAACATGTCTCTCGCCTGAGCCAGTTCCCCCGCAGCCTGCAGACCTTGAGCCTCCACAGCGCTCGCACGAGTATCTCTCCCTGCTGCAATCTGTCCGCTCAGAGTCACTGCCAACAGAAGTGAAGTGGTAGCAATCAACATAGTTCCTTGCGCGAAATTCTACTGCCGCCCCTGCTGCGAAGCAACGTCCCGTCCATGCATCGGTGGCGTCGGAAAAACCTAAGGGTGAAGCATCGCTTCACCCTTAGGCGTTAGGAAAATTGCAGGACTACAGGACCTTAGAAAGTAATGCGCCCCGTGACCTGCATATTACGTGGACCGTAATCCGTGTAGGTCGGAATTCCGAATCCCCCACCGCCTGTCGAAGCATTCGGTTGAAGGTTCGGAAGTCCAAAACGATGACGGTTGAAGACATCGAATGCCTCAGCCTTGAACTGGAACTTCACTCTCTGCGTGATGGTGAAGTCCTTCAGCAAGCTGACATCTTCAGCTTTGTAGATCGGTCCGGTGATCGCTTCTGTCACACGTGGAATATTACCCAGCTTGAACGCATCATAGGAGCATCCATCCGGGCAATTCGGCGACGCAGGACGAAACCAACCCGGCCCTTCATGGTTCTGATCGACGAAGGCAGAATTCGCCAGCGTCACACCAGGATCGTTCGGGCCGTTATATCCAGCCGGACGATACGCTGGCTTGAACCACGATTGGCCGTTGAAGAAATTCGGCCCATTCTTGTTCGTCTTGTACGCCGCGCTCGCATAGCCACCTTGCGATACCGCGGCAGGTCCTTGCGTGAAGCTGATGCAGTTCTGGTAATAGGGAATTCCTGACGCGCAACCGAAAGGAATCGGCTGACCGCTCTGATACCGCTGAATCGCTCCTACGCTCCAGCCCCCGACCAGGTAATCGAGTGCACGGTTGTGATTCAGGTAGTGACGTCCCTTTCCGAACGGCAGATTGACAAGGTAGCTGAGCGAGAACACCTGTGGTGTGTTCTGCAGGCTGACCGCCTTTTCCAAACGAAGGTTCGTGGAGCTCTGCCCTTGCGCCTGCTGTCCTTCTACCTGGAACGGTAGAGCGGAATCCGCATCGGTCAGATTCTTCGACCACGTATACGAGGCCTGAAGATTGAAGCCCTGGCGGAAGCGACGTTCCAGTGAAATGACCGCCGCATCGTATGACGAGTGGCCCAGATTCTCCAGGCAGCAATCACCAGCGATGAAGTCATACTGCGGGAACGGACGTAGTGCCTGTCCCAGGTTGCCCGTGAAGTTGGCGTACGGTGCCGTCACTCCATTCGATGACCCGCCCAGTGGAATCCGGTCGTAGCGATCGTTCAGGTGATCACCCAGCGCAAACTCGTTCATCGAAATATTGTTGATGTTCGTCAAAAAGCCCGTCTTCAGGTTCTGGGCTGTTTGACCAATGTAGCCGATCGACAGGAGCAGATCCTTCGCCAGCTCATCCTGCAGCTGAAGGCTCCAGTTGCTGGTCATGGACGGCCTGCCTTCCGTGGGCAGGATCACCTCGCCACCTACAGCAGCGAAACTTCCAGGGCCGTTCGGAGCAGTGAGCTGCGTCGGGTCAAGACTCGGCGCAAAGCTGATGGCTGGGAAGCCTGTGTCCAGCTGGAATGCAGGGCTGTATCCGCCGGCAGTTCCAGGCCCCGTATAGTTGCTCCCAATCCCACGGCCCTGCGTATAGCCTGCCGTCATCGATGAGCCAAAGTCGTTGTATTGGAGTGGTCCAAAAATCAGTGCACCACCTCCGCGAAGAACCAGCTTGCTATTCGTACCCGGCAGCACATAGGCGAACCCGAGCCGTGGAGCCAGATCCTTATACCAGGTGTTCGCCCACGCCGTGTTGCAATTGCAATTCTTCGCAAACACCAGCGCTCCCGGCAACCCACCCGCCGCCGCATCTGGCGCCGTCAGGCTGAAGCTCGAACTGTAGTTGTTCGCTTCCTTACGGGGTACATCGATGTCATACCGCACACCAAGGTTCAACGTCAGGTTGCTCGAGACCTTTACATCGTCCTCAAAGAACACGGCCTCATAGTGCGAGTTCCACCGTGGGTTGTGGTTGTACACCGTTTGCCCGGCATTATCCACCTGTCCAAGCAGTAAGCTCGCAAAGCTGTTTCCGCTCTGGAACTGTGGAACGCCGCCAATCGCCGCAACATCCGTCTGACTGCGCGAGAAGTTGAGGTTCGCCAGGTTGAACTGCTTAACAGAGTACTGCTGATAGCGCCAGTCAACACCGAACTTGAAACTGTGCCGGCCCCTCTGCCAGTTCACGCTGTCATACACGCGAATACCGTTGTCGATATTCGTGCCATTCTGCTGCTGGCCCCATCGCGTGAAGCTGTCCAGCCCATCGAAGTTCACGACCGGAAACGCCGTCGAATACTCATTGGCGATTCCCAGTTTCGTCGCGGATGGCCCCTGCGAAAACGAGTCCGAAACATTCTTGCTGTTCGTCCTGTTGTATCCAAGATTCAAGTGATTCAGCAGCGTAGGAGTAAAGCTGAAATCCCATCCAGTACGAGCATAATGAGTCTCGAAGTCCTGCGAATAAGAACCGGAATTGAAATTTGCAGGAAGATTGTTCAGGCCATGCAGGCTGAAGTTGTCGCGCGAGCTATACGACGCAAACAGCTTGTTCTTCGATCCCAGGTTCTGATCGATACGGATCGTGTAGGTCGTGTTCGCCGTCGGCGCAACCGATGCCATCGCATAGTTGTTGTAGAACCCATACGGCAGGTTCGGCGTCGCCGCCTGATTTGGCGCCGGCAAACCAGCAATCATGTTCTTCGCTGCCGCACTGAATCGCGAAAGTGGAACGATGTTGCCTGCAAATGGCAGCCGGCAAGGAATTCCATTTGGATTCGTCGCCGTTACATTAATATTCGATGTAGCCGGATCGAAGATCTGGTTCTGCAGAACCGGCAGGCCCGTGCAAGGATTGATGACGTTCGTCGGTCCACCCAGAATCGCCGAGAAGTCGCCGCCGAGCTCGCCCAGGTTCGTCGTGCCTCCGGTTGCGGTCGGCACAGTCGACTGAACGTTGCCGCCCAACTGCAACTTATATTGCTCCCACGCGAAGAAGAAGAAGCTGCGATCCTTGCCGTTGTACAGCTTCGGAATGAAGATCGGTCCACCAAACGACCCGCCGAAGTCGAACTTGCTGTCCTTCGGCCTCGAGTACTTGCAATTGATCTCGGATACACCAACGCATCTCTGCGCCTTGTAACCATTGTTGAACCAGCTGTTCGCGTCAAACACCCGGTTCTTGATAATCGCAAACACAGTGCCGTGAAACGCATTCGCGCCGGACCTCGTCGCGAAACTCTCAATTCCCGATGTCGTGCGGCCAAACTCAGCCGACGGCGTCGACGTCGTTACCTTGAACTCCTGCAGTGCCTCGATCGAGGGCGACGTCTCATCAAACGAAGAGCCGTTTTCACTACGCGTAACACTCGCGCCATCCAGCAAAACCTCGGCACCATAGTTCTGGCCACCGCTCAATTTCGAGAGAAACACGCCATTCCCCTGGAAGGGAGCGTTGCCCCCGGTTCCTGGTCCCGTCGTGCCGGGAATCAAAAAGGCGAACGTCTCAGGAGAACGCAATCCGCCCACGCCTGTAGCAACCGACAACGGCAGATCGAGAATCTGCTTCTGCGAGATGGTCCCACCAACATCCGAAGTCTCTGTCTGGAGTCGCAGGCCGCTCGCGTCCACCGTCACCGTCTGTGTCTGCTCTCCAATCTTCAGATGCACATTCAATGCCGAAACACTGTTGATACTCACCGTAACGCCCGTAGCCGTCGCAACTTCGAATCCTGGCGCCGTCACCGTCACCGTGTACGCGCCCAGCGCCAACTCAGGGAATCGATAATCGCCCGAGGACGTCGACGTCGTCGTGCTCTTGACCCCCGTCGTCTCGTTCGTCACAGCGACCGAGGCATTCGGGACCAACGCACCCGTAGAATCCATAACCGTCCCCGCCAGCGTGCCGCGGGTCGATTGTGCCATTCCAGATACCGTGAGGACTAACGCCACTCCCAGTACGAAACATAGCGATTTCATGCATCTTGCAATAACTGTCTTCATTCGACGCTCCTGAAAATGATGCGATCTTTCAAATAATCAACTTCTATACTTTTGAATCCTTAAGACTTACCCGATAACTGCCCGTTCTAGGAAAACGTTATCCCGAAACCTAAAGCAACCGCCGAACAAGCAAACGCAATGCTTAATCCTCCAGCAAGCGTTTTCTTAGCTACATAGAACTTCGCAACTTGTAAACCACTAAACAGTAGGTCATGCGTACGATGCTTGTCAAGAAAAGTCTTGGCTTTTGGACGATAAAAATATCAACCATATGACGGATGCCCAACTACTCCCCAATTCCCCCGCAATCCCGCATCGAGCCATAGGAACCGTTTTCACCAGACCCACGTCCTACCGCGTATCAGGCGTCGCATGGTAACCACTCAGCGAAGCCGACAACGCAAACTCTCCCTTGGCCTTCGCCTCCTGCCCTTCCAGGTGATACACCTTCCCCAGCAAAAAGTGCAGCGCCGGCTTCTTTGGCTGCAACTCGATGGCCGCCTCCAACTGCTGCTCTGCCTCGGGGAGCAGCTTCATGTCCAGATAAAGATGTCCCAGTTGCTCTCGGATGCGCGGGTCATTCGGCGCGATCGCCACCGCCTTCACCAGCACCTCTTTGGCTTCGGCCAGTTTCTCCTCATGTACCAGGATGATCCCCAGATTCAGCAGTGGCTGCTCGCTCGGATGCTCCGCCCCCTCCTGCCAGGCAATCGCCTGCCTGTACGCCGCGATTGCGTCCTCCGTGCGATTCAGTCCCTCATACGAAAGGCCCAGGTTATTCTCCGTCTTCACGCTCCGCGGCAGCAGCGCCAGCGAGCGCTCAAAGCACTCCGCAGATGCCTGAAACCGCTGCAGAGTGAACCGGATACGGCCCAGCACATACCATCCCTCCGG
The DNA here is from genome assembly GCA_002413385.1 of Granulicella sp. UBA5172. GTDB lineage: Bacteria > Acidobacteriota > Terriglobia > Terriglobales > Acidobacteriaceae > Granulicella. The sequence continues at coordinate 11,007 of DHWW01000332.1, forward strand.
GTCCCGGTCGTCCATCTGCAGAGACACCACGGCCCAATGTTCTGCGTCCTTCATATCCCCCAGCAGCACGTAGTCTTTCGCAACGTTCTGCAGGTCCACCGCACTCGGGTGAGCCATCGCAGCAGCCCGCGTGTACTCCTCCAGAGAACCCTTCGCATCGTCCAGCCGCATCTCGCTGTACGCCAGCAACTCGTGCGCTGCAGCCGACCCCTTCTCCGTCTGCAGATACCCCTTCAGCAACGCCGCCGCCTGCTGGTACTGCCCCGCATCGATCAGTTTCCGGGCCTCTTGCAGTGGTACCTCCGCCACCGCCCCTTGTGGCTGCGGAGCCACGGGAACCACCTGCGCACCCATCCCCCCCGCACCGCACAACAAGCACAGTACCAGCGCTTGCCTTGACCCACGACCCAGCACCCTCCGCACCCCGTCAGGGCCAAAACAATCATTCATCAAATTTTTTCGCCAAACCAAGCGCATATACTCATCCAGCCCCTGCAACTCCTCGAAGTATAGTGGCTTTTGCCCCTTTCAGGGCGAGCCAGCCAGCGCCCATAGTAATCGTTTACTGCAATGATCCCTCGAACGTTCCCGCTGCGAACCCCCCGCCCCCTGTACCATAGTCTTCGAAGTCCTCCACCACCTCTCCTTAGGAGAAGGAAACCCCGGTTTGCGCAACAGTATTCATGTCGCCGTTCTTCTCCCTCTCGTCGCGGGCCTTACCCTCTCTCTCCAGGCGCAAACCCCCTCGCCCGCTGCTCCATCCGCCCGCGCAGCCTCGTCATCGAAACCAACTCCCGGCGACTTCGTCGACATCACCCAAAGCAGCCACGTCCTCTTCAACGGCGAGGCCTCCCACACCTCGAAGAAATACCTCATCGAAACCATGGGCTCCGGCGTCGCTCTCTTCGACTACGACAACGACGGACGTCTCGACATCTTCCTCGCCAACGGAGCGCCGCTCTCCGATCCAACCCCGCTCGGCACCATTCCGCAGAAGACCGGCCCAAAGTATTGGAACCGCCTCTTCCATCAAAAACCCGACGGCACCTTCGAAGATGTCACCGAGAAGGCCGGCCTGCAGGGCATAGGCTACGACATGGGAGTAGCGGTCGGAGATTACGACAACGACGGCTACGAAGACCTCTACGTCACCGGCTACGGCGGCAACCATCTCTACCACAACAACGGCAACGGCACCTTCACCGACGTCACCCCGCAGTCCGGCACCGGAGGCAGCGGCTGGTCCACCTCCGCCACCTGGGTCGACCTCGATAACGATGGCCTCCTCGACCTCGTCGTCCTCCGCTACATGAAGTGGGACTTCAACGACATCTTCTGTGGCGAGCATCGCGAAGGCCACCGCGCCTACTGCCACCCCGACACCTTCCAGCCCATCTCTCCCCTCGTCTTCCACAACGACGGCAACGGCCACTTCACCGAAGTCGCCGCAAAAATCGGCCTCGACAAACCCGGCAAAGGCCTCGGCATCGCCATCGCCGACTTCGACCGCGACGGCAAAATCGACATCGCCATCGCCAACGACTCCATGCTCGAATACCTCTACCGCAACAAGGGCAACGGCACCTTCGAAGAGGTCGGCCTCCCCTCCGAGATGGCCGTCGACGGTGACGGACGAACCTTCGCCGGCATGGGCATCGACTTCCAGGACTACAACAACGACGGCCTCCCCGACATGGTCATCACCGACCTCGCCAACCAGAAATATGCCCTCTACAAAAACAACGGCGACGGCAGCTTCTCCTACGACAGCTACGTCAGCGGCATCGGCGGCATGACCCTCCTCCACTCCGGCTGGGGCATCCACTTCCTCGACTACGACAACGACGGCCGCAAGGATCTCCTCATCGTCCAGGGCCACGACCTCGACACCATCAGCCTCGACTACCCGCAGCTCCACTACAAGGAGCCCATGCTNNGGCCTCGCCACCGGAGACCTCGACAACGATGGCCGCATCGACGCCGTCGTCTCCACCAACGGTGGCCCCGCCTACGTCCTCCGCAACGAAATCAAAACCACCAACCACTGGCTCACCCTGCTGCTCATCGGCCATCGCAGCAACCGCGACGCCATCGGCGCAGAGATCAAACTCACCACCCCCACCGGCTCGCAATGGGTGACCGTCACCACCGGCGGCAGCTATCTCTCCTCCAGCGACAAGCGAGCCCACTTCGGCCTCGGCGCATCCAAACAAGCCGACTCCATCGAAATCCACTGGCCCAGCGGCATCGTCCAGACCCTCAAAAACATCTCCGCCGACCAGATCCTCACCATCAACGAACCCACAGCAGAACCCACAGCCCAGTCCCTCAAGCACTAACGCACAGGAGCACCCATGTCCCTCCGATCCATCATCCTTTTCGCGCTGCTCGTCCCCGCGCTCGCCGTCCCCGCGCAAGCCCCCGCCGCACGCTGGACCGAAGCCCAGGCCAACGCCTGGTACGCACAGCAGCCCTGGCTCGTCGGAGCGAACTACGTCCCCTCCGACGCCATCAATCAGCTCGAAATGTTCCAGGCCGCCACCTTCAACCCCGCGCTCAACGACAAAGAGCTCGGCATGGCCGAATCCATCGGCATGAACACCATGCGTGTCTTCCTCCAGGACCAGCTCTGGCAGCAGGACCCCGACGGCTTCAAGCAGCGCCTCAACGCCTTCCTCTCGATCGCCGCCCGCCACCACATCCGCCCCCTCTTCGTCCTCTTCGATTCCTGCTGGGAGACCAACCCGCATCTCGGCCCGCAGCATCCCCCCATCCCCGGCGTCCACAACTCCGGCTGGGTCCAGAGTCCCGGCAAGGAACGGCTCCTCAATCCAGCCGACGAGCCCCAGCTCAAGGCCTACGTCCAGGGAGTCGTCGGAGCCTTCGCCAACGACAACCGCATCCTCGGCTGGGACATCTGGAATGAGCCCGACAACCGCGGCGGCGNNGGGGGGGGGGGCGGCCGCGGGCGGGGGGGGGGGCCCCGGGGCGGTCGGGGGGGGGCCCGCCGGGCGCGGGCGAGGCGCAACCGGCCACCCATCTCCCACCACCAAAATCCAGTTAGCCGAGTCCGACGTCATCTCCTTCCACAACTACGATTGGCCCGAAGGCTTCGAAGCCAAGGTCCAATCGCTCCTCCCCTACCACCGCCCCCTCCTCTGCACCGAGTACATGGCCCGCGGCAACGGCAGCACCTTCGACACCATCCTCCCCATCGCCAAACACTACAACGTCGCCGCCATCAACTGGGGCTTCGTCGCCGGCAAGACCCAAACCTATCTCCCCTGGGATTCATGGCAGCGCCCCTACGTCCTCATCCAGCCCACCATCTGGTTCCACGAAGTCTTCCGCCAGGACGACACCCCCTACCGCCAACGCGAAGTAGACCTCATCCGCCAGCTAACCGGCCGCGGCACCCCCACTACACCACAACCCTCCACCAACTAACCGCACCAAAACTTACTCAGCAGCCTTCACCGCGAACCGCACAAACCTCGCGCTGGAACCCGCCGCACCATCAACCACCAACCCCACCCGCAGCCCCGAGTCCCAAGGCAGCAGCGCCTTCAACTCCACGCTCTCTCCCGCCGCGCGCCACGCCCCATTCCCCACGCGATAACTAAACCGCGCCTCGCCCTTCGTCGTCGACACCACGCGCAACCACCCCACCCCATCCGTCCTCCCCGCCGACGTCCACAGCGTCCGCTTCCCCGCCCGTCCCCTCTGCCACAACTCCACCCCATCCCCTCGCCGAGACAGCACCACATCATCCTGCGCATCCCCAATCAACCCCAACCCACCCCCATCGCCCAACACCCCCACCGTCGCCGCATACGTAGCCGTCAGCAACGACTGCGCAAC
>DHWW01000332.1:14979-17799 GCA_002413385.1 Granulicella sp. UBA5172
CATTCCACGCAATCGAATCCATCACCGACTCGCGCCCCAGATACACCGTCCCCGAAGCCGGATACGCATGGTACAAAAACAAATCCTTCCCCGCCGGAGTCTTCACCGCCGTCCCATGTCCCGGACACCTCCACGCATCGTTCGCGGCAATCATCGGGTTCGCCGGATCCCGCGTCCACGGCCCCAGCAGCTTGTCCGCGCGCGCCACACCCTCCGCATAATGGCAAGCAACGCCGCAGCAAGCATTGCCCGCATAAAACATATAAAACTTCCCCGCATGCCGCAGAATGTAAGGAGCCTCCACCACGCCTCCCTCCCAACTCTGCGCATCATTCACCAGCAGCTGCGTCTTCTCGCCCGTCACCCGCACCAAGTCCGCAGTCAGCGGCTGCGCCCAAATCCGTGTCGGCTCATGCCGCGAGTTCCCATCTTCCTTCCAGATCAGAAACGGCTTCCCCATCTCATCGCGCACGAACGCCGGATCGATCGATCCATCCGCCTCGCACAGTATCGGCCCATGATCCTCATACGGCCCCGCAGGATTCGCAGCCGTCGCCACCGCAACACACAGCGGCCCGCCGCGCTTCCGCGCCACGTAATACACCAGCACCCGCCCACCATCACTCACCAGCTCCGGAGCCCAGAAGCTCCCCTGCGCCCACGCCGGAGTATGCGGAAAGACCGCCCCCGCCGCCGTCCAATGATGCAGATCCGTCGACCGGTACAGCACAAACTCCAGAGCCCAATCCCCCGACGTACTCGTCGTCCAATACGTCTTCCCCACGCGAATGATCGTAGGGTCTGGATGATCGCCCGGCAGAATCGGATTGCTGATCGCACCATCCACCTGCGCGCCACAAACTCCCGCCAGCAACGCCGCCACCACGATCCCGATCACTCGCAAACACCGGCCCCTCAAGCTCATCCCAACTCCTTACATCCCCACCGTGACAAATCTCTGCATACATCTTCCTCTNNGGTCTCGTGGGCTCGGAGATGTGTATAAGAGACAGGCATACATCTTCCTCTTGAAAGGAAGCAACGTCATCAGCGACCAACCAAATCTTTGCGCGCCTCCTGGCTTTGAAGGGGCGGGACTTTAGTCCCGCCGTATCTTCACCCAACGCAACGCAGCTTCAGCCGCTGAGGGAATGCTTATGGCTTGCAGCAAGCTACTGCACCACCGGCCATCCATCCGGCGTGAACCCAAGCCGATTAATCCCCCGCGTGGGCGTCCCATTATTTCCTCCGTCATAGTAGTGATACACCAGCGCCGGAGTCGCCACGCCACTCGCCATATCGGTGAACACGCTCTGCCCGCCCGGCCCATACACATTCCCATGCGAGCTCATCAGGATCGTTCCACCCCCATTCCTCAGATCCAATCCGCCGCGATCCAGATACGGCCCCTGCGGGCTGATCGCTCTCCCCATAATCATCCGGTACGTACTCGCCGTCCCCGCGCAGCAAACATTGATCGGAGCGAATAATACTGGTAGTACGTTCCGTTCTACCCCAGCAAACGTTTCCAACTCCCTCCTACTTCTTCGCCGCGACCTTCGCCACTCCCTTGCCCTCCACCACCGTATAAATCCCATCCACCCCCGGCAGCGTCACCATCTCCACCAACCCACTCGGCCACCGCACCTCCACCGAGTTGATCTTCGTCGCCGCGCCCAGCCCAAAGTGCAGCCGCACGTCCGAGCTCGATGCAAAGCTCCCGCCGCTCATCACATCGCCACGCTGCGTAAATCCATCCGCCTTCACATACACCGTCGTCCCCACCGCATCCCGAGGACTCTTCGCCCCACCCACCAGCTTCAACTCCACCCAGTGATTCTTATTCGTATCCACATTCCGCAACAACGTCGGAACCCCGTCCATGTTGTTGATCACGACGTCGATCTTGCCGTCATTGAACAGATCGCCAAACGCCAGTCCCCGGCCCACTCCCACCGTCGCCAGCCCCGACCCCTCCACCGCCGGCACCAGCTTCAGCTTGCCCTGCACATTATGGAACAGCAGCGGCCGCTCCGCCCAGCTCGTTCCCCAATTCATCTTGTCGACCGCCGGGTACACATGCCCGTTCGCCTCCATCAAATCCAGCCAACCATCGTTGTCATAGTCGAAGAACGCAGTCCCCCAACCCAGAAACGGAACTGTCTCGTCCGCGATCCCCATCGCATAACTATCGTCCGTAAAATTCGCGTCCCCATCATTGCGATAAAACGGCTTATAGTCGTCCGAAAACGTCGTGTTATACAAATCAATCCGCCCGTTATGAGAGATGTCTCCCGCAGCGATTCCCATGCTCGCCGTCTCTCGCCCCGACTCATTCAGCGCATAACCCGACGGATAACTATCGTCCTCAAACTTCCCCTTCCCCTCATTCAAATACAAATAGTTTGGCGTCGAATCATCCGCCACCAGCAAGTCCACCTTGCCGTCATGATTCACATCGATAAACAGCGACGCGAGCCCATAATAATCCGACGAATCCTCCACTCCCGCCACCTTGCTCACATCCGTAAACGTCCCGTCCCCATTGTTGTGGAACAGGTGATCTCCCTCGCCCTTCAACCCCCGAGGACCGCACATCACCGGCACTCCGCGAAATCCGCACGTCTGAAAATTCACCGCCGCCGACCCCGACACCGGAGGGTTCTTCAAGTCATAATGCACATACCCCGGCACAAAAAGATCCAGCCTCCCATCGCCGTCATAGTCGCCCCACGTCGAGCCCGTCGACCAGTTCCCCAACTCCACACCAGCCTTCTCCGCAACGTCCGTAAACGTCCCATCGTGGTTGTTGTGATACAG
>DHWW01000282.1:0-4888 GCA_002413385.1 Granulicella sp. UBA5172
GCACCAGCGCCTCCGGCTTCGCCAACGAATTCCGGAACTTCGCGCGAAACGGCTCGCCGGCGCACCATCATCTCGTACCCACTCATGATCACCGGCGGCGCATCCAGCACATGCTTGCCCTCGGTATCCGCATCCGGATAATTATCCGGATACACATCGATCAGCTTCACATCAAAATCCGCATCCGTCCCCGTCGAAGCAATCTTCAGCCTCGGCTTCACCGGCCCCACCACCGTCACATCCTCGGTCAGCGGCTCGGTCTCATACACCAGCACATCCGGCCGCGTGGCCGCGAACCGCTGATCATCATCCATATACCGCTGCGGTGGATCGGCCTCGCTCACATACCCGAGATACGGCACNNCTGGAAGTAAATCATCTTCGTCTCCGCCTGCTTTGGCGGCCAAGCGTCATACTTCTTCCAAACATCACTCCCCGTCTCAAACGTGTAAGCCTTCGGCAGCGGAGTCCACGCCGCGCCCTTCAGATAATGCGCGAAGAACGGCGCCTCAATATTCTCGCGAAAGAACTCCGCCGTATCCGAACCAAATTTAATATCCCCCAGCGAAGCTCCCATCCCGCGCGACCACCCGCCATGCACCCACGGCCCTTCCACCAGCGTATTCGCCGCGGCCTCCGGGCTCTCCTTCGCCAGCGCATGGAACAACTTCACCGGCCCCGCCAGATCCTCCGCATCGAACCACCCCCCCACCGTCATCACGGCAGCCTTCACCCCAAACATATGCAGCTCCATATTCCGAGCCACCCAGTAGCTGTCATACGTGTCGTGAATTGTCTGATCGTGATACAGCGGATTCGTCCCACCCGCCGGCGAATCCAGATGCGCCAGCGTCCCCATCTTCAGGTAGTACGCATACGCATCCTTCGTAAAAAATTCAAAGTTGTTCAGCGGCTCCTCCTTCAAAGGATTCTTCTGCGGCCGATAAAACGGCGCATAAAACGAGTGATTCGCCGCCAGCATGAATGCACCACCGTGATAGCTATCATCACCATCAAACAAATTCATCATCGGAGCCTGCGGACTCGCCGCCTTGATCGCCGGATGTCCATCGATCATGCTCGCGACCGTATAAAACCCCGGATAGCTGATCCCCACTATCCCGACCTTGCCGTTGTTGTCCGCCACATTCTTCAGCAGCCACTCCACCGTGTCATACGTGTCGGTCGATTCATCCATTCCCTTGCCATCCCCCTTTTCGGAGACGGCGGGGGTCATCTCCACCCACTGCCCCTCGCTCTCCCACCGTCCCCGCACATCCTGGCACACCAGGATGTACCCGCTCTTCAGCATCTCCATATTGCCCGTCACCCGCGGCTCCACCACATCGTTGTCATAGCTCCCACAGCTATACGGAGTCCGTGTCATCACAAACGGATACGGCCCCGCATCCGTCACCTCTCCCGCCACCGGCGTATACACCTGCGTATAAAGCTTCACGCCATCGCGCATCGCAACGCGGTATTCATGCTTCACATAATGCGTCTTGAAGAACTCCATCCTCTTCTGCTGCGGAGAAGGAGGTGGTGGCATTGCTGCTGCCGTCGTCTGCGCTCCAGCCGACACCATCCCAGCCAACATCCATCCAATACCCAACGACGCTCTCAAGCACACACGCATCACGCACCCTCCATCTCCACCGTCATCGATTTCCCCGCCAGCCGCATCACCAATCTCTCCAGCACCAGCTTCTTATCCGCCGGACTCGACCTCAACTCCAGGTCCGCCCTCGCAATCAGCCGCAGTCCCCGCGTCAACTCCCCGCGATCCTTATACCGCCGCGCCTGCGCAATCAGCGCATCCGCCGCAAACGGTGCCACCCGAAATCCCGGCCACAAAACCTGCCACATCGCGCGCTGGTCCTTCACCTGTTTCTCATTCAGCACCAGCATCTGCCGAAACGTCTTCGCCAGCGTAAACACGTGCCCAATCGCCGCATCCTCTCCACCCTCCGACGCATTCAGCAGCCCCGCCAGCAGCCCCAGCGCTCGCGGCGCATCCTTCAAACTGATCGCATCCGTCAGCTCATACAAGCTCCTCTGCTTGGCCGCCGACACCATCGTCTCCACATCCCCCACCTCCACCGTCGTCCGCTTCATCGCCCCTGCATAAAGCAGCAGCTTCTCCAACTCGCTCGCCACCATCAGCATCTCCGCACTCAGCGAATCGACCAGCTCTCTCGCCGCGTCTTCATCGAACCGAACGCCCTTCGCCTCCGCCTCGCGCCGCACCCACCGCACCGCATCGTCCTCACTCACATGCTGCAACTCAACGACGCCGCACACCTCCCCCAGCGTCTCGCGAATCTTCTCCGCCCGTTCCTTATCCGTCATATCCATCTTGCGCAGATCCTGCGGCAGCGAAAGATGGTCCGCAATAAAAACAATCAGCGCCTGCGGATTCGGCCGCCGAAAATATTCATCGATCGCCTTGAACTCTTCCTTCTTCTGCCCCCGCCCATACAGCGTCTTCACGTTGCGCAGAAACAGCACCTGGAACGGCGCCATCAGCGACGGAGTCTGCGCCAGATCCAGCGCCTCAAAGATCGACGTCTGCCCAAGGTCCAGATCATGCAGGCAAAAGTCCTTCATCTCCTCCGGCACCAGCGCCTGCATCACTCCCTTGCGACACATCTCATACAACAGCGCCTCATCGCCCAGCAGCACATACCCCGGCCGCCGCGCATCCCCGCGCACCTCTGCAAGAAACCGCTCCACTCCCGCAAAACTCTTCAGGCCGCTACGCGAAGCGCCTGCTTCCAATCCTTCGCGTGCGCTCATCGAAAAGACTCCATCATGTCACTCACCAGCGCCTGCGCAAAATCCTGTCCCATCCTTCGCACCGCCGCTCCATCTTCCTGCACAAACCCGCTCAAATCCTGCGTCGACTGATACTGTTCCCGCCACGCAAACGCATCGTTCTTATACAGCACCGTGCCATCGTGCCCCACCAGCCGCACATCTGCCGTCACACTCACCAGGTAGCTCGACGTCTGCCCGCTCGACGAGTCATACGTCAACGGCGACACCGTCTCCGACACAATCGTCCCCTTCAGCACCGCGTCCGCTCCGCTCCCATCCCCGCTCGTCAGCACCCGATACCTCGTCCGCGTATTCAACTCCCGCACCACCGCCCGCGTAAACACCGTCTCCGTGTTGTACGCCTGCACCTTCGACGCAAAAATCGGCACCGCCAGCGTCCGCACATTCACCGGAATATGCGCCGCCGCGCCCGCCTGGTGATATCCGCAGCCCGTCGTCCATCCCAGCGCCAATACCGCCACCACCCCCTGCAATCCCCTCCTCATGGCTTCTCCTCAACCGTCTTTTCGCCAACACAATAAAGATCCACCGGCACATCCAGCATATCCGGGTCCTTGGTCCACGGCATCGTCTTCCACTCCATCGTCACCGGCTTCACCAACGTCAAATGCCCGCTCTCTCCCATCCTAATCGGCATCGCAAAGCCAGCTTCATCCGCGCTCCAACGATACGCCACCGTCCCCTTCGCCCGGTCGAACCGCAACTCCAGCACCGGGATCGCCGCATGACTTAGATACTCATCGAAAAACGGTGTCAGGTCCATGCCCGTGCGCTCATTCCACCACGCCACAACCTCTTCCGTCATGATGTTCCGATACTTGAAGTGCTGATAAAAATCATGAAGATCCGCAAACCATTTCGCATCGTCGTCGATCACGCTGCGCAGCGTATTCAACATCAGCGCACCCTTGAAGTACTGATCCTCGTTCGGCTCCGTATTGGTTCCACGCGCAGTGAGTATCGCCTGCCGATTCCGCATCTTCGGCTTCAGTCCGTTCAGGTACCTGATCCCATCCGCCTTGCCCCACCGATACTCCACATACAGTCCCTCCATGTACGTCGTCCATCCCTCATGGATCCACATGTCCGACCGGTCCGCCGCCGTAATCGAATTCCCAAACCACTCATGCCCACTCTCATGAATGATGATGAAATCGAACTTCGGCGAGATCCCCACGCCCGTCCAGTCGCGACCAAGGTACCCATTCTCAAAGTGATTCCCATAGGCCACCGCCGACTGGTGCTCCATGCCCGCATACGGCACCTCGATCAACTTGTACCCATCCTCATCAAACGGATACTCGCCAAAATAATGCTCATAAGCATCCAGCATCTCCGGCACCTGCGCAAACTGCACCTTCGCCTTCGCCAGGTCTTCCGGCAGAGCGTAATAATCCAGCGTCGTCTTCTCGCCCGTGTCCTTGTTCACATGCACGCCGTCCCAGTGCTGATACTCCCCGATATTCAACGCCACATCATAGTTATTGATCGGATAATGCACCCGCCACTGCCACTCCGTGTACCCATCTCCTAAATCCCTGCTCGCCACAAACCGCCCATTGCTCACATCCATCAGCCCATTCGGCACCGCGACATCGATCTCCATCCCATCCTGCGGCTCATCGCGCCACTGATCTTTATTCGGCCACCACACACTCGCGCCATCCCCCTCACACGCCGTCGTAATCCACGGCTTCCCCTCCTTATCCTTATCGAACGAGAAGCACCCAAACCGTCCCTGCGTCACCGGCTGCCCCGAGTACGCCACCGCAACCTCATCCACCTCCCCGCGCTTCAACACCCGCGGAAACTCCACAAACAACGTCCGCCCCTCGCGCGTGTACGTCAGCACCTTCCCCTCAAACTTGATGCTCTCCAGCGTCAACGCCGGAGTCAGCTCCAACTGGATCTTCCGCCCATCCTCCAGCATCCGAAACCGCACCACATTCGCTCCTGCAATCGTCTTCTTCTCCGGATCGACGCGCAGCGTCAGGTGATAAAACAGCAAATCATGATTCGCCCGATACGGCCCATACCCACCGCGCAG
>DHWW01000282.1:4919-8585 GCA_002413385.1 Granulicella sp. UBA5172
CGTTCTTATCCGCCAATCCAAACCCATCTCCAAAGCTTACCGTCGCCGCACCAAAAAGCCCACTCGCCCCCTCAACACATAGCAACCAGAACTTCTTCAGCGCTTAAAAAGTAAAAGGGCGACTCAAATCGAGTCGCCCTCCTTAATCGTTTGCACCAGCAACCTTACGCCGGCGTCGTATGACCTTCGCCGAACCCAGCCTTGCGGCCCGTCTCCGGCTTCAGCACCTTCTGCGTATCGCCGTCGCCATCCCCGTCGGCAAACGCCAGCGAAGACTTCACGGGACCCAGCAGCTTACCCTGAATAATCAGCTCGATCTCCGCCGCATCCAGCGTCTCACGCTCCAGCAGCGCCGCCGCCATCGCATGCATCACGTCGTGATGCTCGTCGAGGATCTGGTGCGCCGAAGCATACCCCTCATCGACCAGCCGCCGCACTGCCTTGTCAATCTGCTTTGCCGTGTCATCCGAGTAATCCCGAGCCTGCCCAATCTCGCGGCCAAGGAAGATCTGCTCTTCCTTCTTGCCGTACGTCAGCGGTCCAAGTTCGCTCATGCCGTACTCGCACACCATCTTGCGAGCCAGTTCCGTTGCACGCACGATGTCGTTGCCAGCGCCGGTCGTCATCCGGTCCATGAAGATCTCCTCCGCGCAGCGTCCCCCCATCAGGATGGCCAGCTGCGTATTCAGATAATCCCTCGTCACCGTATGCTTGTCCTCTTCCGGCAGGTGCATCGTCACACCCAGCGCCATACCGCGCGGGATGATCGTCACCTTGTGCAGCGGATCGGAGTGTTTGCGCTTCGCAGCCACCAGCACGTGCCCGGCCTCGTGATACGCCGTATCCCGTTTGTCGTCCTCGCTCAGCAGCATGGACTTCCGCTCGGCGCCCATCAGCACCTTGTCCTTCGCCACTTCGAAGTCGAACATATGCACAGCCTTGCGATTGAATCGCGCCGCCGTCAGCGCAGCCTCGTTCACCATGTTCGCCAGGTCGGCGCCGGTGAATCCCGGTGTTCCCCGCGCCAGAATCGGCAGGTTCACATCCTCGGCCAGCGGCACCTTCTTCGAGTGCACGAGCAAAATCTCTTCGCGTCCGCGAATATCCGGACGGTCCACAATCACGCGGCGATCGAAACGGCCCGGACGCAGCAGCGCCGGATCGAGCACGTCAGGACGGTTCGTCGCTGCAATCAAAATCACGCCGTCGTTGGACTCAAACCCGTCCATCTCCACCAGCAACTGGTTCAGCGTCTGCTCGCGCTCATCGTGTCCGCCGCCCAGACCAGCGCCACGGTGCCGTCCCACAGCGTCAATCTCATCGATGAAAATAATGCACGGAGCATTCTTCTTGCCCTGTTCGAAAAGATCACGAACACGCGAAGCGCCCACGCCCACAAACATCTCCACAAAGTCCGAACCCGAGATTGAGAAGAACGGAACGTTCGCCTCGCCGGCCACAGCCCGCGCCAGCAGCGTCTTGCCCGTTCCCGGAGGTCCGACCATCAGCACGCCCTTGGGAATCCGTCCGCCCAGCCGCTGGAACTTCTGCGCCTCGCGCAAAAATTCGATAATCTCCCGCAACTCTTCCTTCGCCTCATCCACCCCGGCGACGTCCTTGAAGGTAATCTTTTTCTGCTGCATACTCAGCAGCTTCGCGCGGTTCTTGCCAAAGCTCATCGCCTTGTTTCCGCCCGACTGCATCTGCCGCATCATGAACATGAACAGCGCCACCAGCACCAAAATCGGCGCGAAACTCAGCAGCGCCTGCCAGTACAGGTTGCCCTGCTGGTTCTTGATCGTCACGTTCACGCCATGATCGCGCAAGTCCTTATACAGGTCAGGATAGTTCGCTGGAATCGTCGTATGGAACGTCTCTTTGCTGTCCTTGTACTGTCCCGTTACTTCAGAACCATCGACCAGCACACTCGTGACCTTGCCGTTTTCGACGTCGTTCAGCATCTCCGTAACGCTCGTCGCCTTGTCGTGGCCCGCAGCCATGTTGGTCGCGACGAAGCGCCAGCCTACCAGCAGGCAGCCCAGCGTCAGCACCCAGATCAATAACTGTTTGACTGTTGAATTCAATCCAATTCCTCGTTTCGTCTACTACTACTTTCCTTCAGCGTCTTCTCAAACCTGCACAGCGGAAAGCCGCTCGCCGTTCGGTGCCAGCCTCTGCTCTCCGGATGTTCCCGAAAACTTCGCCTAGACCGTTAGACGCCGTCAATAGAAATACGGTGCATCCTTTCGCAGCCGACGCTCCTATGCCATCAGGTTTCTCTAAATTCTACTCTGGCCGTGCCTTACTCGGTGGAAAATCATTCCTGTATTTCGATGCAACATTTGATCCCAACGCACGCACTATTCATGCCTGCCGCCAAAATTGCAGCTCTCTAGCCGACCGCTCCACCCGCAGACCGCCGTGCAGCTCCAGCCTGCTCCCAATCCTGCCCGTCACCCTCGCATACCCTCCAAACCCCGCCAGCGCCAGCACCTTAGCCGTCTCCTCCGAGCTCAATCCCGACCCCAACTCCCCCTCTCCATACAGCGCCCCTGCAACCGCCCGCACCACCCTCCTTCGCAACGCCGCCGGCATCGCCGCCAGCCGCGCAATCTCCACCGCATTCGACGCCACTCCCACCGCCGTACTCACCGCCCTCCCTCCACCCCTCACCGGCTTTCCCGGCAGCAGCACCTGCGGCAATACCCGCGCCACCTCCGCCTGCCAGAACGCCTCTTCCTCCCGCGCAATCTCCGCCGTCCGCGCCAGCAGAGCATCCACTCCCGGATTGAAATCCCGCAGCACCGGCATCAGTTCATGCCGCACCCGGTTTCGCGTCAACGACACATCGTCATTCGACGCATCCTCTCTCCACCCCTGCTCCCGATCCCGCAAAAACGCCTCCACCTCCCCCCGCCTCACTCCCAGCAGCGGCCGCACAATCCTCCCCGCGCCCGTCGAATCCCTGCCATTCAAGCCGTCATCCTGAGCGGAGCCACTCGTAGTCTCACCACGAGTGGCGTAGCCGAAGGACCCCGACGATTCTTGCCGATCCACGGCCTTCCGTCCCTTCCCAACCAAACTCCCGCCGTCCGCGCAGGACCCGTCCGCGCAGGACAACACCGGAGAAATCCCACCCAGCCCCTCCGTCCACGCTCCCCGCAGCATCTTCATTACCACCGTCTCCGCCTGGTCATCGAGCGTATGCGCTGTCGCCACCACATCCACCGCGCCGCTCGACATCAACCCCCGCAGCGCCTCATACCGCAACTCCCTCGCCGCCTCCTCCAGCCCCTCGCGCTCCGCCGTCTGCCGCGCCGCCGTATCCACCCGAAACACCCGCAACTCCACCCCCAGCCGCTCACACAGCTCCCGCACAAACGCCTCATCCCCATCCGCTTCTGCACCGCGCAACCCATGATGCACATGCGCCGCACTCAACACGATCCCCAGCGGCGCCTTATTCTGCGCGCTCGCCGTATTCGCCTCCAGCAACCCCAGCAACAGCGCCGTCGAATCCGCCCCACCGCTCACCGCCACGCACACCCGCTCCCCCGCCCGCAGCAGCGTCCTGTCCACCCCGAGCATCATCTTCGCCGCCATCCTCCCATCCTAAGCCGAACCCACAAGTTCTAAGTTGCAAGTTCCAAGTTGCAAGTTCCAAGT
>DHWW01000279.1 GCA_002413385.1 Granulicella sp. UBA5172
TTCCCGTATCGACGACCTGAGCGAGCAGGCCTTCCTCTTCTACGATCTGGAGATATTCCAGGCCGAGGCGGCAGGCCATGGGGCTTCCGCCAAGCGTGCTGCCATGCTTCGCCATGCCGAATGCGTTGAAGAGCTTTTCGTTGACCACCAGCGCGCTTAGTGGGATGCCACCACCCAGCGGCTTCCCCAGAATCAAAGCGTCGGGCTGAACACCCGAGCGGGTATACGTGAACCAGTCGCCGGAACGTCCGAGCCCGCATTGAATCTCGTCAAAAATCAGGAGAGCGCTGTGCTGGTCCGCCAGGCGGCGTGCCTCGATGAGGAAGGCGTCGTCGATGACATGGACGCCGCCTTCGCCCAGTATGGGCTCGATGAGAATCGCGGCGGTCGCTTCGGTCACAGCGGAACGAAGCTGCTCTAGGTTGTTGCGGTCCACGAAGTTGACATTCGGCAGACCGGGGCCGAAGTCAAGGCTGTACTTCTCCTGTCCGGTAACGGACAACGAGCCGTAAGTGCGGCCGTGGTACGAGTTCCGCAAAGCAACGATGTCGTGCTTGGGATGCGTGAAATTCTGGCGGGCATGGGTGCGGGCGAGCTTCAGAGCCCCCTCCACCGCTTCGGAGCCGCCGGTCGAGTAGAAGACACCCTTGAGCCCAGAGAGAGCGCACAGCCGCTCAGCCAGTTCGCCGGGATAGCGGCTCGCATACAGCGGAGAAAGGTGGACGAGCTTGCTAGCCTGGTCAACCATCGCCGCGACCATACGAGGATGGCCGTGTCCGAGCGCGTTGACGCCCAGCCCTGCCATGAGGTCCAGATAGCGGTTTCCGCAGGTGTCGTAGAGATAGACTCCGGTGCCGTGGTCCATCACGACAGGGTAGCGGGCATAGACGGGGAGAAGAGTTTCCGAGTCGCGGGCAAGAATACGGTGGGCGTCGGCATCCTGCCGAAGATCAAACATGATCTTCCTATCTCACAGGAACGAAGGCTCTGGGTCAAGTTTTTGACGCATCGCCGAACCAAACTGAATGCATCAAACGAATCAATCGCAAGGACCCGAACTATCCTGAATTGCGTATGCCCCTATGATTCCATGCATACCGCAGAGGGGGAGCGCCATAACCTGTTTGATTCTGCTGGCTTTATGTAAGATTTACTAGGCTCGGGTCTTTGGCCGATGATTTGCTTCAGCAATAAGTGAAAGACGGTACTTTCGGTGAAGAGCGACGCTCAAACCCGGTTATTAGCGATTCTGCTTGCGGTATTCACTCTGGCCGCCCTCGGGCTGGCCATTGCGAACCTGGAGCAGGAGAGCAACTTTACCCCGCCCACAGATGGTGCTCGCTGGACCGAGACCACGGGCGGCTTGCGTGCGTATATGGTGCCGTTTGACACCCCGGCACACCGCGCTGGCGTGCGCTCCGGAGACATCCTCCAGGCAATCAACGACGTCCCGACACCGCGGCTAGCGTCTCTCGAGCGGGAGATCTACAGCAGCGGCGTCTGGTCCCATGCCACCTACACGCTGATGCGCAAGTCCCCCGTCACCGCCAAACCGGTCGACGTCCCCGTCGTGGTGTACCTTGAACCGACCGACCGCACCGACTTTCAGGTAGAGCGTTTGATTGCGCTCGTGTACCTTGCCATAGGACTCTTCGTCCTGTTTCGCCGCTGGACGGCACCCAAGTCGACGCACTTTTTTGTGTTCTGCCTGGTGTCCTTCACTCTCTACGCGTTCAAGTACATCGGCATCTTCGACGGTCTCGACATCGCGATTTTGACCGGCAACGTGATCGCGACTGAACTGCAGCCCGCGCTGTTTCTGCACTTCGCGATGAGCTTTACGGACGAGGCCCCGATGCGGCGGCGCAGACTGCTGTATCCGCTGATCTATTTGCCCGGGCTGGTCCTGGGCGTGCTGCGCTATCTGTCGTATACGCATTGGTCCGCGACCGGAGCCCTACAGGACCGGCTCAACAAATTCGACTACGCATATCTGGCCATCTATTACGTACTCGCGGCGATCATCTTCTGGGTCAGCTATCGCGAAGAGCTGCAGCCGCTGAAACGTCAGCAGTTGAAGTGGCTCTCGCGCGGAACCGTGCTCACCGTGGTTCCCTTCACCGCGCTCTATGTGATTCCGTTTCTGATGAATGCGGCGATGCCGAGCACGCTGACCAGGTTGGCTCTGCTGTCGCTGATCCTCTTGCCTCTCACCTTCAGCTGGGCAATCGTTCGCTACCGGTTGATGGACGTCGATCTCATCTTCAAGCGCGGAGCCTCCTACACNNAGATGGTGCATACCCGCTTCCAGCATCTCGGAGAGTGGGGACTGGTGGCCGCGGTCATCGTCACAGGGCTGGTCTTCGATCCTCTGAAGCGCATGATCCAGGGGCATATGGATCGCGTCTTCGACCAGAAGAGCATCGACTATCGCGAGACCCTGGTGGAATTTGGCAGCGAACTGAACGCGCAGACCGACCTGCGGGCGCTGATGAATTCCATTGTCGAACGTCTGCCCGAGACGCTGCTGGTCACCCGCGCTGCTGTCTTTTTAGCGCAGGAGGAATACTCGGGCCGCAAGAGCAGGTTTTCGCTGGCGGCCTCGCACGGACTTTCGCAGCAGGTTCTGTCGAATGCCGATTCGCTGGAACTAGGATTCCTGGACTTCGATCGGCGCGACAGCAACAGCCACCTTTTCTTCGAGGCGCCGCAGATGATGCTCCGGCTGCCCGAGGCGGAGCGGCAGACTGCGGCCTCGCTGGACCTGAACTACTACGTGCCGTGTCGCGCCGCAAGACACGAGGGCACCGGCCGAAGCACCATTGCGGTCCTTGGTCTGGGGCGTACCGGCGATGGCGACTTCCTCTCCAGCGAAGATATGGAACTGCTCGAATCGCTGGCGGGGTACATCGGCATCGCGATCCAGAATGCGCAGCTCTATCGCCGGCTGGAGCAGAAGATCCTGGACTTCGAACGTCTGCGCGACTTCAACGAGAACATCGTTGAATCGATCAATATTGGTGTGTTTGCGGTGGACCTCGAAGACTGCGTGGAGAGCTGGAATGCGCAGATGGAGGTGATGTATGCGACGCCTCGCGCAGATGCGTTGCGCCATCCGCTCAGTGACGTCTTCCCTGTCGAGTTCCTCCAGGAGTTCGACCGGCTGCGAGGAGAACAAGGCGTTTCCACTCTCTACAAATTTCGTCTGCCTACTCCAACCGGCGAAGCGCGCATCGCCAATATCACCATCGCGCCGCTGCTCAACCGCGACTTCCACGCAGTCGGCCGCATCGTGATCGTGGACGATATCACCGATCGCATCAACATGGAGACGCAGCTCACGCAGGCCGAGAAGCTCTCCTCGATCGGTCTGCTGGCAGCAGGAGTTGCGCATGAGGTCAATACGCCGCTGGCGGTCATTTCAAGCTACGCGCAGATGCTGGGCAAGCAGTTGCGGGCCGACGAAGAGACCCATGCAAGGTTAGCTCCGGTGCTCGAAAAAATTACCCAGCAGACCTTCCGCGCGTCCGAGATCGTCAACGGTCTGCTCAATTTTTCACGCATGGGAAGCGTCGACTTCGGACGTGTCGATATCAACGCTATGGTGCGGGATACCGTGCTGTTGCTCGAGCACCAGATGCGGTCGGCAGGCGTCGGCGTGGCGGCAGAGTTGAGCGACGATCTGCCCGTGGTCGCGGGAAATCGCGGCAAGCTCCAGCAGGTGCTCGTGAATCTGGTGCTCAATGCCAAGGATGCCCTGCAGGAAAAGGGGAGCGGTAGCGTACGCATCCTGACCGCACGCACGTCCAAAGGGGTAGAGCTTCGCGTCGAGGACAATGGCGCGGGTATGTCGCCGGAGGTTCTACGCAAGATCTACGACCCGTTCTTCACCACCAAGAGCAATCCGCGCGCGGGCCAGCGCAAGGGCACAGGTCTGGGTCTCGCCGTCACCTATGGAATCGTCCAGGAACATGCGGGGACGATTGAAGTAAGCAGCACGCTCGGCGAGGGGACCGTCTTCCGCCTGGAACTTCCAGCAGCGGATGGAACGGTCCAGCGGCCGCGGCAGAAGACGCTCTCCGGCGATCAGCCCGCCAGCGTTGAAGGAAAGGTAGTTCATGTCTAACGCAGTGGTCAGTGAGCGGATCGATTCGCCGAAGGTGCCGGTCCAGACGCCGGGACAGAGAATTCTCATCATCGACGACGAGGCAGCGATCCGCGACTCGCTGGAGACGTTGTTGACGCTGGAGGGATTCCGCGTCGATCTGGCCAGTGACGGCTTTTCCGGCCTCGATCAACTGACGCGAAATACCTACGACCTGCTGCTGCTCGACCTCGCCCTTCCTGGAGAGTCCGGCATTGATTTACTTCCTCGCATCAAGTCGCTGGTTCCCGATCTTCCGGTGATTATGATCACGGCCTATGGCACTGTTGGGAATGTGGTCGATGCGATCCGCGCAGGAGCTTCGAACTTCGTCCAGAAGCCGTGGGATAACGAAAAGCTGCTAGCTGATATTCGGGTGGCAATCGGCAAGAATCTCGCCGAGCAGGAAGTGGTCCACCTCAAGCGAACGCTGAAGCAGCGCGTGTCGTTTGAAAATATCGTCGGCAAAAGTGAGCCGATGCTGCAGTTGTTCGACCTCGTCGCGCAGGTGGCGCCAAGTCGCTCGACCGTGCTGATCCAGGGCGAGAGCGGAACCGGCAAGGAGCTGATTGCCAAGGCCATCCACGCACACTCGCCGCGGCGCGATAAGCCGTTCATCCCCGTAAATACGGGAGCTGTGCCGTCGGACCTGCTGGAGTCCACACTCTTCGGCCACGAGCGCGGCGCGTTCACCTCCGCTGTGGCCGCGAAGAAGGGGCTCTTCGAAGTCGCGGATGGCGGCACGCTCTTTCTGGACGAGATCGGCACCATGCGGATGGACATGCAAGCCAAGATTCTTCGCGTGCTGCAGGATCGCCGTTTCATGCACGTCGGAGGAACGCAGGAGATCCAGGTCGACGTAAGGATCGTCGCCGCAACCAACGTGAACCTGGAGCAGGCCGTGAAGGAGGGACGTTTCCGCGAGGACCTGTTCTACCGTCTCAACGTCATCTCGCTGGAGCTGCCGCCGCTGCGTAATCGCAAGGAAGATGTCCCGCTGCTTGCGAGTCACTATCTCAAGTTCTACGCCGAAGAGAATGGCTTTCCCCCACCGGAGCTAGCCCCCGAGGCGCTGCGTCTGTTGATGGACTATGAGTGGCCCGGCAACGTGCGCGAGCTCGAAAACGCAATGGAGCGAGGTGTCGTCCTCTCCAATGGACCGACCCTGACAGCCGATCTTCTGCCCGCACAACTTCGCGGCAACACATTCTCCACGGCACTGCTCGAGCAGCGGCCGGATGCTTCCCTCTTCGATGTGATGGAGGATATCGAGCGTCGAATCATTGCGGACAGGCTGGAACGCTGCAACTGGAACCAGACCGAAGCGTCCGAGTTTTTCCGCGTTCCACTATCGACGCTCAACCAGAAGATCAAGCGCCTCAACATCAGCTTGAAGAAGCGCACCCGCGAGTAGCCTGACCTGAATCTCTAGAGCTTCAGCATG
>DHWW01000027.1 GCA_002413385.1 Granulicella sp. UBA5172
AGAAAGTGTCCCCCCAATCGCACGCCTCCGCTAGTATCTAGATCGTGAACAGGCTCTTAGAGCCTTGGGTACACCAGAGCGCCGTGGTGGGATCACTGACTAGGCGCAGGGTTGACCCGCCTCTTGGTAGAAGACATGTCGATCTACGTTGACTGGGTGCGATCTGCGATGTACTTGCGCACCAAGGTCAGGGAGAGATCCGAACCCCAGAAAGTTCGAAAATCGTCCACTAGGGCCGACCATTCTTCCAAACGAGTCCTTTTGACGATCATGTCGAAGGGCTTTCTGTATGTGGGCGTTATACTTACGGCATCCACAGAAAAGTTCGAACACAGCATTCTGAGCAGTTTGGCCTTCTCGACCGGATTCTGCGAAATATACAGTAAATGGGCCTTATTCGCTAGTTCAAACACTCTTTGGGCATCCAGGGCTCTGTCGCCAGTTTCGGCGTTGGCGAGTCCGTTGATCGCCATCTGCACCTGCTGCTCTTCCATCCGCCACTCGCTCATCTTGCGCTCCCAAAAGTCCTCTGGGATCTTTCCATCGAGCTTGTCCGCGTAGGCGGCATCCATCCGGTTTCGGATCGTCGTGAGTCGGGACTGCAGGCGCGATCGCTCAGAACTCACCTTCCCCTCAGCTTGGTTCTGGTCCTCACGTAGCGTTGCGACGATTTGAGAAACTACCTCCTGCGGTACCCGAAGGCTCTTCAATGGTTCACCCAGCCGGTTTGCCACATCTTCCTCCCGAAAGCGCGGGAGATCGCACTTGCCTCGGTTGCCGGCGCAACGATAGTAGACGTACTTCTCTTTCCGCACATCGCCGGTCAGCATGCATCCATCGTGGGCGCAGCTCATAGGGCCCTGGAAGGCTACCCCGCGTCTCGAGTACTTCGGGCGGTTATGGCCCGTGAGAACGGCTTGAACTTCTTCGAATGTCGCGGTGTTGACGAAGATCGGGTGAGTACCGGTATAGGTCTGGCCTGACCACGTGAAGGTGCCCGTATAGAACCGGTTCTTCAGAATGAGATGAATATTGCCCCGACTTATCCTTTTGCCGTTTTCTAGCCGGATTTTCTTCGCTAAGGACGATAGCGCGTAAGCGCCGGTGGCATACAGATCAAATAGTAGCGTGGCTGTGACCGAATCCACCGGTTCGACTTCGATCGTTCGCTCTGCCTTGTTATTTCGGTATCCAAACGGCGCATGACCCGGATATACACCCTGGGATGCCTTCTCGTGCATCCCCTTTCTCACCTCTTCGCGAAGGTTCTCAGAGTAGTTCCGCGCCATCACGAGATGCATCCCTTGAATTAACCGGGTCTGCGATTTTGAATCCTTCGAGACGGCTGAACCCTCCTTCACAAAATGAATCTCGATATCCAAATCTTCGAGAGTTACGGCATCACGAAAATTGCGGTAAAACCGGTCGGTCTTCTCCACCACCAAAATGCGACAGGACCGGTTGCGTTTGAACCATGCGACCATAGCGGTGAACTGTTTTCTACCCTCCGCCTTCGCCGTTTCCACGTCCTCAAAAGCCTTGACAACCTGGAAGCCGCGTCCGTCGGAATACCGTTGGAGGAGCTTAGCCTGGGGCCCAAGGGAGAATCCCTCCTGTTGTTGTTCACGGCTCGAGACGCGGGTATAAAGTACAGCTTCGATCATGTGGCCTCCACACGGTACACGGACAGGAGTTCATTCGATAAAAACGCTGAGCTCAGAAAGCTCGGCGGTCTGGCTTGTGCTGCTGCTGGTTATGCAGAGCTATCCCAGCGTTGCAATAGCTGAAAGAGATCAATCATGGCCCGGATGTCGCGTTCTGGCAAACCAGATGTCAGAGTCTCCCCGCCGGCGGGTCGATCTTCTGAGCCAACTAACTTCCTTCCCCTGGGATTGGTGCACGTGCTTGGTTTCCCCAGCAACAGCTCGGGGGCAGGCTCATTAGCGAGCGGCTCCTCCCGCACCACACATACGTCGAGTTGATGAGTCTTCCGCACCCAATCTAATACCCGCGGCGCGTGCGGCAACCCTATTTACTTCAAGTTTTCTTCGAACAATTTGCTGTTTTCTTCGGGCGTCCTCTTTCTGCGTGATTGGGCTACTGGAGGGATTGACTAAATTTTCAGCGAAAGGGCTTAGGGACACGACCTCCTCTCTATCGCAGATCGGAGGTAGAACCGGGTCCGGGTCCCTCCGTATGCGGCGAAGAATGGCCGCGTGGAGTCGAGCGGTATTACGTGCATCCGTCAGCGCTCCGTGCGGTATGCCGTCGAAGTGCATGCGGGTGGGCGACTGGGATGATTACTCATTGCGGCTAAATCCTTCGCTTCTGTGGCTCGTTTTTTGCACTCCCATCGACCGTTCGTCCTCAGGTGGCGAGGGTGCGCAAGGGATTATAGGCGAAGAATAAGCGAAATAAGTCGAGCTTGCAAGTGAAGAGGCAGCCCAAATCACGCGCGGAAGTTCGTCGATCGATGTGATGATCTGTGCCTTGGCTGCTAAAGCGTAATGAGATTACGGCTGAGGTAGGCGATGTTGCGCTTCCGGAAGGCCTCCGGAGACCGAGCCATCCTGTCCGCGAGGAACTCCGACATGTCGAGCCCCAGGTCCTCTTCAGTATCCCACGGAGTATCCAGAAAATACTGTGGGCTGGCCACCGACGCGGGATACGGAAGCTCGAATTCGGCGCTCAAGTACTCAGCCACCCCTGCCAGCAGACTCTGGTAACGAGGACTCAGGTAGGAAGGGCTCGGGTGGGCGAAGAACGACGCCGTGCGGTGGGCGTAGAACGCATGCAGGAAGTTGCTCCACGCATACTCGAAGCTCACCCCGTCGCGGAGCTGTGCATCCAGAGAGGCATAGTCGAGAGGCCGCGCACTCCCCGCCTTGGAGATTGGGATCGGAGCGCGGCTGCGGATTGATAGCCACGCGGCCTTGTCGAGTTGGTCCCGGTTCATCATTGTTGCTGTCTCCACGGCTCATTCCCGGTGAACCCTCGGCCCCTGATCTACTTGCCCAAGTCGGCGTGCAGGTCGTCCACCTTTTGATTCTATGGAGGTGCGGCAGATTCACAATATCGGATGTTAGATGTCTGATCGCGTTAACGGGTGAGGCCTTGGCCTCCCCCGTTCATGTCGTCCCGCCAGTAGCGGCCACGCTTCGCTTACTGCGTGAAGCCGCCTCCACAGCGCAGGCATTGATTCAGCGTCTGCGTCCACTGCATCGGCCTCGGTTACCCATAAGAGCAGGGCCGACTGTCGAAGTTTGTTGATCGTCAACGAGATCGCTCGCCGAGCGACACGTTTGACAAGTTTTGGTGTGATCAATGCAAGCTATCAAAGCATTGTTCGTTTGAGCCGAGGGAAAAGGATAGTCGATACCTTCACCGCCGGGGAGCTTGTCGGCACAAGGGCCGGGTTTTCGTCAGCGAAGTATTCCGAAACGAAGAGATCGGGCTCGAACAGATGGATGAAGAGGTCCACCGCGTCTTCTTTTGCAATACCGAGTTGGGCGAATTCAACAGCGAGGAAATGCGATTCCGGCATGTGTTGCGAACGTGAAGAATCCCGGGTAGTCGGCGCGGGCAGCAACTTTATAAGATCAACAGGAAGGGCTAGAGCAATAGCAGCGATGGT
>DHWW01000037.1 GCA_002413385.1 Granulicella sp. UBA5172
AAACCAAACCAGATAATAATTCCGAAAAGTTGGCATAATCCCAGTCCCCACTCTCTATAATTGAACTAGAGCCAAAAACCCAAAACGGTCCACACCACCCCAAAACAGCTAACTCCCCTCGAATGAAAGTCATACCCTCGACACAGGATATACGCTATAACGGTGTTGCCGTGACACGGCTTCTGTGATTGAATTGTTCCACGGCAGAGGGCGGGAGACTCGAACTCCATTCCGCCAAGAATCCGGGAATATAAAGCCCCGTCCTAGCACCAGCTAGACGCCCTCCGTCTGAGCATCACAATTTTGTGATGCTACAATTAATCCTGGGTGTGGAGCAAGCCGTGTACGTCCTTTACGATTTCTGCAATCAGGGGGAGGACAATCTCATCTCAAAATGGGCCGCTAAGGAAAGATTGGGTAAGCGCGAGAAAGCCACTTTGGATGTGAAGTTTGACGCCTTAGCTTTGCATGGAACCGATCTCATACCGAAGCTTTTGGCGTCGGTTGACAATCAACCGGGGATCTTCAAACTTCGGATACAGACAACTCGAGCCCTGCGTCCTATGCTGTGCAAAGGAAGCGTGTTGATGGAAGAGGAGTTCACTATTCTTTTGGGAAGCATAGAAGAGAACGGCAAGCTACGACCTCCCGCATCAGTAGCCACCACCAACAGAAACGAGCTACTTGCTGACAGCGATAGGAGAGTTATCCATGAGCGATTTGAATAAAACATTGCGCCATTCGTTCCGTGATCCCGAGTACGCAGACTTGTACTCTGAATCGTTCTTGGACATGTTCCTGGCGACACAAATTAAGGTTCTGAGAGAGCAGAGAGGCCTCAGCCAAAGTGAATTAGGGACATTGATCGGCACTACACAAGGTGGCGTTTCACGCATTGAAGATGCGAACTATTCAGGGTGGAGCGTCAAGACTCTTAAGAAGATCGCACGCGCGCTAAGGGTTCGTTTGCGAATCTCAATGGAAGAGTTTGGAACTCTTCCTGATCAAGTAGTAGGGATGAATAAGGCATCACTGATGCGAGCCGCACATGAGAACGACGCAGTTCTATTTCCCGAAAAACTATCCGTTGAGTCTAAGGTTCGCAATATCTCCGAAGGCCGCTTAGAGGGCAAACAAATCTATGCAGCTGTTGACGATGATCGTTCGCAACAACTAGGCTCCGGCGGAGAATTGCCGACACAATACGCAGTAAACACTGACAATCGATTTGGAGCGATGTATGGATGATATAAAGACAACACAGGAACAGGAACTGAAGTCATTCAATTGGAAATCCATTAGTGCTCCAGAAATCTACTCCAACTATTTTCACATTGGTTGGACGCTGGATGATGTGAGAATTACCCTCGGATCTCTCAAGGCGGAGAAAGTAAACACTAAGGATTACTTTGCAGAAGAGAAGGGCACGATCGTTTTGCCTTGGCGACAAGCGAAAAATCTTCACGACAGTCTCACCCGCATTTTGGCAGCCTATGAAGATCGGAATGGAGTGATCAAGACTCTATTCTTGGCTGAGGTCGAGGAAAACAAAAAGGCACCGGAACCATCTCATGAAGGTTGATAAAGACCAATTCGACAACCTGTTGCATAAGATGACGCAAACTCAGCCTGAGCCGAAGAGCGCGATAAAGACGATAGGGGAAGCCGGGAAGACAATCCCCGCTACTCCCGAGCCGTCAACTCCGCGTAAGGCATAGTCTTCGCTCCGAGCATGTTCGCAAGCGTCATATTGAAGCGGTCAGCCTCCGCTCCCAGCTCAATAGCTTTGAGGGCCGCTACATCCGCCCGGTCGGCGTCCTCCTCCATACCAGCTCGACGAGTGGGAAGACCGCATCGCCGAAATCACCGAGCCGCATCCGCTCCAGCGCCATCCACGCACAGCCTCTCGCGCTACCATCGAGTCAGACAAATGCTAGCCGAGATCATCGCCGTTGGTTCCGAGATGCTGACCCCTCACCGTCAGGACACCAACTCCCTCTACCTCACCGCCGGTCTCAACGACCTCGGCGTTTCCGTCGCCTTCAAGACCATCGTCGGCGACAACCGCAAGCACCTCACCGCCGCGATCCGCATCGCCCTCCACCGCGCCGACATCGTCCTTCTCTCCGGCGGCCTCGGCCCCACCGAAGACGACCTCACCCGCGAGTGCCTCGCCGAGGCTCTCCACCTCGAACTCCACCGCGACGAAGCCCTCCTCAACGGACTCCACCACCGCTTCGCCGCCCGCAACATGGCCATGCCGCCCAACAACGCCCGCCAGGCCGACGTCCTCGCCGGTGCCACCCTCCTCCCCAACACCAACGGCAGCGCCCCAGGCCAATGGCTCGACACCACCTTCGAAGGTTTTCGCAAGCTCGTCATCCTGCTTCCTGGACCACCCAAAGAGCTCAAGCCGCTCTTCGACAACGCCTGCAAGCAGCGCCTCGCCGCAACTCTCCCCAAGAACCATCTCGCTCGCCGCATCCTCCGCATGGCCCTCATTCCAGAGAGCCAGGTCGACGCTCGCACCGCTCCCATCTACCAGCAGTTCCCCGACGTCGAAACCACCATCCTTGCCGGACGCGCCGAGATCCAGCTCCACTTCCTCTGCGTCAAGCCCAGCCTCGCCGAAGCCGAAGCCCGCGTCGACGCCGTCCTCGACCTCGTCTCCACCGAGATGGGAGAGGACATCTTCTCCTTCAACGGCGAATCCCTCGAAGAGGTCGTTCTCCTCATGCTCGGTGTCCGCAACCACACCCTCGCCGTCGCCGAGAGCTGCACCGGAGGCTGGCTCGGCGAGCGCCTCACCGCAATCCCCAACAGCTCCCGCGTCTTCCTCGGTGGAGCCATCGCCTACTCCGACTGCAGCAAGACCGCCCTCGCCGACGTCCCTTCCTACCTCCTCGAAGAGCATGGCGCAGTCAGCGATCCAGTCGCCCGAGCCCTCGCCGAGGGCATTCGCCGCCGCACCGGAAGCACTCTCGCCCTCGCCATCACCGGAATCGCCGGCCCGGCGGCCATCGCCCACGGCCCCGACGCCGCCAAGCCCGTAGGCCTCGTCTACATCGCCCTCACCGACGGCGAAGATACCCAGGTCAAGCAACTCCACATCACCGGCGATCGCGAGCGAGTCCGCCTCTGGTCCACACAACACGCCCTCGAGATGCTTCGTCACTACCTCCAGTAACTTCCACTGGTAAACTCATCAGCGGCACCTATGACACTCTCGCTCCTCACACTGACGATGGCTTACCTGCTCGGATCCATTCCGTTCGGCTACCTGCTCGTCCTCGTCTTCCGCCACCAGGACATCCGCGCCACCGGCAGCGGCAACATCGGCGCCACCAACGTCGCTCGCTCCGGCGGCAAAGCCCTCGGTCTACTAACCCTCCTGCTTGACGCACTCAAGGGCTATCTAGCTGTCATCATCGCCATGCACCTGGCCCCCAGCACTCTCCACGGCCCGTCCCCCCTCGCCGTAGCCGCCGCCGTAGCTGCTGTCCTCGGCCACGTCTTCCCTGTCTGGCTCGGCTTTCGCGGTGGCAAAGGAATCGCCACCGCACTCGGCGTCTTCGTAGCCCTCGTCCCCTGGGTCGCTCTCGCCGCACTCGGTCTCTTCATCCTCGTCGTAGCGACAACGCGCCTCGTCTCTCTCGGATCGATCCTCGCCGCCATCTCGATCCCTCTCTTCGCACTTCTGCTGGTACCCAGGCGCTCCGCTGCTCTGCTCGCCGGACTTACCTGCATCTCATTAGTGAGCATCATCAAGCACCGCGCCAATATCGTGCGTCTCCTGCATGGAACTGAGAGCCGCTTTGGAAGCAACAAGAACCCTGACCCAACCGACAAGAAGGTGAACGCATGAGCCGCATCGCTGTCATCGGCGCAGGTGCGTGGGGAACCGCGCTGACCGTCTCGCTCGCACGTCGTAGCGGCCACAAACTCAGTCTCTGGGCCCACTCGCCGGACCACGCCGCGCAGCTCGCCGAAACCGGCGAGAACACCCGTTACCTTCCCGGCTTCATCCTTCCCGCCGACGTCAGGATCACGCACAATCTCGCCCACGCCATCGCCGGCGCAGACATCCTTCTCTGCGTCACGCCCTCCCAGGCCCTGCGCTCCATCATGGAGCAGATTGGTCCCCTCATCAGCAACAAGCAGATCCTCCTCTCCGCCAGCAAAGGCATCGAGGAGAAGACCTTCCTGCGCATGTCGCAGATCATGTTCGAGTACGCTCCGTCCAACCCCATCGGCACGCTCGGCGGCCCCTCCTTCGCCCAGGAAGTCGCCGCCGCCATGCCCACCGCCATCACCCTGGCGATCGACGACCCCACCCTCGGCAAGTCCCTGCAGGACGACTTCAGCTCTGCCTCGCTCCGCACCTATCGCAACGAAGACGTCATCGGTACCGAGCTCGGCGGAGCGCTCAAGAACGTCATCGCCCTCGCCGCCGGCATCGTCACCGGTCTCGAACTCGGCAACAACGCAACCTCCGCCCTCATCACCCGCGGTATCGCCGAGATCACCCGCCTCACCATGGCCTGCGGAGGTCGTCGCGAGACCATGTCCGGCCTCTCCGGCATCGGCGATCTCGTCCTCACCTGCACCGGAGGCCTCTCCCGCAATCGCACCGTCGGTGTCGAACTCGGCAAGGGCCGCAAGCTCGCCGACATCATCGCAGGCCTCAACGGCAAGGTCGCCGAAGGCGTCAGCACCACCACCGCAGCCCTCGGCCTCGCCCGCCGCTACGGCGTCGAGATGCCCATCACCGAGCAGAATGGCCGCCATCCTCCACGAGGACAAAGCCCCCCTCGACGCCATCCGCGAACTCATGTCCCGCCCCGGCCGCACAGAGTAGCCGCACGTAGCCGAACAGCGTAGCCAGCGCCCTTCGCCCTTACCTCCCAAGGATCCTCATGACCCCCGAAGAGTTCCGCGAACACGGTCACCAACTCATCGACTGGC
Organism: Granulicella sp. UBA5172; assembly: GCA_002413385.1. Classification (GTDB taxonomy): domain Bacteria; phylum Acidobacteriota; class Terriglobia; order Terriglobales; family Acidobacteriaceae; genus Granulicella. The sequence goes on from DHWW01000037.1 coordinate 4,966, forward strand.
TCGCCGACTATCACGTAACCCTCGCCACCCGTCCCGTCATGAGCCCCGACCAGCCCGGCGACATCACCGCCCGCCTGCCCGCCACGCCGCCCGACCAGCCCGAGCCCTTCTCCAACGTTCTCTCCGACCTCGACAAACTCGTCCTCCCCGGCCTCACCCTCTGGCAGCACCCCAGCTTCTTCGGCTACTTCCCCTGCAACGCCCTCCTCGCCGGCGTCCTCGGCGACGTCGCCAGCACCGGCCTCGGCGTCCTCGGCATCTCCTGGCAATCCAGCCCCGCCATCACCGAAGTCGAAGACGTCGTCCTCGACTGGGTCCGCCAGATGACGGGCCTCTCTTCCGCCTGGCACGGCGTCATTCAGGACACCGCCTCCACCAGCACCCTCGTCGCCCTCATCACCGCCCGCGAGCGCGCCACCAGCTACGCCCTCAGCCGCGGCGGCCTCCAGGCCGAACCTCACCCCCTCGCCATCTACGGGTCCTGTCTCTTATACACATCTCCGAGCCCACGAGACCNNGCCGACCCTCTCCAGGACATCGCCGCCATCGCCCGCCGCCACAACCTCTGGCTCCACGTCGACGCCGCCATGGCCGGCAGCGCCATGATCCTCCCCGAGTGCCGCTGGATGTGGCAAGGCATCGAAGCCGCCGACAGCATCGTCCTCAACGCCCACAAGTGGCTCGGCGCACCCTTCGACTGCTCCCTCTACTACGTCCGCGACCCCGAGCACCTCGTCCGTGTCATGAGCACCAACCCCAGCTACCTCCAATCCTCCGCGGACGGTCAGGTCCGCAACCTCCGCGACTGGGGCATCCCCCTCGGCCGCCGCTTCCGCGCCCTCAAGCTCTGGTTCCTCATCCGCGAACAGGGCGTCTCCGGCCTGCAAACCCGCCTCCGCCGCGACATCGCCAACGCCCGCCAGCTAGCCGCCGACATCGCCGCCACACCTCACTGGCGCGTCCTCGCCCCCGTCAACCTCCAGACCGTCTGTGTCCGTCACGAACCGCCCGGCCTCACCGGCGAAGCCCTCGAACACCACACCAGGCAATGGGCCGCCGCCGTCAACAGCTCCGGCCTCGCCTACCTCACCCCGGCCACCCTCGACGACCGCTGGATGGTCCGCATCTCCATCGGCGCCCTCACCACCGAAGCCGCCGACGTCGCCGCCGCCTGGGCCACCATCCGCCGCTTCGCCGAAGACCCCTCCGCCTTGTAAACTTCCGCCTTGCAAACGTCCGGCTTGTAAACTAAAGTCCGATGGCATTTTCTATCTTCGGCAAGCGCGACACCCCCACTCCCGACCCCGAACCACAGCAGCCTGAGCCCAAGGGCAACCCGCCGCGCGGTCTCTTCGACCGCATGAAGCAGGCAGTCACCCGCACCCGCGAATCGCTCTCCAGCTCCATCTCCTCGGTCGTCGCCCTCACCCGCGAGGTCGACGTCGCCTCCCTCGACAACCTCGAACTCGCCCTGCTTGCCTGCGACATCGGCTCCACCACCACCAACGAGATCATTACCAGCCTTCGCGACCGCGCCCTCCGCCACGGCATCTCCGACGGCGCCGANNGTCAACGGCACCGGCAAGACCACCACCAGCGGCAAGCTCGCCGCGCTCTACCGTCGCCCTTCACCGGAATTCCCAGACGGCCGCACCGTCCTTCTCTGCGCCGCGGACACCTTCCGCGCCGCTGCCATCGAGCAGCTCGAAGTCTGGGCCCAGCGCTCCAACGTCGACCTCATCAAAACCCGCCAGGGTGGCGATCCCTCCGCAGCCCTCTTCGACGCTCTCACCGCAGCCAAGGCCCGCTCCATCGGCGTCTTGCTCGTCGACACCGCAGGCCGCCTCCACACCAAGTCCGACCTCATGAAAGAGCTCGACAAGATGCGCCGCACCGCCGAGCGTCTCGTCCCCGGCTCTCCGCACCAAACCCTCCTCGTCATCGACGCCACCACTGGCCAGAACGGCCTCCAGCAGGCCCGCCTCTTCACCGAAGCCGCACACGTCACCGGCATCGTCCTCACCAAGCTCGACGGCAGTGCCAAGGGCGGCATCGTCGTCGCCATCGCCCGCGAGCTAGGCCTCCCCGTGCGCTACGCCGGCATCGGCGAAAAGCTCGAAGACATCCTCCCCTTCGACCCCACCGCCTTCGTAGACTCCCTCCTCGATTAAGATCTGAAGTTGTATCGCTGTGTACCGCCTATCATCTATGAACTCTTTCTTGAAGAAATACACTGTCGCACTCTGCGCCTTCATGGCGGTCTTCACCGCCATCATCCCCTTCACTCGCGCCTTCTTCCGCCTGGAGATCAACTACAACGAGGGCTGGAACATCTTCAACGCAACGGCACTCGTCAACCGGCAGTCGCTTTACCCCATAAAGTACGGCTGGACATCCGTGAACTACCCAATGCTGTCCTTCGAGATCCTCGCACAGCTCCACCGCTTCACGCACGAGTATCTCTTCACTGCGCGCGTCGTCTCTCTGCTAAGCCTCGTCGCCTGCAGTCTTCTCGTCGCCGCCATCGTCAAGACTCTAAATAGCTCATGGCGCTCGTCCATTCTCGCTGGACTCTTCTGCCTCGCCGTCTTCTGTGCCGCTGCTAACATCTATGTCGGCATGGACGACCCGCAGATGCTTGCACAAGTCTTCTTCTTGCTCGCCTTCCTAACCTACCTGCGCCATCGCCGCAGCCTGCCTGCCATCGCCTTCACTGCGCTTCTCTTCGTTGTCGCCTGCTTCATCAAGCACAACCCCATCGACTTCCCCCTTGCCGTTCTCATCGAACTCATTCTTGTTTCGCTGCCTCGCGCGATCTGGTTCAGCCTTTGCGGCATTCTCTTTGCCGCCATTGCTGTTCTGCTAAGCATTCGATTCGGCGGCCCTTACTTCCTTGCTCAGATTCTCGCCCAGCGAAGCTATTCCAGCTTGAAGATTGTCGGTCAGCTCATCAAGGTCATCCGCCCACTGCTTCTTCCCTTCTGCGTTGCGGCGTACACCGCCTTCAGGCTGCGCAAAGACGCAACGCGGCGCATTGCGACGATCCTTTTCCTCACAACACTTCTCGTCGGCAGTTACTTCAGCGGCGGCCAAGGCGTCAACATCAACGCACTCTTCAGCGCCATCCTGGCCATGTCGATTCTGCTCGGCCTCTTCTGGGATCAGATCTCCTCTCTCCGCTGGCAGTGGACACCCCGGCCGCAAGCCGCCTTCGCTCCACTCATCCTCTTCATCTGGCTCATCATCCCGATGATCCAGTCCGGAAACTGGCTACCCATCAGAGCGCTGCGCCATGCAGCCGCTGCACAAACGCGCTTCGATGAAGACATAGCGTTTCTTCAAAGCCACCCTGGCCCCGCGCTCTGCGAGAGCCTCCTCGAGTGCAATCTCGCCGGCAAGACCTACCTCTACGACACATTCAACGCCAGCGCTCTCATTCGCTTCCGCAAGCTCGACGCCGATGTCTTCATCGACCAGATTCTCCAGCATCGATTCAGCGCCATCCAGACCGACGGCCTTCTCCCCCTGGTCCGGGACGACTCCGAGCGCTGGAATCCCTCCATCCGTGACGCCATCGAAGCCAATTACGTCCCCGCGTTACAGCACAAAGACGCCGCGAAATATCCTTATCAAAACGTTGTAATCTACATCCCCAAAGCAGCGTCCCGCTAACATCGCGAAGCAGCATTACCTGCGAACCAGCTATCCTCGATAGCATGCCGCAGAGCTTCGCGTCGCCAGCCCAGGACGAACGCTTCATGCAGCGCGCGCTTGACCTCGCTCGCNNGCCCACCACTACGACGCGCGCGACCACGCAGAGATTGTTGCGCTAAAGCACGCCGCCCTCAAACAAGCCGCAGCCCTCAACCACAACGTCCGCGGCGCCACCGCCTACGTCACCCTCGAACCCTGCTCCCACCAGGGCCGCACCGGCCCCTGCTCGGACGCGCTCATCGCCGCCGGCATCGTCCGCTGCGTCGTCGCCACCGTCGATCCCAACCCTCTCGTCAGCGGTCAGGGCCTCGCCAAACTCCGCGCCGCCAACATCGAAGTCATTCTCCTCGACGCCACCCACACCCTCGCCCAGCAAGCCCGTCGCCTCAACGACAGCTTCGCCCACTACATCCAGCACCATCGCCCCTTCATCACCCTCAAGGCCGCACTCTCGGTCGACGGCAAACTAGCACCTCCGCCCTCTACCCGCACCACCACAGCTCCGCATTGGGTCACCGGCGCCGCAGCTCGCGCCGACGCACAACATCTCCGTCACGCCTCCGACGCCCTCCTCACCGGCATCGGCACCGTCCTTGCCGACAACCCCTCCCTCACCGACCGCACCAGCCTCCCCCGCCGCCGCCCCCTGCTCCGCATCGTCCTCGACAGCGCCCTCCGCATTCCGCTCAATTCCGCATTAGTCTCTCAGAGCAGCGCACTCCTAATCCTCTGCTCCACCGAAGCCCCCACCGCCCGCGAGACCGCTCTCCACGCCCGCAACGTAGAAGTCCTCCGCATCCCCACTCAGTCCAATCACCTCGACCTGCAAGCCGCCCTCGCCGCACTCGCCGAGCGCAACCTCCTCAGCGTCCTCATCGAAGCTGGCCCTTCGCTCAACGGCAGCCTCCTCCGCGCCAACCTCGTCGACAAGCTCGTCCTCTACTACGCCGAAAGCGAACTAGGCATCGACGCTCTCCCCTTCGCCACCGACTTCGACTCGCCCTACGCCATCCAGCAGCGCCTCACCCAAACCACCCGCGCCAGCTTCCCCTCCGACCTCCGCCTCAACGCCGAAGACGTCCGCATCACCGGCTACCTCCACGACCCCTGGGCCTTCATCCCCAACCCCTAATCGCTGTACCCTGTACTTATGTTTACCGGCCTCATCGAAACCACCGGCACCGTCGTCTCGCTCACCCCCACTGCAGGAGCAACACGCCTCATCCTCTCCGCCCCCGCGCTCGCCGGTCGCTGGCGCACCGGAGACAGCATCGCCGTCAACGGCGTCTGCCTCACCGCCATTCCCGTCCAGGATCGCGACAGCGCAACACCCGATCCAACCCACTTCGCCGCCGATCTCGCCACCGAAACCCTCCAGCGCACCACCCTCGCCGCCCTCACCACCGACGCCACCGTCAACCTCGAACTCCCCACCCCCGCCGGCTCACCTCTCGGCGGCCACGTCGTCCAGGGCCACGTCGACGCCACCGGAAAGTTCCTCTCCATCCTCCCGCTCCACCCCGACCTCGCCACCACCGACTGGCGCCTCACCCTCGAGCTCCCCGCCCAACTCTCCTCGCAAGTCATCTCGCAAGGTTCCATCACGGTAGACGGAATCTCTCTCACCATAGCGCGCGTCGACTTTTCTAACCCCGACCTCCCCCGCATCGAGATCGCCGTCATCCCCCACACCTACAAATCCACCAACCTCCACACCCTCGCACCCGGCTCACCCATCAACATCGAAACCGACGTCCTAGCAAAATACGCAGCAGCCCAGCGCGCCACCTCCCACGAAGACTGGCTAACCCCCGCCCACCTCCTGGCCAACGGCTACTGATTCCACCAGCAACGAGCCACCAACAACCAACAACCAGCATCGACCCACTAGCCACTAACCACTAGCACTTAAGAAATCTCCTCCACCATCCCACCCAACTCACTCGCGGCATGAGCATTCCCTGTACGCTCGCAAGCCTCCAGCCCCGCCTGCAGCTGCGCCCGAGCCTCCTCGATCCGCCCCACTTTAATCAGCGTCTGCGCCGACATCTGGTACGCCGGCACATAGTCCGGATTATGTTCCGTCGTCGTCTCAAACTCCCGCAGCGCCTCGTCGGTCTTCCCCTCCGCCGCATACGCCATCGCCAACCCATAGCGCGCAAACGAGTCCTTGGGGTTCTGCTGCAAAATTCCGGTAAGCATTCCAATCTTGTCCATGCTGCATAGAATGCCGCACCCCCGCTCTCGATGCAACACCC
>DHWW01000165.1 GCA_002413385.1 Granulicella sp. UBA5172
CAAGGACAAGCTCCTCACCCTCCCACGTGATCCTCGCGTGGGCTGCGTGAGATGTACGAATGCGGCAGCATCAGATTGCATTCGGAGGAGCGACCAATCACAAATGGAAATCGGTCGATCAGGATATTCCGGCGGCTCGCACCGTCGACGAGTTGCATGGAGAGTGCTCTCATCTGTTGTGATTCCGTGATGTCCATTGGGCTAGGCACCTCTATCTATGACGGGCTCAAAACTTTGGGCTCTATGTATCCCGGAATGGAGGCGCTACCTGGAGTTCCAGCCTTGGGGATCGGCGCCGCCAGTCAAGTTGAACTCCTACCTGCATATTCTGTGTGCACTCAGTCGGGGCCGTCAAGCAGCAGCATACCAGTGGCTGGATCGTTTCGGATCGAGTCTGATCCTCTATTGTGAGGGTTGGCGTGAGGGCTGGTCAGTCACCAACGACAAATCACGTTCAAGCGTCGTTAGGTCAAAGCCTGATGGGCACTTGATGTCGCGCTGCACCCAATCCGGACTGAGCACCGCGTACACCTCATCGGTGTAGCGCACGAAAAATTCCCAGGTCATCGTCTTGAGCTTGCCCCAGCTCACCACATAAATCACCTTGTCATCGTAGCCAATAGCGGCTACACAATGCCCGTTTGCAGGCTGCGGAGAAGCATCTTCCGGAGACACCGCAGGATCGATCTCCCAGGGGATCTCTGGTATTTGTTGAGGAGCTCCCGACATGGCGAACTTAGGCAGGTCGAGCCCGATATAGGCGCTCCCAAACAGAAAAATCACGGCGCGCAAATCGTCAGGCTTCGCTCGACCTGCGTTCATGTAGGAATGGATACGGTGAGCTCCTATTCCGGCTTTTCGCCAGAACTTCAAAGCATCCAGCATGGAGACGCAATCCATCAGATGATCACCGGTCAGTTGGGCATGAAGCTCGAACGATGTCGTCGTCCGTGAGAAAGACACCATGCTGATTCGCCGTGGTCCAATGATGGACCATGTGTCCGGCCGCCGCAGAGGTGCAACAGTTGAAGTGATCGTTGGCAAGCATCGGCCATGCCACCGTGCTATCCAGCATCTCGTGTACGGGAGGCACCGGCAAAGTTTCAACCGCAAGATAGCTCTGAAGTTGGAGCATTCTCGAATCGTGAACAGACCTTACTCTACCCAGCAACATGGCGTCTCCGGTGTGTCGAAGGATGGCGAAGCTTCATACGATCAAGCAACTGCTTATAGCGCGGTTCGTCGTGAAGTGTTCTGAGGCTGGGTAGCACGGTGATGTAGGCAACGAGGATATCTCGTTGCTCTACTGCCTTCTCCAGCCAGGTGAAGGCAAGTTCTATCTCGCCCAGGGAGGCGGCTGCAACGGCTATGGGCATCGACATTGGATTGCCATTCCTGGCGAGCTCGATCATCTGTTCCAAGGCACCACGAGCTTTTTCAACATGGCCATTCCGAACATGCGCCTCCGCGAGCCAGCCCATCAGAAAGGGCATGTGGCTATATTCAATACCGCGTTCGAAGGTCTGCACCGCTTCATGCGGACGGCCCGCAAGGGTCTGTGCAATGCCCAGCGCATAATAAAGTTCAACATAGTGCGGTGCAGAGCTCAGCGCAGCTTGNNGCATCATCCAGTAGACCCTGGGTGATTAGGTACGCGACATAGAGGTAATAGGATTCCCCGCGCTGCGGCTGGAGTTCAATTGCCTTCACCATGTGATGGCGAGCCTTCTCCCAATCCCAGTCGTAGAAATGAAAGACCGAGGCGAGCGCCAGATGTCCTTCAGGTAAATCAGGATCGAGTGCAACCGCCTGCAGGGCAGAGGAGCGCGCAAGCGCCCATGCTTCCAGCGGGGGCATCCCTCCGAATGTGCCCATTAAACAGTAGAAATCGGCAATACCTGCATACGCCGCAGCGGATTTTGGATCGAGTTTCAACGCACGCTCAAAGTAGCGGCCTGCAAGCTGAATATCTTCAGGCGTCCTCCGATTCCAGTGATACCGTCCTTTCAGATAGGACTCATAGGCATCGGCCTGCATGGGTGTCCTGACCTGGAGACCGGAGAGACTCAAATTCGGCGCGAGCTTGTCGCGCAAGGCGGAAACTACGGACGTTGCAAGCTCGTCCTGTAACTCAAAAACATCTGACATTTCCCTGTCGAATCGCGCTGACCAGAGAGGAAATCCATGACGCACCTGCGTAAGCTGGGTGGTGACGCGAACCCTCGCACCGGAGCGCCGAACACTGCCTTCAAGAATCACCTCGACGTTCAGTGCGTCTCCTACTTCGCGAATGTTCTGCGTCGTGCCCTTGAACGAGAACGCTGAAGTCCGGGAGACTACCCGCAGACCGGAGATCGTCCCTAAAGAGGAGATCAGTTCGTCGGTCAATCCGTCGCTGAAGTATTCGTTCTCCGGGTCGGAACTGATGTTGCGAAACGGGAGCACGGCAATGGACATTCCCGATTCACGCTTGGTGCCGCTCGCTGAAACTGCATTCCTACCTGGGTAGAGCCCGGGATCGATGCCTGCTCGAGGCATCGCCATGTCAGTCGGCGCAGAATGCGCGCACGAATCTGAAGGAATGAACATGGCTGTCGGTGCCAGGCTGGCAGAATGATGATCCTTTGTAGGATTCCCGGCTAGTTCGTCATTCAAAAGGCTCAGCAGGTCCGCAGCAGACGAGTGACGATCGTGTCGTTCTAAACGCAACGCACCCTCGACCGCCAACAGGATCGACTTCGGCAGATCAGGCCGCACCCGATTCAGAGGGATGTATCGGCACTCCGCGATCGCCGCCATCGTGGCGGCCGCGGTCGACTGATGGAACGGCGGATGCCCTGCTGCCATCTCGTAGAGCACCGCACCCAGCGCCCATATATCCGCACGGTGATCGATCGAATCTCCTGCGAGTTGTTCCGGAGGCATGTAAGCGAGCGTGCCCATCACTTGATGCGGCGCTGTCAGCTGGTTCTGGTCCGCAACGCGCGACAGGCCGAAATCAAGAATCTTTACGGTGCCGGAATTGAGGAGAAAAATGTTCCCTGGCTTGATATCCCGATGCACAATGCCGGCCATGTGTGCGGTATGCAACCCGGCAGCCGTCTGACGCCCCACATCACGGATGCGCTCCACGTCGACGGTTCCGCTCTTTTGTAAGAGTTCAGCGACCGTCTGACCTCGATAGCAGGCCATCACCAGCAGGAGCGATCCATCCGGCATCTCTTCCACCGTATAGATCGTGCATAGGTTGGGGTGGTCGAGAGCAGACGCAGCACGCGCTTCCCTCAGGAAGCGCAGACGTACTTCTGGATTTTCCGAGATCGCCGGCTGTAGCAGCTTGATGGCAACCGTGCGGCCCAGACGGGTGTCCTCCGCCTCGAAGACAACACCCATGCCACCTTCGCCGATCTTTCGAATCAGGCGATAGTGGAGAAGCTGATTACCTGGGCTGGCAGTCAACATTGAATACACTCATTCAAACAAAGGTCTAAACGAGCACTTTCCCGCCTGCAGTAAATATCGTGGCGGCGCTTACAGGATGGCCGATGCGCTCGAAGTGTTCCAGTATATCCGTAAAGACTCGCTCCAAATGGCCAATCGTTGTAATGGCACTTACCGTGATCAAATCGCGCTGTTCCGGGGTCAGGGGCAAAGAGTCGAGAGTCGCATCGAATTCAGCTACATGTCCCGGGTCGAGTTCGGCATGCCTCACATGGCAGGACATAAACTCCAGCGGGATGCCGGTCCGCTTTGATACCTCCTGCAAAAATTCCATCTGCGCAGGAGCTTCCAGTACGGCGATGAATCCGAGATAAGCAATCGGATGAACATGCTGCATCCAGTAATACTGCGAACCTACCAGGGCTGCCACGCTCGGATAGGGGAGGCGCTCAAGCACACGCTCCCGCGCCACTCCCAGGGACCCCAGATCGAGGAGGAGCCATTCGCCATGATCCTCCTCTTCCGCAGCGTGTTCCAGATAATAGTCCCTTAGCCATGGGTTCAGCGGATCATCGTTCCCGGCCTCGGCACAGCAGCGTGCAGCAAGGCGCATCGCCGGAGCCGACGCCATCGTAACGCCATACATCGCAAACAGAAACTCCGGGTACAACTCGTCGAACCGTGGGTGAAACCACACCTCGTGAATCAATGACGAAAGGCGTGTCTGTGCGAGGGACAGGATCGCACGAAGCCGTTGGCTGTGTGTGACTATCCCGGTTTCACCCTGATTCGGCAATGCGCTGTGTCGCCTCCAAGGAGTGAATCTCTCCTGCCTAAAAAATCATGGTTCCCATACGATGGGAGTCGCCAACCTTTACAGTGCGGGTAAAGAAATCGTCGCCCAGCTTGGTGCGCACCGAGATAATCGCATCCACTTCGGCCGAGCCGAGCTGGTTTACATTGTTGATTTCATCGGGCGTAAGAGGATGGTTCACTTCAATCAGTCCAGCTTGCTGCAGACGCTCAAGGTTCGTCATGATCTTCCTTTCAACTCTTCTATGGGTTATATTGAGGTTGCGGCGAGGGGCACCGCAGGAGTGGGGGCATAGTATCACGCACCCAGCGGGAAACACAATCAAGAAATGGCAAGGAGCAAGGCAGCGCCTTTCGATCAGGATTGGGAGGAGGCCACCGTGCGAAGCATAGCCAGGACGAGCGCCGGAACGTGCACTGCTTCCAGACTTTCTGCAGAAAGCTCTTCCATCCGGCGGATGACCTCCTCTGCAGGCGCGCACCTCGCAAAGTTCCTGACAAGGGGGCGTCCCGAATTGCTTGCGAGTGTTCGAGTGCCAGGCAAGGCAATCAGTCGCGGTATATGCAGGTTTAGCAGAGAATGTAACTCTGTGCGTAGCAGCGCCTTGGGGAAAATGGCTGGGATATCCGCTCGAAGTGCGCTGCGAAGAGTTCTCTGGCGTCCGTACCCTGAGCGAAGATATCGCGGGTCCAGGGACTCGCTCAGCAACAGGCTATAGCAGAGGGTATCGCGGACCACGACCCGCGGCGCATGGTCTTTTTCCAGCACCGACCGCCAGTGCGACCCTGATGCAATCAGCGCTTTACGACAGCGCAGGAGCACCCCGGCGGCCTGGCGATATCCTGCGAGGAGCTGCGGCAGAACCGTGAGCGGCGACTCCCTGCCGGGCGCGTTTCCATGGTCCATCAGGACAGCGGATGCCACCCTCAGGCGATACCGGCCGGATGGCTCCAGAGACCACTGTGGCAGCCCCAGGCCAGGAACGGGCCCCGCTGATCCGAACAGCCCTGAGATGTCCGGCATGCTTTGAACGGCCCTGCCAGGAAGCAGACCTGTGTCCATCAAAGCCTCAAGGACCGTGCCGCACTTCGTATCTTCCCGGGTATTTCCTGCTGTCGGAGAATCGAAAAATCTCGGTGTCCCAAGACATTCCGCGTCGGTGACTGCGGGGCCGTTCGGCGTGGCAATCACATTGCCGAGGTGCAGATCAGTCAGGCTGACATGATGCGCCAGGCAGAGCATGGCGCCAGCCGCATGCCAGTATTCGACTCCTCCGGCGAGACCTCCGCTTCCTCGATCCAGGCTATCCCGAACCAGCACGGATTCAGCCCAGCCGTATCGTGAAGCGATGCCGCCCTCGAGCACCCGTCCCGCAGGCAGGCGCAGCGCGGGCTCTGCCTCTGCTATCAATTCGAGTAGCCGATGCCAAAGCCACTCGCCGCTGATGGAACGAGGCTTGTAATAAACACAGCGTCCTCCTTTGAAGACAATGCGAAGCACCAAATGTCCACCGGGGTGCGTGTCGGAGGTAGTTCCGGACACCGATTCCACCGGAGGAAGGCTGGCAACACCTAGCCATGCAGCTAACCGCGATCCATCTCGTTGCAGTCGCTCATGAAACGCAGCCGTTGCCGCTACCCACTCGGAAACAGCCTGTTGCAGCAGCGGACCAAGCACTGGGAACTCCTGCGTAAGATCGTGCTCCGTCGGAGTTGCCGGGTCATCGGCAGTTGTGAGGTGAGCCGCTACCGTCAGCGTCAGAATGCCCTGTAGACGTTGCCGAAGAAGTTCGAGCAGGGCGTCAACAGGAATCCGCTCTCCGCTAAAAACCCTTTGCCCATCGGGTATCCGGCGCTCAAACCCGAGCAGCGCCTTCGCAAGCAACGGCTCGATCAGCATCTCCATCTGCGGAGGCAATCCTCCGGAGACGGCTACTCCGCCCGCAGTAGGATCGCAGTCAGGGCCACCCATCCGAAATGAAGCGGGATCTGGCTCCAGCGTACCCTCGTAC
>DHWW01000166.1:0-233 GCA_002413385.1 Granulicella sp. UBA5172
GTGGGCATGGTGGGGTGCTCCTTGGGTGGGGGGGGGGGGGGCGTCCCCCCTCCCTGTTTTGGTCGATTCTCTGGAATCAACAAGTTGCAGACGCTTTTTCCCCTAAAATTTAGATTCCAGAGATTTTAGGGGCAAAATATAGAAAACATGAGAGTTAGGTCAGGGTGGGGTGCCAGGCGCAGATCCAGAGGGGGTCGACGAGGCGTCGATGCCGGCCCGGAGGCGCGATGGGG
>DHWW01000166.1:266-24020 GCA_002413385.1 Granulicella sp. UBA5172
TTGTAACGAACTGGAGGGGGTAACTATGCCAACTCTATTTGGCTTGTTTTGTTGGAGTTAGGGGGTGAGGGGGCTTGACAAGATTTGCACAGATGGCGGAGTGGGGGCGGACAGGATGGTGATGGGGCGGGTACGAGTCCGGCTTGTTCTCCGACCTGCGCTGCATCGGCAGAACGTCTATAAACTGGCATTGCCGGAGAGTTGCGGGAGAGGCTATGGTGGTTGCGATATCACGATGTTCGATGGGTTTGCGAGGGCCTGCAATGGAACAGCATCCGGGCGCATTCGGCCTGCGGGAGGGGCTGAACGATAGGCTTCGCTGGGCGATCGGTGTGGGCGGATGGTTGTTGTGCGTCGCTACGTTGTGCGCCGCTACGTTGACCGCGGGCGCTGCGGCGCTGCAACCTCTGCAGGAGGCGGCGCGGCGTGATCCTACGAGTGCCGCTGCGCATGTGGCAAGGGGAGAGGCGTTGGATCGGCTCGAGCGGAGGCAGGAGGCGGAGGCGGAGTGGCGCGCGGCGCTGGCCATCGATGCGTCGTCGGGTGAGGCGCTGGATGAGTTGTCGAGCGATCTGATTAAGGATAAGGACTTTCTGGGCGTGGTGTCGCTGCTGGACCAGGGCCGGGACAGGGGTTCGCTGTCGGAGACGCAGACGCTGAACCTGGGAGAGGCGCTGGGGCTGCTGGCGCGGCAGCAGGAGGCGATCGCGGTGCTGAAGGGAGGGCTGCTGCGCTACACGGGTTCGGCAGCGCTGGCGGACGAGTTGGCGACCGTGCAAATACTGGCGGGGCAGCAGGAACAGGCGTACGAGACACTGCAGGGAGTGCTGGCGGAACATCCGGGAGACGGGCCGACGGAGACGCTGTACCTTCGGGCGTTGATCAGCGGCAAGTCCGACAAAGCTGCTGCGTGGGCAGAGAAGATCATCGCGGAGCGACCGCGGGATGCGGAGATTCTGTACCTCGGCGCTGAACTGGCGCAGAGCGGAGGAAATTCCAAGCGGGCAATGGAGCTGGTCAAGCGCTCGCTGGCTGCCGACGCGAAGGACTATAAGGCGCAGAAGCTGTATGCGGATCTGCTGATGGAGAGCGGCGATCTGCAGGGGGCGAAGGAGCATCTGGAGAAGGCGATTGCGCTGGGGGATTCGGAATCGGATGTTCGCTACCAGCTTTTTCGGGTGGAGACGAAGCTGGGAAATGCTGCTGAGGCGAAAGAGAGTCTGCAGGCTTATATGAGCCGACGCGCGACGGACAAGGGGCGGATCGATACGGCGGTCGATGTCGACCGGGGCAACCTGGCCATGCAGAACGGAGATCCTGCGGGCGCGGCTTCGCTCTACCGGCAAGCGCTACAGTTGTCGCCGGATGAGGCGCTGATCCACTACAAGTTGTCGCGGGCACTGGACGCGTTGCACGACAGTGCTCAAGAGCTGGATGAGTTGCAGCGCGCGATTCAGCTCGATCCAAACTTCGCCGAGGCGCTGAATCAGATGGGGTATCTTAGCCTGCACGGTGGAGATGCACAGAAGGCGGCGGAGTTTTTTATGGCGGCTACCAAGGCGTCGCCGTCGTATGTGGTGGCGTGGACGAACCTGGCTGCGACCTATGCGAGTGAAGCCAAGTGGCAACAGGCAGAAGACGCGACGGAGCACGCGCTTCGCCTCGATCCCGGGAACAGCATAGCGGCAAGGTTAAAGGCGTCGATCGCAGAATCGCGATCGACGCCTTAGTGGGGAGGGCACGCGTACCGGTTGCCTGCGAAGGTCGCGGTGCGCGGTTGCGTTGTCTAGAAGGTGAGCTTGGCGGCGAGTTGACCTACGCGCGAAGCGTTGGCTGCGTAGCCGTTCCCTCCGTTGATTTCACCAAAGGTAGAATCGCTTGGGTTCGTGTCCGGGTTCGACATGACAGGGTGATTGAGGGCGTTGAACATCTCGAATCGAAACTGCAGGTTGTAGCGGTCGCGGATGAGAAAGGTTTTGGTCAAGCTGGCGTCCACGTTGAACGTGGACGGTCCGAGGATGACGTTCCTTGCACTGTTGCCGAAGGTTCCATCGGCTCTGGGGACGAAAGCGGCCCGGTTGAAGTAGCTCTTGAGCCAATTCGATCTGCCGCCCTGATGGACCTTGAGGGGAGTGCCCGTAACGTAGTCCGCCCGGTCGCTGCAGTTCGACTTGCAGCCGGAGCCGGTGTTGTTCTCATTGAGCGAAGGATTGGCAGCGTTCAGATCGGTGCTATGGCCACCGGAGATGCTGAACGGTGTACCCGATTGGAGGGTGATGATGGGGCTGATACCCCAGCCGCCGAGCGCCTCCCGGAGGAACAGGTTGCGGCCACGCATGTTGGGGGTGATGTAGACGAAGTTGGAGACCCAGTTGAATGGAATGCTCAAGCCGGAGACGCCTCGGTTCCAGCGGAGGTTGAACGGATCTCCGATCTCCGGCGATCCGAAGGAGATGTTGCTGGTGCTGGCGACGTCGAAGGTCTTCTGCCAGGTGAAGCTGGTTTGTCCCTGGAAGCCATGCGAGAGGTTATGTTGCGCGCTCAGTTGCAGGGAGTTGTAACTGGAGGTCGCACCGCTGTCTTGTTCGAGAATCTGGCTGAACTGGGAGTACGGGTTCGCAGATCCGTGACCACCTTTGTTGCAGGTGCTGCAGTAGATCGCAAAGTTTGCGTCGCGGACGTAGGCCTGATGGAAGGACTCGCTGCCGACATAGGCGATGCGAATGGAGGTGGTGTTGCCCAACTGTTGCTCAACCGAGAAGTTCCAGCTTTGGGTGATGCCGGCCTTGAAGTTCCTCGCGAAAGAGGCTCCCAGGCTGATCTGACCACCGGTCTGCGTTGGGAACGTGGCGTTGGGCGAGGGCTTGAAAGAGACCGATGCGTAGGGCGGGAAGGGATTGACTCCGTTGGTGCCAAACGAGGATGTCTGCCAGGGATTGTGGAAGTTCTCAAAACCGGTGAGGGTTTCGCCCTGGTTGGTATCGCACCGTCCACCATTGGGGTTTTGGATTCCGTTGGTAGAGCAGATCGGCGTGTTTGAGGGTGCGTTGGGAGCGAACGTTGGACTGAAGGGCGCCACGTCGGCGGTGTGATTGTAAGCGGAGTAGGCTACCGGCCCGGTGAACATGCCGAACGCAGCGTGGAACGAAGTGTGGGGCAGACTGCGCGGCTGGAAGGCGAGGCTGATACGGGGCTCGATGTAGCCGTAGTTGCTGGGCCGCAGTGAATTGGTTACACCCGCGTCTCCGGGAAAGATCAGGCCCAATGGAGCATTTCCGAACTGGGTGCTCTGCTGCCCGGGAACGAAGGCAGCTCCTCTGCCCTGGGTCGAGGGCGCGAGATCAGGATCCCAGCGGACTCCGGCATTGAGGGTGAGGTTGGGGAGGATGCGGAACTCATCGTTGAGGTAGGGATCGATGAGCCAGCCTTTGATGTCGGCGATTTCTCCTGCTCCCTGGTAGTAGGACGACATGTATCCGAGCAACCAATCGGCTGGCCCGCTGCCTGTATACCCTCCGCCGAAACCGATGATGGGGTTGATGGGATACTGGGTATTCTCGACGGCCGACTGACGCTGGACGTCAATACCGGCGGCGAGGGTGTGGTGGCCAAGGGTCATCATGAAGGTATCGGAGAATCCGAAGGTTGAGCGCACCTCCTGGGAGGGTTCGGTCCAGCCGCCGATGGCTCCTCCGAAGTTGGCTCCTTCCATGGAGCACTTCTCTTCACTGATGTTGATGTAACGCGACCAGCACATGGGCTTGCCATTGTGGTCGTTGACGGCTGCGGCGTTATGGGCGGTCTGCTCGGTGAAGAATCCGCTGGCGGTGTTGACGGTATTCGGATTGATCATCCATGTGTGCTGGAGAAGCTCGTTGTAATACTGGAGGGTTTCGCCGAGCGTGTAGGACCAGTTGGAAAGATTGAGAACGGAAAGCACGTTGCCCGGGACATCGCCGGAGGGCTGCGTGAGATCGTTGATGTAGGAGCGAAGGGTGAGGCGCTGCGACTTGGAAAGGTCGTAGTCCAGGCGGCCGGTGTATTCGTTGTAGCTGTCCTTGACTGCGGCAGTGGAGTAGTACATCTGACCGTTGATGGTTTGCTGGTCGCCGGTCGGGTTACCGGTTCCGGAGGCAGGGGCGGTGTGGCCGGGAAGGCCGTCGTTGGTGAACTGCACAGCGACGGGGTCGAGTGCGGCGGCTCCCCCGACGACCTGGTTGGGCTTGCCGTTGGCGAATTGGAAGGGGCCAAAGAGCCAGCCGCAGGACTGGGTTCGCGGGCCGGTGTAGCCTGTACCGCAGGCGGAGTTCTTGGCTTCGGCGTAATCGACGAGGCCGCTGAAGTCACCGTTCAGCATCTGCTGGGTGGGCGTCGTGGTCTGGTTGGAAGATCCGGCACCGACAGAGCGCGTTCCCTGATAGTTGAAGAATCCGAAGAGCTTGTCTTTGATGATGGGAGCTCCGATGTCCCCGCCGAACTGATGCCGCTTGAGCGGATCGAGTTTTCCGCTGTTCCAGTTCCTGGCGTTCAAATCCTGATTGCGCCAGAATTCAAACAGGCCGCCGTGAATCTGGTTGGTGCCGCTGCGGGTGACCATGCTGACGACGCCGCCGGAGGAGAAGCCATAGATGGCGCTGAAGTTGTTGGAGATGAGACGGAACTCCTGGATGGCGTCGGGGTTCGGGGTGGGAGAATTGGCGGCCTGATAGTTATCCATGTTCGAGACGCCGTCGAGCATGTAATAGATGCTGCCCTGACGGCCGCCGTTTGCGGACGCGGCGTTCTCACCGGGAAACGAGAAACCATTCTGATTGACGAAGCCTAACTTGCTGCCATCGACGATGCCTGGAGCGAGCAGAGCAAGGGCGGACGGGTCGCGTCCGTTGAGCGGAAGCTGCATGACCGCCTGCTCGTTGATGGTGGTGCCGAGCTCGCCCGAAGTTGTGTCGATCAGCTGAATATTCCCTTGAACCTCAACGACCTGGCCCTTGGCCGAACCGACCTTGAGGCTCACGTTTTGCGTGGCATGTACGTTGGCGTCGATGACGATGCCGGTCTGGTCGTAGTTGCCGAAACCAGGTGCGGCGATCGCCAGCTTGTATTGGCCTGGCTGGACGAGCCTGAAGGTGTAGACGCCGGTGTTGTCGGAGGTGGCGGTCTGCGGAAAGTTGGTGCCGACGTTGGTCAGCGTGATGCTGGCTCCGGGAATGACGGCACCGGTGGGATCGGTGACCTGACCGGTTAAGGTGCCGCTGGTCCCCTGGCCGAAGGCGACCCCGGCCAGGCACACAAAAAACATGGCGAACAGGAGCGTGAGGCTCCGGTGATCACTCCGACAGACTGCTTGCATGGTGCCTCCAAAGGGTGAAACGGTGAAACTTCGACCGTGCGCTCTTGCGGTTCAACCGCCTGAATCGTGCCGTCCAGGAAAACTCCGCAGCCCGATATGTGCCCTTCACGAATCGCAGATCAATGTATGCGCTTGCATACACGATGCGCATCCGACGAAAGTAGGACTCGCAGCATTTTTCTGGAGAGATGNNCGGCGCCTGATTGGAGGAAGCGCTTGAGGCCGATCGTCCACGGCATTCCGTTATAGAAGTTGTCGTCCAGAAGCTTGCCGTTGGATGAAATCAGGGCGATATCGCCCTGATAGGTCACCTTGAGGAAGAGGTTGTTGAGATGGGCGAGCGCCTGTGGAGGGACGGTGATTTCCCACTCGGCTGCCTGCGCGAACTCGCTGTCCGCGGGCGCTTCGGCGACGCCGACAGGACGCCAGGAGAGCGGGGGGCCGAGTTTCACGGGAGGGACCGGGCCGGCAGTGCGAAGCTGGCGATAGGTCGGAGTGAAGTCGACGGCCGGGAGCTGCGCCTCGAACCCGCTGGCGTCGCCGGAGCTTGCCGTTGCGCGAAGGGCCGAGCTTGCGTGAGGGGGCTGCTGCAACGGCGGAGTCACGGAGAAGGTGAAGCGGGGTTCGCCGCGGGATTGCAGGTAGATGTTGTCCTTGTCGGCGTAGAAGTCCTGCGCGGTGAGGAGGAGATGCGGTGCTCCGTCGAAGGTGGACTTCCAGGCGTTCTCGGCCTGCTGCTGGGTGAAGAGCAGGAGACGGATGGCATGACCCTGCGTGGTTTTGAGATCGATCGACGCAGAGGCGGCGGGGGTAAATCCTGTGAGGTAGGTGATGCCGTTTTGATGTTCTATGCGCGCGTCCTTTGCGTTGACCACGGTCGCCGTGGAGGCGTCAAGGGCGAACTCCGCGGGGATGCCGGGCACTGCAAAAAATACGTAGGTAGAGACTCCGCTGGCTTCGAGATGAGTGAAGAGTTGAGCGGTGCTGTAGTGGAGAACGGCCGTGTCCATGTGGAGGTTGAAGGGCCAGATGAAGTAATCGCCGGAAGGAATATCGACGGGGTGCCGGGGCAGGGTGAGGGTTTGGCCAGGCAGCTTGATTTGGATCTGAACGGACTTGCGGGCGGGCAGGGTATAGCCGCGAACGTAGTTGTTGAAGAAGAGGAAGCCAGCATCGTTTCTGGAGCGGACGGCGACTCGCGGAACTGAAAAATCTGCCGGGCCTTTGGGCAGCATGGAAGGAGCATGCACGATCATGGGTGCGAGTTGCTCGCCGAAATCGTTCATGAAGTATTGGAACAACTTGAGCTTGCGGAAGGACTCTCGCTCCTGACCGAACTCGCCGAGCGGTGCCTGGAAATCGTAGGACTTGACGGGAACATCGGTGGCGGAACCGGAGACTTGCGACTCCTGAAGCGTGGTCAGCTTGCCTTCGGGATTTTCTCCTCCGTGGAACATATAGGTGCCGTAAAGATTGACTCCGGAACCGAGCAGGACCGTACAGAGAGAGGCAATGTCATCGGGGCGAATGACGGGACGGCGATGATAGGTGTCCTGGATGCCGCCGCCAATTTCGGCGGTTAGATAGGGATAGTTTCCGGTGGGAGATTCGGCGTTGGCGACGCTCTTCTGACCTACCGCTCCCATGTTTCCGGTGGCTCGGCTGGCAAAACGGAAGACATAGACTTCGTTGGGGGGCAAGGTGGTGGTTGAGCCTCCCCAGGGTGCGGCAGGGTAGCCGCCGAAGACGGGAAGGACGGCGCCAGGGGGGACGGCGGCGTTGTCCCATGCGGTTTCAAGATAGAGCGGAACGTCAAGCCCACTTTGACGGGCAAGCTTTTTCAGTTCGAGGATGTAGGCTTCGCCCGCTCCTGGACCTCGCATGGAATATTCATTCGACAACTGGACACCGATGATCGGGCCGCCGTCCTTCCAGAACATTCCATTGAGCTGCTGGCCGATCTGCGCGAAATATTTCTGGACGTAGGAGAGGAAGACGGGATCGTTGCGACGGGTGGGGCCTTTGGTGAGCAGCCAGTCGGGGAAGCCTCCGTTGCGTAGTTCTCCGTGGCTCCAGGGGCCGATGCGGACGACAAGATACATTCCATGTTTGGCGCAAAGCTGGGCAAACGTACGGAGGTCGCGGCGACCTGACCAATCGAACTGGCCTTCGATTTCTTCCTGATGAATCCAGATGACGTAGGTCGAGATGACCTGAACGCCAGAGGCCTTCATCTTGAGGATTTCTTCTTCCCACTGCGACTCAGGATAGCGGGAATAGTGAAACTCTCCCATGACGGGCAGCCATGGTTTTCCGTCGAGCGTAAGGAAGCGGCTGTTGAGCGCGATCGTGCTGCCGTCAGGAGAGACGGCGGTGCCACCGTCATATATGGCTGGCGCGGGCGTGGAGTAGGGCTGGCTGGCATCGACGTGGACCAGCGTGGTTCCCTGTGCCCGCGGAGCAGCAGGAGAGAGCAGCAGCAACAGGCAGGCGCACGCACACGAGATAAAGCGAAGAGAAGGCAACATCATTTCCACCTATCGACGAGGAGTAGACGAAGCGGGGAGTCTGTTTCGTCCGGCGCTCTGACTTTAGACGCTCGATGCAGAGCCTGTAATCCACCGAAAGTAGGAGCGACTGATCGTTGAACACGTCGCATGAGAACGGATGCGACCAAAGCGGATCAGAGGTGAGCGAGTCCTCGCTGCAGCGCGGTTACAACGGCCTGCGTGCGGTCGGTGACATTCAAACGCATGAGGATGGCGCTGACGTGGGATTTTACGGTGGCTTCCTTGATGTCGAGTTCGTCTGCGATTTCGTGATTGCTTTTTCCCTTCACGAGTAAGGACAGTACCTGCTTTTCACGGGCACTGAGTTCCCCATCCGGCATGCGGGAGGCGAGTGCGAGAGTGATCGGGCGGGGCAGAAAGCGGCGTCCTGCGTGAACCTTGCGAACAGCATCGACGAGGACTTCGTGCGGCATGCCCTTGATGAGGTAGCCCATGGCGCCGGCCTCCAGCGCCTGGTGGATGTCTTCATCTCCTTCATAGGTCGTGAGCACAATGATTCGCGCGGCAGGAGCGGAGCGGCGGATGGCGCGAATGGCCTCGGCTCCACTGGTGTCCGGAAGCCGCAGGTCCATCAGGGTGATATCCGGATGATGCTTCTGGAACATGCGGATGGCTTCCTGCGCGGTGCCAGCCTGAGCGATGACCCGCATGTCTGGCTGGGACTGGATGATGGCGGCAATGCCGATCTGCATGATGGGGTGATCGTCGCATATCAGGACGTCGATGAATGTGCCGCTGTTCATATCTCTATCGTGTCGACGTTTGCAGTAGATTGCAAATGCGAGCGCTGCAGTGTGAAGCGAACGACGGTTCCCTGCTGGGGCCGGCTGGCGATGTCCAACTGGCCACCCAAGCGTTCGATACGCTCTCGCATTCCGGCGATGCCGTAATGAAGGCTTTCGCGCTCGAGCAATGCGGGCACGAAGCCAACGCCGTCATCACTGATTACAACCGCGATGGAGGCGGGAGTAAAGGCCACGGCTACTTCGATGCTCTGCGGAGATCCGTGAATTGCGGCGTTGTACATGGCTTCCCGCACGACCATGAGCAACTCTCGGGCGGGAGGCCCGGGAATGTCAAAGACTCGCCCCGTCGCCTTGCAGTGGACTGGAACTCCGAACTCGCGGGAAGTATTCTCGGCGATCGCGGCGATCGAGCGGTCGATGTCGGGCACGAAATCGTCTTTATGGCGGAGGTTCCAAACGGCCTGGCGCGCCTCGTGGATGGTGGATCGAGCCTGGGTGCGGGCGTGCTCGATCAAGTTATTTTGAAGCGAGCCGTTTTTCTGCTGCAGGCTGCTGACTGCTTCAAGCAGCGCAGAGATACTGGTGCAGCCCTGGATGACGGTGTCGTGCATCTCGCGGGCTATGCGTCCTCGCTCTTCGAGGACGGCTTTGAAGCGCAGCCGCAGCAGTCGGACGCGGTACTGGTAGATCGCCCAGGCGAAGAGAGAGAGCAACAGCAGGCATGTGACGGCGAACCACCAGGTCTCATAGAAGAAGGGCAACTTCTGAAACGGAAGGGTCGCCTCGGAGACTGCGGCAGGGGCACTGATCTCGAAGACCTGAACGATGAATTGATACTTGCCGGCGGAGAGATTGGTGTAGCTGACGGACCGGTTGGTGGTGGCATAGGTCCAGTCGCGGTCAAAGCCCTTCAACTTGTAACGGAAGCGCAGCCCCTGTTGGGACCAGAGCATCAGGGGCGTAAATCCGATCTCAAGCCGCGAGGCGGAGGCGGACAGGATCAGCGGATGCTGCTGCAATGGCAACAGCCGCCCGTCGACGGTCGCAGTGAGAATGACTTTGCGGGGCAGAGCGAAATGGATGCCGGGATCCGGCAGGACGCGGAGAGCTCCTTTGCTGCTGGGAAACCAGATGCGGCCATCGACGCCGACGCAGCCTGAAGGCTGACGGCCTCCGTAGAGAGAAGCTCCCTCGGCGTTGTAGGGCATCTCGTAGGATTCAACCGCAAGCTGCTGCGCAACCACAACCGCAAACTGCTGCGCAACCAGCGGGTCGCTGACCTGGTTGAGGGGGAAGGAGGAAATCGTATTCTGGCTGCTGATCCAGAGGGAGCCGTGATGCTCAAGCAACTGATAAATGCTGTTGCTGGTCAACCCCTGAGCCGTGGTGTATTGCAGCAGGCGGCCATTCGCATAGCGGAAGAGGCCATGATTTCGAGTGCCGAACCATAGGGCACCAGAGGAGTCCTGCAGGATCGACCAGACCTTCTCCTGGGCAAGGGCTTTGGTGACGGCATCCTGGAGGAAGCGCCCGTCACGCATGCGGCTGACACCTCGTTCGGTGCCGATCCATAGATCGCCGTTGCGGGCCTGAAGAAGCGCACGGGTGCTGAAGTAGGCGAGCCCATCCTGCACGCCATAATTGCGCACGGAGCCGTGACTTATATGGCTGAGACCATCGTCCATGCCGACCCACATCGTCCCATCGCGAGCCTCTAGAAATGCTCGGACAAAGTTATTGGAGAGGGTGGCGGGCGCAGCAAAGTGCGACACAGTTTTTCCAGAGAGGTGGTAGACACCATCGCCATCGGTCCCGATCCACAGGCTGCCATCGCGCGCTTGAAAGACGGTGCGGACAGGGACGTTGGGCATTTGAGGAAAGCTATAGGAACGTGCAACGCCATTATGGATTTTGAAAACATGGGAGGAGACGGCCCAGATGTCACCGTTCGCAGCGGCGGAGATGGTGGCGTAATCGGGATCGGAACTGCCGGGGAGCGGAAGGAGAGAAACGGGCGTTTTACTGAGGCGAACGAGACCCTCCTGCGTACCCACCCAGACCTGCCGGGCATCGTCTTCGAAGACGCTGAGGACAGTATTGCTGGGCAGGAGGCCGCTGCGATCGAAGCGATGGAACATGCCGTCGGCATAGCGCCAAAGCCCCTGCCCGATGGTGCCAATCCAAAGGGTTCCATCACGGGTCTGGTAGAGGCAGCGGACGGTTCCGGAGATCTGTGGGACGTGCACGAAGCGGTCGCCGATCATGCGATCGATGCCGTCAACGGTGCCGACCCACACTTCGCCGTCCGCGGTCTGCAGGAGCGACTTGATGCGGTTGACGCTGTCCCTGCCGGGCAGGTGGACGAGGCGCATCACGTCCTTTTGAAACACGACAAACTGGGAGCCTCCTACCCAGACGCGGGAATCGCGATCTTCCATGATGGAGTGGACGGCGAGCGCAGGGGCAAGGGGCGCGGTGTCGATACGGCGGAGTACACCTCCCTCGATTCTGAAGAGACCGTTGTCTGTACCGATCCAGATGCGACCGGCGTGGTCCTGCATGAGGGCTCGCACAAATTGATTACTGAGGCCGTCGGCAGCGACGTAGACGCGATTACCCCGCTGATCCATGTGGACCAGCCCGCTGCCCTCGGTGCCCAGCCAGAGGCTTCCGTCGCGAGCTTTGAGGATGCAGAAGATGCTGTTGTTGCCAAGCGGCACGTCCGAGTCGCGGGTAAAGAGATGAAAGTGAGAGCCATCGAAGCGAGCAAGGCCTCCGGTTGTGGCAACCCATAAATAGCCGTCGCTGGTCTGAGCCAGCGCCTGCACCGTCTCCTCTGGAAGACCGTCGGGAACGTGCCAGACCTGGCGTGCGTACTGCGTTTCAAGAGGACCAGAGGGCGTGGAGGGCGCGATCTTCTGGTGCGCCGCAAACAGAGGAGAGCCGTTCCGCAGCGCATGCAGGGCGGTGGACGACGCAAGAAGCAGACCGAGCGATGCGCAATAGATCGGCTTGAGATTCAAGCGATTGTTCTCCTTGGTGTGAGCGGCGATCCGCGAAAACGAAACGTGCTTCGAGGTCGAAGCTGACGGGTAGCGAACGCGTGATGCCCTCGCCAGGGTCGATTGATACCCATTCCGCAGCTTCTTCCGCGACGTTCGTCCCAGCAGGCGCGCCCGCAGCTTACTATATATTCGTTCGTCGCGACTGCGGGCATGGCAAGCCTGCTGGCGTTAGAGAGCTTCAGTATCTGATGGGCGCATGCGTTGCGTGATGCGATCTCCTGCGCGAGTGGTGTAGGGTAGTCGGCGAAGGAAAAGTAGAAAGAAGGAGCTTATGAGAATGATCTCGCGGCGTCGGTTTATGCAGTTTGGAGCTGCAGTGATGGGAACGCGTTTGGCGTGGGCGGGGACAGCGCGGGTGCTGCCGGCACGGTTGCCGATCGGTTTGCAACTTTATAGCGTGGGGGAGGATCTGCAGAAGGATGTGGCGGGGACGCTGCGGCAGGTTCGGGCGATGGGGTATGAGCGCGTGGAGACGGCGGGATTCGGGGGGCTGACAGCGCGGGAGTTTCGCACGCAGCTGGACCGGACGCAACTTGTGTGTCCGAGCACGCACCTGCAGATGGGCAAGCGTGCGCTGGAACTGCTGTTCGAGGATGCGCACATGGTGGGGGCGCACTATGTGGTGAGCTCGGGGATGTTTTCGTCGAAGAGCGGAGAGCAGACGGTCGATGACTATCGCGTGATGGCGGACCGGCTCAATGAGATGGGGCGCAAGGCAAAGGACGCGGGACTGCAGTATGCGTACCACAACCATAACTTCGAGCTTCGCAAGCTGGATGGGGACAGGATTGGTTACGACGTGCTGCTGAAGCAGACGGACCCGGGCCTGGTCGATTTCGAGCTGGACTGCGGCTGGATGGTGGCGGCAGGGTACAGCCCGGTTGAGTACTTCCGACAATATCCGGGGCGGTATCGGATGCTGCATGTGAAGGATTTTGTTGCGACGAAGAGCGCGAGCACATCGCTGGCGAAGGACGAGCGGCCACAGGGTACGGAGCTGGGACGCGGACATATCGACTACAAGCCGATCCTGATGGCCGCTGCGAGGGCGGGGATCCATGACTACTACGTGGAACAGGAGCCACCGTTCCTGGAGATGCCGGCGCTGGCGGCGGTGAAGGTTGATTATCAGTATCTGCGGGCGTTGTAGAACGACAACGTGGAATGAGATCAGGGTGGATGTTTCGCAGGGGCTGGCGGAGTTCTACCTGGCGCTGGCGCGGCTGCACGTGTCGGCGGAA
Source organism: Granulicella sp. UBA5172 (assembly GCA_002413385.1). Classification (GTDB taxonomy): domain Bacteria; phylum Acidobacteriota; class Terriglobia; order Terriglobales; family Acidobacteriaceae; genus Granulicella. Next base: position 13,239 of record DHWW01000166.1, read on the forward strand.
CTGCATATCTTCGCGGGCATTGGGCATGGCTTCGGTATCCGCAGCAGCAATCCTAAACCGGTCGCAGACTGGCCGGAGCTGTTTCTGGAGTGGATGAACGGGCAAGGGCTGTTGAAGTGATTTGCCGCGATCGTTCACTCCTACTTTCGACGGATTCGCGTCGCCGTGTCGAAGAGTAGCGTGGCTTTGATTGGAAATGCAGGTCTTCCCCATGCTTCGCGATCACGGGGACGGCGGAGCGCCTGGCCTTATCCCTTCAGGATGGTGTACATCTTGGTGTGCATCTGGAATGATTCGCTGGCAGCCCATCGCGGCCAAAACGTTGCGCTGCGGCGGCCCGCCGAGTTTTATTTTTCTGTATCAACGCGGTTCATCCGCCAACGAAACCCTGCTTGACGTATTCCCAACTGACCTTAGGAAGGTAACTTATGGATCGACGCGTTTTTCTGCAACGGACGGGCACAGTATTGGCGGCGGCGACTCTGCCAGGCGTTGCCGCTTTCTCCGAAGAGGCTCCAGCCGTTGGACGGGCGGTGCTGCCCATCAACCGGGGATGGAGATTCCATCCGAGCAAGGTTGCCGGAGCTGAGGCAGCGGAGTTCGACGATTCTGCGTTCGAGCGAGTGGTGGTCCCGCACGCGAACATCGTGCTTCCGTGGCACAGCTTCGACGATAAGGACTACGAGTTCATTTCAACCTACCGACGCCGCTTCAAGACACCTCCGGGGAGCGAGGGGAAACGCGTCTTCGTGGACTTCGAAGGTGTAATGACGGCCTCGACGGTGTGGATCAACGGCGTGCCGCTGGGCGAGTACAAGGGCGGCTTCACGCCGTTCTCCTTCGAGCTGACTCCGCACCTGCGCAGGGACGGAGACAACGTTCTGACCGTGCAGGTGGATTCGACGGAGCGGAGCGATATTCCTCCGTTCGGGTTCGAGATCGACTATATGACGTTCGGCGGAATCTACCGCGAGGTGTCTCTGCGCGTGGTGCCCGCGCTGTATCTTGACAACCTCTTCGCGCATCCGAAGGACGTGCTGAGCGGAAAGCCGGGGCTCGATGTGGACTGTTTTCTCGCGGGGACGGCACCTCGTGGGCATCTGGTGCTGGAGGCAGAGCTGCTCGATGGCGAACGCTCGCTCGCGAAGACGAGCCGAACGATCAGGGTGTCGACGGCGAGTGATCCGAATGCGGCGGATGACCCGGCGACCAGCGCTCCTGCGTACCTGAGTACGGAGACGACGAGCGATCCGGCGAAGCAGACACTGTCGCTCGAAGCGATCGACGGAGTGAAGCTGTGGGACCTCGCGACGCCGAACCTGTACACGGTGCGGGTGCGGCTGCTGCACGAGGGGCGGGTGATGGATGAGGACACGCGACGGATTGGCTTCCGAGAGGCGACGTTCACCGATCACGGGTTCTCGTTGAATGGAAGAATCGTCAAGCTGCGCGGGCTCGATCGTCATCAGACGTTCCCGTTCGCAGGGGCGGCGATGCCCGCGCGCGTGCAGCGCCAGGATGCGAAGATTCTTCGCCACAACCTGCACTGCAACATCGTGCGGACCTCGCATTATCCGCAGTCGCGGCACTTTTTGGATTGCTGCGACGAGATCGGGTTGCTGGTGCTGGAGGAGATTCCGGGGTGGCAACATATCGGACCGGAGCCGTGGAAGCTGATCGCAATCGATAATGTGGGACGGATGGTGAGGCGGGACTGGAACCATCCTTCGATCATCCTGTGGGGCGTACGGATCAACGAATCGCCTGACGACCACAGCTTCTACACGCGCACGAATGCGCTGGCACATGCGCTCGACACGACACGGCAGACGGGCGGTATCCGCAACTTCGCGGAGTCGGAGCTGCTGGAAGACGTCTTCACGATCAACGACTTCGGCTTCCCTCTGCGCAAGCCGAACCATCCTCGCTATCTGAATACGGAGTTTGTGGGCCACACGTTTCCAACCAAGACGACCGATGATGATGAGCGACAGCGCGAACATACGCTGCGACATGCTCGCATCCATAATCAACTGGCGTCCGACGCGCAGTATGCGGGGGGCATTGGATGGTGCGCGTTCGACTACAACACGCACTCGAATTTTGGCGCGGGCGATCGCATCTGCTACCACGGTGTGACGGATATCTTTCGCGAGCCGAAGGCGGCTGCGGGATTCTACAAGTCACAGTGCGAACCGTCGGAGGAGATCGTGCTGGAACCGGCTTTCCACTGGGCCAACAGCGATGAATCGACCTACTTTACCAAGGCTGTGGTGTGTTCGAACTGCGACCATCTGAAGTTCTACCAACGGATCAACAGCGTGGAGACGAATCCGTGGGAGCTGATTGCAGAGCTCGATCCGGATCGCGAGGAGTTCCAATATCTGAAGTACGCTCCATTCATTCTGGATCGGGCCAAGTTGAAGGGGGAGCACCGGCATACGTGGGGCGATCTTCGCATCGATGGGTATCTTGAGGGCAGGCTGGTGGTGTCGAAGAAGCTGTCTGGACTGGGCGTGGACAAGAAGTTTGCGCTGGTCGCAGACGATGCGGCGCTGCAGGCTGACGGGGCGGATACTACGCGCGTGGTGATGCGTGTGACGGACGAGTTCGGAGCGATGCGGACCTATGCCAACGATCCCATTGTGTTCAAGCTCGAGGGCCCTGCTACTTTGATTGGCGATAACCCTTTTGCGCTGATTGGCGGGACAGGGGCAGTATGGATTCGGGCGAAAGAGCAGGCCGGCAGCGTGAGGCTGACGGCAACGCATCCCCGGCTTGGTTCGCAGACGATCGAGCTTGGCCTCACCGCAGTTCCGGAAGAGAGAGTGTAGGACGACCATGGAGAAATTGATGAGCCATCCTATCGAGTACCTGCGGCGGAGATGTGCGGGTTCCCTGCTTGCGGTTGCCGCGCTACGAACGCCACTAGGAGTGGCTTGATTAGGATGAGACAGTGATACTGTTTATTCACTGCGGTCCTGGAGGGCTTTCGCATGAAGCTTGGATTGTTTACCGCTGTATTCAATGGGCAGTCGCTGGAAGCGGCCATCGCGTCGCTTCGACAATGGCCACAGATCACGATGGTGGAACTCGGTACCGGAGGATGGGCGGGCGGGGGGCATCTGGACCTCTCGACGCTGCTGGGGAATCGAGATCGAATCTCGGCGTATCGACGTCAGCTGGCCAATGCAGGACTGGGCATCAGTGCGCTTTCCTGTCACGGGAATGCCGTGCATCCGGACCCGGCGATTGCGGAGCGGGATGACCGGCTGTTTCGACAGACGGTTGAACTGGCCGAGCAGATGGAGGTTCCCGTGGTGGTGACGTTCTCTGGTTGCCCGGGAGGTTCGCCGGTGGATCAGACGCCGAACTGGATCACGGCGGCGTGGCCTCCTGAGTATGGAAAAGCCCTGCGCTGGCAGTGGGAAGAACGCCTGATTCCTTACTGGAGCGAAGCAGCAGGGTTTGCTTCGGCGCATGGAGTGAAGGTCGCGCTTGAGGCGCATCCGGGGTTCGCGGTGTACAACGTGGAGACGATGCTGCGGCTGCGTGCGGAGGCCGGGACATCTCTCGGGATCAACCTCGACCCAAGCCATCTCTGGTGGCAGGGGGTGGATATACCGACGGCGATCGCGGCTTTGGATGACGCGATCTTTTACGTCCATGCGAAAGATGTCGCGCTGCATCCGGCAAACATCGCGCGAAATGGCGTGCTCGATACAAAGAGTTTTACGCGGATGGCGGAACGGTCCTGGTTGTTTCGCTCGGTGGGATGGGGGCACGCGGAACTGGAGTGGAAGGCGATCGTGTCAGCGCTGCGGCTGGTGGGCTACGATTACGTGCTTTCGATTGAGCACGAAGATGCGCTGGCGTCGATCCATGAAGGGCTGGATTCGGCGGTGAACCTGCTGTCGCGTGTGCTTCTTCGCGAGGCTCCGGCGGAAGCCTGGTGGACCTGAGTGATTCACGCTTCACTTCGCTGAAGAAGAGGGCGGCAGGCACGTGACGTCGAGGGTGGCCCCTGAACACGTCCACACGGCATGCCAGTTATGCATGGCAGGACGGCCGCATTGCGGATGGCGTAGTGCTCAACGAAGGAACCGGGGAGCGACGCCCCCTATCAAAGTGCTGAGCCGCAGCCTCATGGACAACTTCATGCAGACACCTTCGCTTCNNACGGTTCGCGCCGCCTGCGCAAAGGTGCAGACTGTCTCTCGTTGCGCTCCGGGGTTGCCGCCGTCGCGAACCCACTCGTAGATATCGGCGATGATGTTGCTGAATGCGCTTGCCCAGCCCTCCTGATGGCCTCCGGGAAGATGGGCGTAGCGGCGTGCTTCGGGGAGCATCAGCGAGGGGTCCTTCACGAGGACGCGATTGGGCTGGTCGTGACTGCCAAGCCACAGCTCGTTTTGGCGCTCCTGGTTCCATAGCAAAGAGCCGGTGCGACCGCTTACTTCCAGTTGGAGATCGTTCTTGTGGCCGGGCATCACCTGCCCTACGGTGAGGCTGCCTCGCGCACCGTTGCTCCAGCGCAGAAGTACGGTGGCGAGGTCTTCGCCGGAGACAGCAACGGGGCTTCCTTGCTCTGCGCTCTTTGCGAAGGCCTCGGCAGAACCGCCGGTGGTATAGCGCGTGGGTACGGCAGTGGTGAGGTCAGCCAGGACAGACGTAATGCAAGCACCGGTGACATGCTCGGCGAGGTCGCACCAGTGCGAGCCGATGTCGGCCAATGCGGAGCTGTGGCCTCCTTTGGCTGGATCGGAACGCCAGGAGTACACATGGTCATCGGTCATCCAGTCCTGCACGTAGTGGCCGTGAATGAAGACGGGGTGGCCGATGGCCTGCTCTCGCAGCATGGCTCGCATCTGCTGGACGAGAGGATTGCCCCGGTAGTTGAAGGTGACCGCGTTGACGACGCCAGCCTTGGCAGCGGCCTCGCAGAGCAGGCGACACTCGGCTGCGTTGAGAGCCAGGGGCTTGTCCGAGATGACATGCTTGCCGGCCGCGAGAACAGCCAGGCTGACAGGCAGATGAAGATGGTTGGGCGTGGTGTTGTGGACTACATCGATGTCTGGATCGGCGATGAGCTCGGACCAGCTGGCATAGGCGCGGTCAACACCGTACTGCTCGGCTTTGCGCTCCGCCGAAGCAAGGCTCGATCCGGCGATTGCGACTACATCGACATAGCCAAGACGACGGACAGCCTCAATGTGTTGCGTCGCAATAAAGCCGGGGCCTACCAGCCCCATGCCGATACGTTTGCGTCGGGTCATCGGTTGCACCACGAACCGGGGCCGCGCGAAGGCAACATGGGCGGCCCCTGCTTTCTTTTAGAATTGCCAGCGTTGCTTGTGGCGATCACCGCGTACTGCTCCCGTCAACGACGTACTTGCGTTGCAGGAACAGGGTAGATCTCCCTGCTAGAGGAGCTTATCAGTGTTCCTGTCGAAGGCGCAGCCTGGGCCAGACGTTCCCTGGGGATTCAGGCCATGGCAAAGAATGGGCAAAGGCGTTTATGATGGCAGCCAACGAAAGTCTGCCGAGATGAGGACCTTGTGTACAAGTTGAATCGCAGAAATTTTTTGAAGGTGGCGGGAACAGTAACCGCCGAGACGCTGGTCGCAGCGAGGATGCACGCGCTGACAGCGGTTCAAAGCGAACCCGCCAGGCCCGCTGGAGCGAACGATCAAATTCAGTTTGCGCTGATCGGCGCGGGGATTCAGGGCCAGGGGGATACGAAGGTTGCGGTGCAGGTTCCCGGCGTGAAGCTGGTTGCCGTGGCGGACTGCTATGACGGCCGGCTTGAACACGCGAAGGAGTTGTGGGGCGAGGACATCTTTACGACTCGCGATTACAGCGAGATTCTTGCTCGCAAAGATATCGATGCCGTCATCATCGCCACACCCGATCATTGGCACAAGCGGGCGGCCGTGGATGCGATGAAGGCGGGCAAGGACGTCTATTGCGAAAAGCCGATGATCCATCTCTATGCGGATGGGCCGGAGATCATCGAGGCCGCTCGGAGCACCAACCGGATCATCCAGATCGGAAGCCAGCGGGTGAGCTCGATTGTGTATGCGAAAGCGAAAGAGCTGCTGGCGTCGGGCGCGATCGGCAAGCTTAACATGGTGACGGCTCGGTGGGATCGCAACTCGGCGATGGGTGCGTGGGAGTATACGGTTCCGCTCGATGCGTCGACTGAAACGTGCGACTGGCCGCGCTTCGAAGGCTCGGCGGCGAAGATGCCCTTCGATGCCGAACGCTTTTTCCAATGGCGCAAATGGAAGGCCTACGGGAGTGGCGTTGCGGGCGATCTCTTTGTCCATCTCTTCAGCGGAACCCACTTCATTACCGGAACCAATGGGCCAACGCGTGCGGTGGCTACCGGCGGTCTGCGCTTCTGGAAGGATGGCCGCGATGTTCCCGACGTGATGCTTGGCCTGTTTGACTATCGCGAGGGCTTCAATCTCAGCCTGCACGTGAACTTTGTCGATGGCGGCGAGGAAAGCGAAGGCCTGATCTTTACCGGTTCGGAGGGCACGATGGAGATAGCCGGCAATACGGTCAGCGTCAGCCGCGTCCCTCGTGCAAAAGAGCCGGGCTATACGACCAGCACCTTCACCAAGGCAATGCAGAAGCGCCTTCTCGCAGCGTATGAGGAGAAATATCCGGTGCCGCACCCGTCGGGACCACCCCCTGCAGGATTTGAAAAATATGTAGCTCCCGCTGGATACAGCGACAGCTACGACCACTTCAAAAATTTCTTTGCCTCCGTTCGCAGCCGGAAGCCTGTAGTGGAAGATGCCGTGTTCGGCTTTCGCGCCGCTGGAGCCGCGCTGCTCAGCAATCTGAGCTACGAACGCGGCGCCGAGGTGAAGTGGGATCCGGATGCCATGAAGCTCCTCTAGTACCGTGACCGTGTAGAGATGCATATACCCAGGTCTCAAAAGCGAGACCTGGGGCACCCACAGTCGTCGGCTCGATTACAAAATCACGCGACCGACTCAACCTACTACCGGAGCAGGAACTTGATCAGAAAAATGCGATTCACAGCACTCATCGTCGCGGCGATCGTTGCATCGTCGAGCTGGATTGCGGGCGCGCAAAGTACGCGGAAGACGACTCCGGGCAACGGCCCGTTCGGTGTTCCGCAAGTGACCTTCCGCGTGCATCGCCTGGGCACGGATCATGCTGAAGGGATCACCACGATCGATATGAATGGCGATGGACGGCCGGACCTGGTGAGCGGCGCTTACTGGTATGAGAATCCGGGGCCGGCAGGCGGGAAGTGGGTGCGTCATCCATTCCGCACCGTTGGCATTCTGGGAGAGTTCGTTTCCGATTGCGGAGAGTGGGCCTACGACGTAAACCACGATGGTGCCCCGGATGTGGTCACGACGGGCTGGATGCTGAATGGTCTGTGGTGGTATGAGAATCCGAAGAAGCCTGGAGTGATGTGGAAGCGGCACTTCATCACGGACAGCTATGACACCGAAGGAGGAGCAACGGGGGACATTAACGGAGACGGCAAGCCTGACCTCGCGCTCGCGCATTACAACCACTCCGGGATTCTGTGGGTGGACTTCTCGGGGCCCACTCCGAAGGTGCATCATGTGGGGGAAAAGGAGCAGGACGGCCACGGTATCGGCATCGCCGATGTGGATGGCGATGGGAAAGCCGACATCCTTACGCCGGATGGATGGTTCAAGAATATCGACGCCGACAAGGATGAGTGGGAGTGGCATGGCGACTGGCAACTGGGCGATGCCGGATTTCCGATCATCGGCTACGACGTCAACAACGATGGCAAGATGGATATTATCTACGGCCAGGGACACAGCTACGGTCTGTACTGGCTGGAGCAGCAGGGCGAAGGCGCGAGCCGTCACTGGGTCAAGCACATCATCGACGAGTCGTACTCGCAGATCCATGCACTGAAGCTGGTGGATATTGACGGAGACGGCGTTCCTGAATTGATCACGGGCAAACGCTACCGTGGACACTCGGGCAACGATCCGGGCTCGTATGATCCGCTGGTGGTGTATTACTACAAGATCGATCGGAAGACAGGGCAGTTCACTCGGTATGCAATCTCGGTGAATGGGACGGCTGGGGCGGGTACGCAGTTCGTCGTGGAAGATTTGGATGGAGACGGCGATGTGGACCTCGCTACCGCGGGAAAGACAGGTGTGCACTTCTTCGAGAATCTGAAGATCGATCGTGTGCCCAAGACGACCCGTGAAAACGACTTGCTCCTCGACAAGAAATGGCCCTTCGCGGGTGAAGGTATCGTGGTGAAGCAGGAGAACGGGCCAACTCCTCGATAGCCACTCAGTCAACATGGAAGCTCGTCTCGACCATCGCAGGAGCGATGGTCGAGACGACGGCTATTTGGAGGAGTCGGCGGCGAGGAGCGTGGCTTGGCGCATATCTCGGCTCAGGGATCTGCGTTTGATGAGCAGGAAAAATACCGGGACAAGAATCAGGACGTGAATGGTCGATGTGATCATTCCTCCGACGATCGGGGCTGCGATGGGCTTCATGACATCGGAGCCGATGCCGGTCTCCCAAAGGATGGGAGCGAGGCTGAGAATGACGGCTGTCACGGTCATGAGCTTGGGGCGCAGACGCTGCACCGCTCCCTTGATGACAGCCTCGACAAGATCGGCTTCCGTCATTGGCGTGTCCTCCGCGAGGCGCTCCTGGTAGGCCTCGTGGAGATACACCACCATCACCACACCGGTCTCGACCGCGATGCCGAACAGAGCGATGTAGCCAACCCACACGGCGACGCTGAAGTTATAGCCGAGCGCCCACTGCAGCAACAGCCCACCGGACATGGCGTACAGCGTGGGAAAGATGAGCACGGCGGCCTCAATGGCAGATTTGAAGACAAGATAGAGCAGTAGGAAGATGACGCAGAAGACGACGGGAAGGATCATCTCCAGGCGTTGTTTAGCGTGCAGCTCGAATTCATACTCTCCGGCCCAGCGCCAGGTGTAGCCAGCGGGAAGCAACAGTTTCTGCTGCAGCAACTTTTGCGCGCGGTTTACAAAGCCACCGTAGTTGTTGGTCTTGAGATTGAGATAGACGTAGCCGGTGAGCGCGCCGTCCTCGTCGCGGATCATGGAGGGACCTCGCGAAAAAGAGACGCGAGCGACTTGGCTGATGGGGATCTGTTCGCCGGACGGAGTGGGAATCAGGGCCTGCGATAGAGCCTCGGGATGGTCGCGGAAGTCACGCTGATAACGCACCGCGATGGGAAAGCGCTCGCGGCCTTCGACGTTTTCGGCGATGTCCGCTCCGCCGATCTCGGAGGTGACGACTCGCTGCACGTCGGCCACGGTAAGGCCATAGCGTGCGGCCTGAAGACGGTTCACGTCGACATTGAGGTAGAAGCCTTGCGCGACGCGTTCCGCATAGATGGAATCGGCCTCGGGCATACCGGAGAGGATCTGCTGCATCTGTGCTCCGAGCTGCTCGATGTGGGCGAGATCCGGGCCTTGAATCTTGATGCCGACGGCAGTCTTGATTCCGGTGAGTTCCATGTCGAGCCGGTTCTGGACGGGCATGGTCCAGGTGTTGGTGAGGCCGGGAAACTGAAGCTTCTGGTCCATCTCGGCGATGAGCCTTGGGTAGGTCATGCCGGCGCGCCATTGATTGCGCGGCTTGAGCATGATGGTGGTGTCGTACATGTCGAGCGGTGCGTTATCTGTTGCGCTGTCGGAACGACCCACGGTGCCGAAGACGGTGGTGACCTCGGGAAAGGAACGGATGATGCGGTCCTGCTCCTGCATGAGCGAGGCCGCCTGCGTAATCGAGATTCCCGGCAGCGCGTTCGGCATGTAGAGAGCAGAGCCTTCATAGAGCGCGGGCATGAACTGACTGCCGAGACGGAAATACAGCGGGATGGTGACGGCCAGGAAGATTACGTTCAGAGCGATCACCATCTTCCAGTGCTTCAGGCACCAGCGCAGCACAGGAAGATAGATGGCCTGCGTGAAACGGGCGATCGGGTTGGCAGACTCCGGGCGCAGCTTTCCTCGCAGACAGAGCGGCATGAGCGCCGGCACCAGGGTGATCGAGAGCAGCGACGCGAACATCAGCGCCAGCGTTTTGGTCCAGGCCAGCGGACGGAACATGCGGCCTTCCTGCGCTTCAAGCAGAAACACGGGAAGGAACGATACGACGATGATGATGAGCGAATAGAAGAGCGCGGGGCCAACCTGCTGCGCGGAGCGAATGAGGATGTTTCGCCGCTCTGTGTTATCCGGAACGTCCGGGCGCTCGGCGAGATTGCGGTATCCGTTCTCCACCATGACAATCGCGGCATCGATGAGCACTCCTACGGCAAGCGCCAGGCCGCCGAGCGACATGATGTTGGAGCTGACGCGCAGGAAGTACATGGGGATGAACGCGGCAAGAACGGCGATGGGCAGCGTGAGAATCGGCACCAGCGCCGAGCGGAAGTGGAAGAGAAAGATGATGCTGACGAAGCTGACGATGAGCGCCTCGGCGAAGAGGTCGCGCTTGAGGGTGTGAATCGACTGGTCGATCAGCCAGGAGCGGTCATAGGCGGTTACGATCTCAACTCCGGGAGGGAGCGAGGGCGCGATCTCTTTGAACTTGGCTTTGACACCGTCGATGACGTTGAGCGCATTCATGCCGTAGCGCATCACCACGATGCCGCCCACGGTTTCGCCTTCTCCCTGCCAGTCGGCCGCGCCGCGCCGCACGTCCGGGCCGAAGGATACCGTGCCTAGATTGCGGATCAATACC
>DHWW01000166.1:24141-25731 GCA_002413385.1 Granulicella sp. UBA5172
ACGCGCGAGCGGGCCCAGTAGAGGTCCGTGCCATCCTGAAAGACGACGAAGACGTAGGAGTCGCCGAACATGGTTTGGGCGCGCACGCTTTTTACTTTGGGCGCGGAAAGCAGCGAGGTCACGATGGGATACGTGACCTGGTCTTCGATCACGTTGGGTGGTTCGCCCGCCCAGGGAGTGTGAATGATGACTTGCACGTCGCTGATGTCGGGCAGAGCGTCGAGGGGCACGCGGCGCATGCACCACATGCCCGCGACGACCAGAAGAATCGCTCCCGTAAAAACGAGGAACGGATTGCGAGCGCACCACGCAATGATTTTCGAGATCATCACATGCCTCCCGCTACATCAACGCTCAGTTGCTTCGTAGCGATGGTCTGGCCGCCGCGCTGGGCGGTTACGGTCGCTGCCCAGGTGCCGCCGGACTCGAACTGGACGGGCCCTTCATAGTCGCCGTTGCCCTTGTCGGTCAGGGTAGCCGCAGCGTGCTTTGCTGCCATCCCCATTGCGGGCATCGCCGGTATGAAGAGAATCACGCTCACCTGCGCACCCGTCACCGGCTTGCCATCGGTGCCGGTCAATTTCACTCGCACAGTATTTGCTCCTGTCTCTTATACACATCTCCGAGCCCACGAGACCNNGCGGGCATCGCCGGTATGAAGAGAATCACGCTCACCTGCGCACCCGTCATCGGCTTGCCATCGGGGGCGGTCAATTTCACTCGCACCGTATTTGCGCCCTTGCGCGGCGGGGACGGCTGCGTGCTCAGGTCGATCTGCACCTGCGCTGCCGCCGCGCTGCTGGTTCCCGCGGCTGGTTGCGGCAACGGTGAAAACGCTCCCATGACCGCCTGAAGCTGAGCTTCCGAGTCAACCAGGAAGTTGGCCGAATTGACTACTCGATCTCCCGCCTTGAGCCCGCCGAGAACGATGACTGAATCGTCAAGCTGTTGCCCGAGTTGAACGACGCGCGGCTCCAGAACTCCGTTTCCGTGGTCGAGGAATGCGATCGCCTGCGAGCCGGACTGCAGGATGGCGGAGGACGGAATCACCAATTGCTGCCCCAGCGGAACCGAGATTGCGACGTTCACATACATCCCCGGCTTGAGCACAACGCCAGGATTGCGAAACACGAGGCGGACTCGCACGGTGCGCGTCGTCGGATCCACCTCAGGCAGGATCTGGTCGATGCGGCCGTTGAAGTGGCGGCCGGGATAGGCGTCCACCGTGACCTGTGCAGCGTCGCCTGGCTTGAGGCGGCCTACGTCGTTCTGAAACACATTGGCGTAGACCCAGACGGTGGAGAGGTCGACGATGGTGTACAGCTTGGTGTCCGGCTGCACGTAGGCGTTGGGTAAAGCGGTGCGGTCGATGATGTAGCCGGAGGCCGGCGAGTTGATCGCGATGTCGCGCTGCACCTTGCCGCTTTGCTCGAGGTCGGTGATTGCCTGCGGGGGAACGCCGAATTGCCGCAATCGCTCCTCGGCAGCGCGCGTCAGCCAACCGCTCTCCTGCGCGGCCATATCCTGCGCGTTGGGCGCGAAGGTTTTCTGATTCTGGCGCGCCAGAAGATACTCCTGCTCGCTGCTTAC
>DHWW01000166.1:25792-30677 GCA_002413385.1 Granulicella sp. UBA5172
AAGCGAGTCTGCACATACGACAACCGCTCTTCATCCATGTTTACGTTGCCGGGGACGGTCAGGTTGTCGCTGACAGCCTTGCGCTGCACCGTTGTGGTGGTCACGCCGATCTCCTGCAGACGTTGTGGCGACATCTGCACGGTTGCCAGCGCGGGTTCGGCTCCCGCCGCCGCGTCGCCGCCTGACGGCATGGGCTTCGAACCCACATCCGGCCCTCGCGCCACCACGGGGTCTTGTGAGGATGCCGCNNGCAGCCGCCAAAGAGATTTGATACGTACGGGTCGTCATGGTTTCACCTCGGTTGCGGGAAGATCGGAAGGGTTGAGAGTGGTGCCGGTGGCGAGTTCGAGATCCGCGAGGCGCGTGTCAAAGTCAGCCACCGCATCGAGCCATGCGAGGTCAACATTGATGACTGTCATCTGGCTGTCGAGCAGGTTCAGGAGGCTCGTCTTGTCGTTCTCGTAGGCGATCACGCTGGACTGCAGCGTGGCTTCCGCCTGGGGACGTAACTGATCGTGGTACATGTGCGCGAGTTGTTGTGCGGCTTGCGCCTCGATGAGCGCGTCCTGAATCTGACCGAAGGCAACATTGCGCAGAGCCGAGAGTTCAGCGTCCTGCTCGGTGGTGCGAGTTGTTGCTTCCGCAATCTCTGCGTTGTGTTTGCGGCGATTCAGCCACGGCAGATTCATGGAGCCTTCGACCATGTAGTTGTTGCGGAAATCGGAACTGGACGGCATCAGCATGTACCCGGCCGAAACCGTGAAGTCAGGAGTGAAGGCCTTTTTGGCCAGCGCCTGCTCGGTGTGGCTTTGCACGGCGGCCTGCTCGACCGCCATCAGATCCGGTCGCGACTTAAGAGCCGTGGCGTCGAGTGTCCGCGCCTCCGGCAGCGAATGCACCACCGCAAATTCCCCGGTGACTCGCACCGGCGTGTCGGGATCGCGACCCAGCAGCGTGTTGAGCCTTGCCCTCGCCAGAGCGGCGTCGTGGTCGAAGCGGATCATGTGCTCTGCCAGCGACGTGAGCGCCACCTGCGCCTTCAATATGTCCTGCTGAGGGACTTTGCCGACGGTGTACTGAATGCGAGCCGCCTCAATCGCCTGCCGCGCGATCCCCACATGCTGATAGTGAATCTGCATCTCGTTTTCAGCCAGCAACAGGTCGTCGAAGGCCTTGTGCACGCGCACCCGAACCTCCAGTCGCACCTCGTCAAGCTGCGCTTTGGCTACGGCCACATCCGACTCGGCGACACTCGTTCGCAGTGCCCGCTTCCCTGCTCCCGGAAACGTCTGGCTGATGCTGAACATGTTCTGGGCGTCGTTCAAATTCCATGGCTGCTGTAGAGGGATTCCCCATCCGCGGTACATTGCCATCGGGTCGTCGAGGGCTCCGGCAACCGGGACATGCGCTTCGGCAACGGCCACGCGCCGCGCAGCAACCGCGATCTCAGGGCTGCGGGCCAGGGCAAGCCGTTCTGCATCGTCCAGCGTCAGGGGCGGTGCGGTCGCCTCCGCCCGGGGGGCCTCGGGAAACAATGCGGCAAAGCCCGCAAGACCATCAGTGCCAACCGGCGTCTGCGCGCGGCAAACACCGGCAGACACTGCGGACGCAAGAGCACACACTACACATACAAACGCTTTCATTGCTCCCTCCAACGGAGACACAGCATGCGGGCCGTTCGAGCGATCTGCCTGCGCATAGGAGCGCGGAGACGCACGAAGGCCAAGGTTCAGCCTGCGAAGGAAGGAGTTTTAGATTCGGAGTACGAAGATGCCGCCCGGAGGGAACTTCGGCGGCTGGGTTTCGAAAGCATCGCGCCATGCGTTACTGCGCGTGACGAACGCCGCCAGGCTGCTCGTATAGGGAACGATCGCCGGCTGCTGGGAGTGGTCAAGAAAAAACGGAGGAGCCGGAGTGACGGCGGGGACTGTTCCGCGGATCTGGCAGCAAGAAGGATTCATGCTGATACCGCGCATCGTGCCAGCTTGAGCCATATCGCCACAGCAGGCGGGCCGCGCGCTGGATTGCATCATGAGCACACAAGCGGAGGCCGGCATCGCAGTCCATAAGACCGCAACGGCCAGCATCAGCAACGCGATTTTTCTGCCCCAACTCACGCTAGTAGTATCCCAAGTTCTATTATAAATATCCACTCTTACGTCTCGGATGTTTGTGCTCCGGGTCACATCCACAAAATATTAGGACCGCCACTGCCGGTGATGGATGTATCCGATGCCTTCAATTCTGTGCCGTCTGGCTGCAGCGGCACCATCAGGGACGGGAGGGAACTCGACGTTTGGGTGTTCAAGGGTGGAGACACGACGCTCGAGGTTATCCAGCCGCTCCTTGAGCCGTGCGCTGACGCCGGGAAGATCAGTCATCGTCTACACCCATTCAGGGACTTCACTGCCCGTGATTTAGGACACTGGCTTGGACAAAGCACGCAGAGCTGCAGGTTCCTGGTCAGGCCAGGGAGGAAGCAGCTTCACCAGCACCCACAGAATTCCCAGCGGAAGAATGAGCAGGGCGATGGACATGAGCAGGCCTTCCCGCGTGACAAGACTCATCTTGTAGGTCGTGTAGCCGAGGAAACTCTTGGAGAAGAGTTGGCCCCCAATGACGACGTTCCAGCGCATGGAAATAACGCCTGCCTCGATCAAGGACCCAGACACGATGTAGATGATCTTCCGCGCCATGGCGGACAACTTCTTCACCTGAACCAGCGCGAGCAGGAAGAGCGGAATACAGGTTCCTATGCCGATCTGAAGGACGATCTGCGAGAAATAGAGCTTTGAGTGGACCATGAAGCTGATCGAGCGAAACGATTCGTCCGCTTCATAGATCCGATGGATCAGGTCGAGCATCTCCAGACTGAAGTCGATGATGAAGATATAGAAAAGGTACTTCGCAATCGTGTCGACGCACGCCATGTCGATCCTGAGCTTGCGGAGCTTTGTAGTGAGCATGTACAGGAGCATCACGGCAGCAATGCCGGAGACCATGGCGGAGAAGATGAAGACGACAGGCATCAAGGGTGAGTTCCACCAGGGGTTTGCCTTGAGGGAACCAAAGATGAAGCCGACGTATCCGTGCAGGATGAATGCGGACGGGATGCCAATGAGTGTGATGATCCAGCCGGCACGTTCGTCAATCGCAAGGGAGCGCTCGCTGATGTTGTTGGAGCCAAGCGTCATGACGCGGTAAAGCATGCGCTTCCACCCTGTGGTGGACTGCGAGAGAAGGACAATGTCATGCCTGTAGTCCAGCCATATTTCGAACACAAGAACAGCCATCAGATACCAGAGATAGACATATCCGAACATGGCCATGGCCGAGGTGGCGTGTGGAGTGAAGTACATCTCAGGCGCGCGCATCGGGTGGCCGAGGTGCAACGTTAAAGGTAACGGCGCAACGATCAGGAAGGCCAGGGCCGTGAGCAGCGCCAGCCTGTAGGTTGGTGCTACTGCCTTCACGTGGAAGATGCGCACCAGGGACGCCAGAATAAATGCTCCCGCGACCAACCCGGTAATGTACGGATAGAGAACGATCAGAACGCTCCAATAGAGCCTGACTTCGTTTGGATACATGTAGCCTTCAACACCGTTCATAGCTCACCGTCTCCTCATCGCGCGTACTCAAATAACAATATTTATGGATGCCAACAACCGGGAATTTCTATCGGACCGAACCATCGAGGCCGTTGTAGAAGACCTTTGCTCCCGTTGCCATCTGCGGCTTCAGTACTTGTACTTCGTGGGTCTTGAGAAATGCATGNNGTCGTAAGACCCTTCGTAATCCGGTGGTAGCAGAGCGTGCACTTGTCCGCGACTTTCTTCTCTGGATGGATGTAACGGCAGCCGTAGGGGCAGGCCTGAACGCAATAACCGCAACCGAGGCAGTAGGTCTGGTCGACCAGCACGACACCGTCTGGAGAAATAAAAGTTGCACCGACGGGACAAACCTGGGTGCAGGGTGAATCCGCGCATTGGTTGCACATTTTTGGAACGAAGAAATACTTTCCGTTGTCTTCCTCTTTCGCAGCCGGAAAGCCTTCTTTGCCGCCATCGGGCGAGATAACTTCGGGGTGTTCAAGATCCCAGTCGGTCACGAGGTAGCGTTCGACCCAGGTACGGAAATAACCGTCGGGAACATCGTTCTCTACCTGACAGGCTCGCACGCAGTTGCCGCAGCCGATGCACTTGGGGATATCGATCAGCATGCTCCACCAGTGACCGCTCATGGCGTAGTTTGGGGAATCTTCCGGGGCTCCGGCGAGGACATACTTCCATGCGATGGCAGCAGCCGGCAGCATGACGAGAAAATGGCGTCGTTTGATATTCACTTGGCACCTCCAGCTTGAATGGCCGGGCTGTGCGGCTGGTGGCAGGTCTCACAGGGAAGTCCACCTGAGTGTTGATCGGCCACCACTTGCGGGAATCCCTTTGGCCTGGCGGCACTTGCCGCATGACAGCGGATGCAGAGTACAGCGGTATCGAGTTTGGGTGGCTGGACTGAGCTTGGGTCGTTGGCGTGGCCGGCCAGAGGACCATGGCAGGCTTCGCAGCTGACGTGGGCATGCTTGCCACTTTTCTTCATTTCGAAGACATCGGCATGGCAGGTTTCGCACGCCTGGTGACCAGCAAAGTGAACTGGGTGGGCGGCAATTTCACCCATTGCAGCACCGCGGTAGTGGCCATATTCTCCGAAGGTCTTCGGCACAATGAAATGACGAGCCACGAGAAATATCACGAAACCAACGACAAACAGTAACGCAAACCTGAAGAGATGCCCGGCATCTTTGAAGTAACCCATTCAGCGATATCCCTTCCAGAAATCCTTGTGAATCTTTGAACGAACAAAGACATTGCAACTCCACTCGAGTCTG
>DHWW01000166.1:30686-51868 GCA_002413385.1 Granulicella sp. UBA5172
GGTACCCGCTTCCGCGTCTACGCGAATACCGATGTGGTAGCGATCGATTGCTACCTGGAGAACGCGTGCGCGGCCGAAACGGATGTTTTTATTTTGGAAGATTTTGAGAGAGAATCGGCAGCTAACGCGTCGCGACGTTCGTGAGATGTATCTGGGGTAGCTGCTGATTCCAATTTTCGTTGACGTCATCAAAGATGAGGCGGAAATCTCCGTCCGCACCCGGAGCAAGTGGCGATGCGCTCACCGGGCGCGTGTCCACATATGGCTCTCGCATATAGATCATATTCAGCGGGCCAGTCTCGATCTGGGGAGGCATCCTGACGTCGTTGGCGAAGATCACCTGCACCGTAATGCCGGTCACGGTGGCCGGACCGTGGTTTGCGATGTGGCCTTCGACATAGGTCTGCTTGCCACCGGACATGCTGGACGACTCGCTCATCTGCAGATTGCTGAGCACGAGATTTGGCGCGTAGGCCGCTGCTGGAAGGATGCGGTTGGGTGAGGGGCCAGCCTCGGGCCGTCTGCCCAGTAGCACCAGCACGGCAACCAGAATCGTAATGGCTACCGCAGCGATGATCACCGCTGTCGTCGGGAAATTGCGGGCCGGTGCCGGCTCTTTGAAGAGCGGTGCGGGTGGCGACGGGGGAAACGGTTTGGGATCAAGCTCCTGCATGATTGCCGATTCTATACTGCCAGCGGATTGCTGCTAATCCCGAGGCCTGGAGCTAGGCGAAACTTGCGCGCTTGACCTTCTGGCGGAAGTCTTCGCCGCTCATTTCGACCACGACGCACATCTCCTGCAACCTCGATAACACTCGATCCCCGATTCGATCGCCCAGTGTGCGTTCGGACATGATTCGTTGGGATTCGCTTTTGCGTGCGAACTCCTCTGGTCTGGTCTCGGGAAGATTCGCAAAGTTTGTCGTAATGATGGTGGTAAGCCTGGCGTTGTAACGACTGTTCAAAATCTGAGACACCGTATCAAAGACCCAGTCAGTAGGCTTTGATGCACCGAGGTCATCGATCACTAGAACTTCTGCGTCAAAGACGGGGCGAAGAATACCGAGCTCCGTTGCGGATACGGAACGATCGTAACTATTCTGAATTTCCTTGAGCAGGTCTCTGTAGTCCACAAAGAGCCCCTTCGCGCCGCACTGGGTTATCAGTGCGCGTAAAAGTCCTACGCATAAATGCGTCTTGCCCAAGCCGGGGCGTCCAACAAAAAGCAATCCCTGCCCCGCCGTATCCAAGGGATACCCCTTCACAAAATTCTTCGCCTGAACCAGCGCTGAGGCCAGGGATCGATCCGCTCCGGTGAAGTTTGTCACATATTCGTCGAGCGTGCAGTTGAGGTAACGATGAGGGATGCGTGCCTGTTCGATCATGCGCGCAGAGCGTCTCGCAATACGGCACTCACAGGCTTGTGCGGCACGTGTTCCGTCGGCGCGTTCGACTACGCGTAAACCAGCGCCTTCACAGATGGGGCAAAGCTCTTCCGGCATCGATGTCTCTCTCCGCTTGGAAACTCCTGGCGGCTGACTTCAGTATCGCAGCCCCGCGCACCGAGGCGCACCTGTGACAATCGCGCCGTCTATGAGGAAAGCTAGATTGCCTGCCGCACGAGCTTCTCGCGCAAGAGGGTCTGGAGTACGAGGCCGAGCGCTGAAAGACCCGGTGCTTCCGCTGCTTTCTGACGGTCAGTGATAGACTAGAAGGAGCGCCTGAAGCCCCGGGAGTCGGGGCCCAAGCTCGCAGCGCGACAGGAACATCGATGTGAAGAGCCATTGGGACTTCGCAAGCGAACCGTTCTGCGGCGGGAATGCTAGAAAGAACCATCATGCCAAAGACAGGAATTCACCCCACTTACGAAGCGACGCACGTCAAGTGCGCCTGCGGCAGCGAGTTCGACACACGTTCGACCCACAAGGGTGCGATCGTCGTCGAAATCTGCTCCGCCTGCCACCCGTTCTTCACCGGCAAGCAGAAGCTCGTCGATACCGCTGGACGTATCGAGCGCTTCCGCCGCAAGTTCGCTGCAACCGACGCCAAGAAGGCCGAGATCGCTGCGCACGAAGCGAAGTAACTCTCGCAGCAACCAAATCGAGAGGCCTCTGCAAACCGCGGAGGCCTTTCTTGTTGCACTGCACCACAGATAGCTGACACCTTGAAACGCGACACCTACATGAAGAAGGAATGGGACAACTCGACGATCCTCGACTCGGCACGCACCATGCCGCATGAGGCACGCGTGCCCGTCGAACTTCACATCGGCGGCGTGCGGATCGCGCCCGCGACTGTACTCGCTCCCATGGCCGGGGTTACGGACACGGTCTTCCGCCGCTTCATCAAGAACGCGTCCATGTTTACGGATCCGACTTCGACCGCCGACGTCGACGTAGCAACGACCAATGAGGTCTCCGGCTGCGGGCTCATCATGACGGAGTTCACCTCTGCCGACGGCCTTTCGCGGATGCGCGAGACCAAGCGCAAGCGCTACCTCACGTACTACGAGGACGAGCACCCGATCTCCGCGCAACTCTTCGGGTCGAACCCAGAGACACTCGCGGACTCGGCGCGCATCTGCGAGGATGCAGGCTTCGATCTGGTCGACCTGAACCTCGGCTGCCCGGCGAAGCGCGTGGTCGCCTGCAATGGAGGCAGCGGCTTGCTGCGCGACCTGCCCCGCATCCGCGAGATCTTCGAAGAGGTTCGCAAGGCCGTCTCGATTCCCTTCACCGTGAAGTTCCGCATGGGTTGGAACGACACCAACATTGTCTGCGTCGAGCTGGCGAAGATGGCCGAAGACTGCGGCCTGAACGCGGTCGCGCTGCACGCCCGCACCCGCGAGCAGGGCTACTCCGGCGACGCACGCTGGGAGTGGATCGCGGCGGTCAAAGATGCCGTCAAGATTCCGGTGATCGGGAACGGCGACGTCCGCACGCCCGAAGATGCTGCCGCGATGGTGGAGGCCACGGGCTGCGATGCCGTGATGATCGGCCGCGCTGCGCCTGCAAATCCGTGGATCTTCCGACAGATCGCGCAGTACACGGCGTCGAAGCAAAGTACCGGCATCGGGCTCTACGACAAGCCGACGGATATGGATCGCTACCGCATGATCCGCGACTACTTCGAACGCCTGATGGCCGAGGTCGCCGAGCATCCCGAAGTCACTGTCCCGACCGACGGCGACCTTGCTTCCATCGAACAGGCCAAGCGTCTCAAGCGCAACCACGAGAGCGCGCAGCGTGACGCCATCGGACGCATGAAGCAGTTCGCGAGCTGGTTCACCCATGGCGTCCCCGGCGGCGCGACGCTGCGGCGGGAGATCTTCGAAGCCAAGCGCGGAGCGCAGGTGATCGACAAGGTAGAAGCGTTCTTTGCCAGCCGCGATCAAGTTCGCGAGGATGTTAGTTCCCAGACGGACACAAACCTTCACGCTGCTCCCGCATGGATGGGCTAGGCGTTTGAGACGTCCGGGTTATGCGCCTTGGAGCGCTTCTACAATCTCAGCGGAGCTTCNNCTCAGAGTGGCGCTGCGAGCTATTACTTCGCTGCTGCTTCCAGGTCCTTCCATTCGGCATCGCTCAACGTGACATCCGCAGCCTTGAGATTCTCCTCCAGGTGCTCCACCGACGACGTGCCCGGAATCGGCAGCAGCACCGGCGACCGATGCAGCAGCCATGCGAGCGAGAGTTGCGAGACCGTCGCATCATGCTTCGTCGCGAGATCATCCAGCTTGCCGCCACGCTGTGCCAGCTTTCCCGCCGCGACCGGGAACCACGGAATAAAGGCAATCCCTTCGCGCTCGCAGTACTCCAGCACTGCCTCGCTCTTGCGATTGCCGAGGTTGTATTCGTTCTGGACGCTGACGATCTCAACGACCTTGCGCGCTTGCTCAATCTGCTCCACCGAAACTTCGCTCAGACCGACGAAGCGAATCTTTCCGGCATCCTGCAATTTTTTGATCGCGCCGAGTGATTCTTCCACTGGCACCTTCGCGTCAATCCGATGCAGTTGCCAGAGGTCGAGGCGGTCGCGCTTCAACCAACGCAGACTCATCTCCACCTGTTGGGTCAGATATTCGGGCCGACCGACGGGTAGCCACTTGTTCGGCGCCTGCCGGGTGAGGCCGGCTTTCGTCGCGATGACCGTGCCCTTCGCGTAGGGCGCAAGCGCTTCGCCGATCAGTGGCTCGCTCACTGCTGGGCCGTAGCTGTCGGCCGTGTCGATGAAGTCCACGCCCAACTCCACGGCGCGCCGCAGAACGCGTTTCGCATTCTCGCGATCCGCCGGCTCGCCCCAGATGCCGTTCCCTGTGATGCGCATCGCACCATAGCCCAGGCGATGAATCTCCAACTCTCTACCCAACTTGAATGTCTTTGTTACCGCTGTCGCAGTTGCCATCGCAAATCTCCTCTGCTGTCTTTGATGGCAGTCGCGGGCTCAGGGATTCAGCCTTGGTTAGCGACTATTCTGCTTGCGCCAGACAACCCGTATCTGTTGTCGCCAGCGCTCGTCCAAGGCCAGCAGGTTCCATTCCACACGGGGCGAAAGATAGTGCAGAATCGTCTCCGTCGCAGGATGGATATGTAGCGACGGCGCAACCAGATACAGCCGCGGCGGCAGCGGCGAGAGCTGCACTCCGCGAAAATATCCGTGACGTTGAAATTCGCCGAGGCCGGTCGCTGTATCCGCCGTCTGCAGGTGATGATGGCGCACACGAATCCAATAATCCAACCCCTGCAAGGCGAAGTGCAGATCGTCGTCCACCTTCAGCTCGATCACCGCAAGCCGTCCGTCCGCCGTCACCCCGAGCAGATCGAGCAACCCGCGATCACTAGCCCCTGCGATGGCCGGGACCTGTGCGTACACATGCTGCGGATCGAGTCGCGGAATCACGCGACTCTCTTGTCCGTCGCTGCTCAGAAGATTCCCGTCCGCCTCCTTCTGATGTGCCTCGACAACGTCCGCGCGATTGCCGATCGTGTCCGGATCAAACTCATTGGCAAAGTCCTCGCCTCGCCGGTCTGCGGATTTCGGTGCTGGCGCCAGATTCCGCGTGAGCGGCGTAAGATCACGGCGCAGCATCGACTCAAGCCAGCGCTCGGGAGCTGCTCGATAGAGTGGATCCTGCACAGTGTTGCCGCCACGGCGCGACTTCAGCTGCATACGCGCATGTGCGGGGGTCATGGAGCCTTCGCCAATCCTCCGTGCCGGCGGCGCTCCACGTCGCGTGAATACGCCTGACGCCTCCATGGCGCGACGCCGTTCGAACAACTCTGCCACGGTCGTGGCAAGCTCCGCGCGATTCTCCTGCGTTAGCGGCGTCTCACGCACACCCACGCCTACCGTGATCTCAAGTGTCTGCACGAAGCTATTCGGCGCGAGCCCCATCCGCACCCTGGCAAACTCCATGCCGTGCAGCAGAAACGCAAGCTCTGCGGTACTTCGCAGCCGCTGCTCCACGCGATGCCGTTCATCCTCGGGAATGAGTTGCAACACCTGTTGAGTGCCCGCGGCAAAGCGTTCGCTCGCCGCCTGCGCATCGGGGAGATGCACCAGCCGCGTGCGCAGATTGCCTCGATCCGCTGCATCGCACTGTGTCAACTCCTCGCTGCTTTGATGAAGCTCCCAAAGCTCCCACTGCGCAGCATCCTCGTTCAGCCACGCCATCCGCGAGAGCGTCAGCATCGCCGAACCGCGCGGCACAATGACCTTCAACCCCTGGTAGAGACGGCGTCCACCAGATTGCTCGCGGCAGTGGTGCAGCCACAAAATTCCGAGCGTGAGGATGCCATCGATCGTCGTCGCGCTCTCCTGTTCGTTTACGCCAATCACGGCCCACGCCGCGTTACCACGCAGCAGCGACCCGCGCGCATAGGCGGGCCCGAAGCTCCGTTCGAGATCCATGGCGGTGCGAAAGCCGGAGCACGTCCAATCCGGAAGCTCCCGCAACAGCACGCGTTCCAGCAACGGCACATATCGCTGACGCGCTGCGTCGCTGGTTGTCGGAGTGCGCCGGTCGCTCGAACTCACCAGCTCCAGCAGCTTGGTCTGTGCCTGCCCAAAGCGCTTTGTGGCAAGACGCAGCGAACCCGCTCGCTCCACGATCGAAACAATCTGCCGCACCAGATTCCGCTCTTCGCTCCACAGATGCAGCGTGCAGCGATCGTGCTCGGTGCTGATCGAAGCCTTCGCCGAACGCAGATCGAAGGCCACCTTGCCGTCTTCGAGCACGGCTGCCTCAACGTGCTGCGCGAGGAACTCCTCGATGGAGGTGGCGATATGGGCAGCCGTCTGTTGTTCGACTGGCTTGTCCGCGGAAAAAGCTCGGGGCGGCGACATAGACCGAAGGGTACCACTGCAGTCGGCGCGGCGGGAACCGCTACTTCAGTGGCAGAACGAAGTGAAAGCTCGAGATACGCATATCTTCGCGAAAATAAAACGCATGCGCCTCTCTCCGGTGGGTGCCCGAGTCCAGCGAAAATGTATCGTAGCCCCGCTCCCTCGCATACGCAATCAACCAGTCCAGCATGGCCTTGCCGTTGCCCTGCGAACGAAAGGCATCGGCCGTCACAAGGTCATCGACGTACAGCGTCAGGCCGGACACCAGGAGGTGTTGCACTCGAAAGCCTGCGACCGTAACGATCTGCCCTTGCCTCTCGAGAAATGCGAGTTGGAATCCTTCCGCCTGTTGCTGCTGCACCCTTGCGACGAACTCCTCCGCGCTCACGAGCGCTGGCCGAAGCTCTCGCATCACGGCATAGCAGCGCGCAATCGACTCCGGCGTCGAGGCAAAATGAATCGCTGTTTCAGGCGAGATTGTCATGCCCGCTACCAGCCCTTCCGAGCGCGCAGCTCCGTGATGTGCGCGACATGGTGCAGCGAGTGCCACGCATACAGCTGCGTAGCCGCGTCGATCGTGCTCGGGCCTCGCTCCAGATGTTTGAAGCCGCGCTGCCACTGCTCATCTGTCAGCGCCTGAAGCAACATTCCCCAGCGCGCATGTACACCTTCGATAACATTCAGCGACCAGTCCGCTGGCGCGCTGCTATCGGGGAGATCGGCGAAGGCCTTTTCGTCGTAACCGTGAACTACCGGCCAGTCCTCGGTGAGTGCGCGACGCAGGCGCTGAAACGCCGTCATGTGCGAGTCCGCAAGATGGTGCACCACCTGCCGCACGGTCCATCCACCTTCACGATACGGCGTGTCCAGTTGCGCGGCGTCGAGATCGCGAACGGCATCTCGCAGGCGGGCTGGCATCTGTTCGATCGTGAGGATCGCGGCGCAGCGGTCCTCACGCGTGATCGTTGTGGGCGGCGTGAATTTGCCAATCGGATAACGGAGATCTGGAGTGAGCGACATGGTGCAAGCCCTCGATTTCAGCCGGCGCGCGGGCGATACCGGCCCGCGGCGACAATGCGATTGTAAAACGAAATTGCCGCATCCAAGCACACAGCCTGCGCGATGTGGGTAGGCTGTAAGCTGACGTGGGGGGTATAGACAATGCGTCTCGCAGTTCTGGGATTCGGGCTGGCAACTGTGGCAGTTTGCGGCTGCTCGCACGGCAGCAACACGGCGAATACCGTCCATCCTCCGCAAAGAGTGCAAGCGTCTCCTTCACCCGGCGCAAGGGTTGATCCGCACATCGGCGCCGTCGCTGGCGGCTACCTCGGCTTCGATCGCAACGACTATCCCGGCGACGACACCATGGCCGGCCTGCACAAGACCTTCGCCTTCACGGGTTACTGGCTCACCAACCCTCCGGGCGAGAACGCGAACTCGTGGCAAGGCAAGCGCACCGTCCTGAAGCAGGAGGGCTGGGGCTTCCTCGTGCTCGCCAATGGCCGCCTCGATGCCGAGATTCTGAAGTCCCGGAAGCAGGGGACAAGTCCCGCCGACCTCGCTCGCGGTGACGCCTCCACTGCGGTTGCGGCAGCGCGGGCCGAGGGCTTCCCTGCACGCACCATCCTCTTTCTGGATCAGGAGGAAGGCGGCCTTCTGCTCGAGGAACAATCCGCTTATCTTCTCGCATGGACCAAGGCCGTCGCCGCCAGCGATTATCGCCCGGGCGTGTACGCCAGCGGCCAGCCCGTGCCCAATGGCCACGGGCAGACCATTACCACGATCAAAGATATTCGTTCCCACGTGAAGACGAATCATCTGCACGAGATCGCCATCTTCGACGCGCAGGACGCCTGCCCACCCTCGCCCGGCTGCCCGATGCAGGCGAAGCCGCTCTCCACCAGCGGCGAACCCGACCTCACCGCATGGCAATATTCGCAGTCGCCGCGTCGCCCCGAGATCACCCGCGCCTGCGCGAAGACCTACGCCGCCGACGGCAACTGCTATGCCTCCGGCTTCCCCAGCACGTTCCTCGATATGGACCTGGGCAGCAGCCCCGACCCATCCCACGGACGCTAAACCGGGAAATACCCGCATGCTATGGCGGATTTCCAGAGAGATGATGGCTTCGAGGTGTTATAAGACTACAATTAGGTTAATGGCAGCCGCTCCAAACCTTATCCATTCCGAAGCCCCGGACCACAAACGATACTTCTTTACGCATCTCGGCCTGACCGAGCGGCTGCTCGAGCGCTGCCTCGGAGAGGCGCTTTCGGCTGGTGGCGAGTTCGCTGACCTTTACTTTGAGGCAGTTACCTCCATGTCGCTCGGCATGGACGAAGGCATCGTCAAGACCGCCGCGCAGGGCATCAGCGTTGGCTGTGGAATCCGCGTGCTGTCCGGCGAGCGCACCGGGTTCGCGTACACCGACGACCTCTCGCCAGAGCGCTTGCTCAAGGCCGCACGGACCGCCGCGCTGATCGCGAATGGCCCGCAAACCCAGCGTGTGCAGGGATTTACCGAAACCTCGACACCTTCGCTCTACCCCGTCGCCGGAGCCACCGCGGACGCGGAAGTTGCCGCCAAACTCAAGCTCATCGAGCGCGCCAACAAGGCCGCGCGCGACTTCGATCCGCGCATCACGCAGGTTCGCGCTTCCATCAACGACGAACTGCGCCGCATCCTGATCGCCGCATCCGACGGCACCTTCGCCAGCGACACGCAGCCGCTGGCACGGCTCAACGTCTCCGTCATCGCGAAAGACGCGACTGGATCCAATGGCTTTGGCAGCACCGCGCGCGGCACATCCGGCGGCGGCGGACGTATCGCCCTCGACTTTTTCGAAGGCAGCAAATCCCCGGAGCACTTCGCCCGCGAGGCCGCACGCACCGCCATCCTCCAACTCGGCGCCATCGCGGCTCCGGCTGGCGAGATGGAAGTCGTCCTCGGTCCCGACTGGCCGGGCGTTCTGCTGCACGAGGCTGTCGGACACGGATTGGAAGCCGACTTCAACCGCAAGAAAACCTCCGCTTTCGCCGGCCTCATCGGCCAGAAGGTCGCGTCCCCGAAAGTAACCGTCGTCGACAACGGCAAGATGCCTGGACGTCGTGGTTCGCTCAACGTCGACGACGAGGGCAACGCAACGCAGGAGACCGTCCTCATCGAGAACGGCATTCTGCGCGGCTACCTCTCCGACAAGCTCAGCTCGCGCCTGATGAACATGCCCAACACCGGCAGCGGCCGCCGCGAGAGCTACCAGGCCATCCCCATGCCGCGCATGACCAACACCTACATGCTCAACGGCGACGACCTTCCCTCCGACATTATCAAGAGCGTCAAGCGCGGCCTCTACGCAGTGAACTTTGGCGGCGGACAGGTCGACATTACGAGCGGCAAATTCGTCTTCACTGCCAGCGAAGCGTACCTCATCGAGGACGGTGTCGTCACCGCTCCGGTCAAGGGCGCGACGCTGATCGGCAACGGACCCGAAGCGCTGAAATATGTATCGATGGTCGGCAATGATCTGGCTCTGGACGAGGGCGTTGGCACCTGTGGCAAGGCCGGCCAAAGCGTCCCCGTCGGGGTCGGGATGCCGACCACCAAGCTCGATCGCATGACCGTCGGTGGAACCGGCCACTAACAAGCTCTTCGACACGGATTAGAACCGCACACGCATCTCCAACCGCACGAGGAAAGAAGACCATGGCTACCAAAGTTGCTGCAATCCCTGAGAAGCTCTTCGAGTGTGAAGTGAAACGTCGTCGTGTCCGAGCCACTGGTGGCTACGAGCCGTTCTGGAAACTCAAGAGCGTCGCCGATGCCATCCTCGATGGCGACACGGAGTTTCGCTGCAAGGAGTGCCACGGCGCTCTGAAGCTGCACAAGCGCCACACTCCCGGTGCGGTCTCGCACGTCGAGCACAAGCTCAAGAGCGACTCCGAGCACTGCCCAGTGGGCGCGCGCTTCCATGCTGCGACCGATGGCCGCGAGACGCGACTTTCCGGCGCTCCCGTAGCCTAGCGTTCGCAGGAGATCTCCGTTGAGCACAGCGACCACCCACGCCACTGATCTCAAGCAGCTCGCCGCAGAGGCTGTGGCGCGAGCACTTGATCTCGGCGCAACCGATGCCGAAGCCGTCGCCGTCGAGAGCGAAGACTTCGGCGTCAACGTGCGCCTCGGCCAGGTCGAGCAGCTCACCGAGTCCGGCTCGCGTGCTCTGGGCCTGCGCGTCTTTTTCGCCGATGCCGCAGGCCAGCGCACTGCCAGCACCTCTACCAGCGACCTCTCACCCGAGGGCGTCACACGGATCATCGAATCCGCGGTCGAGCTCGCGAAGGTCACCGGCGCCGATCCCTTCGCCGGCCTGCCCGATCGAGCAGCCTTCGGCTCGAACGACGTCGCCAGCCTCGCGCTCTACTTCAACGATGTTGACGCGATCCCTCCTGCGGAACGCATCGAAATCGCCAGGCGCTGCGAAGCGTCCGCCATGGGCTTCGATACGCGCATTCAAAATTCTTCCGGAGCAGACTTCGACGCCAGCAACCTGCATCGCGTCATGGTCAACTCGCGGGGCTTCACCGGCGAGTACCGCAGCAGCTACTGCGGCTTCTCTGTCACCCCCATCGCGCAGGACGCCAGCGGCGCCATGCAGCGCGACTTCTGGTACTCCAGCGCACGCACGGCAAAGCTCCTCGCGTCACCCGAAGAGGTTGGCCGGAAGGCAGCGGAACGCGCACTTCGGCGTCTGGGCGCTCGTCCCGTGATGACCCAACGCTGCCCTGTCGTCTTTGCTCCCGAGATAGCCCGCGGCCTCATGGGGAACCTCCTCGCCGCAGCCGACGGCGACTCCATCTATAGAAATTCGAGCATGTTCTCTGGCAAGCTGGGCGAGCAGGTTGCGGGCGAAAACATCACCATGATCGACGACGGCACGATGGTCTTCGATCACACGCTTCCCAACGGTGAAACCCTCCGCGTCGGCGGCTTTGGCACGTCGCCCTTCGACGGAGACGGGCTCGCAACGCGCCGTACGGTCGTCATCGAGCGCGGCATCCTCAAAGAGTTGATGCTCAACACCTACACCGCGCGCAAGCTCTCCATGCAGTCGACGGGGAAGGCCTCACGCGGCCTCGCGGGCGCGCCCGGCATCGGCGGCGGCAACTACTTTCTCGAGCCCGGCAGCCTTACGCCCGAGCAGATTATCGGCGGCGTTCCGTCCGGCCTGTACGTGCTGCAGACCATGGGCCACGGCGTGAACCTCGTCACCGGCGACTACTCCGTCGGTGCCAGCGGCCTGTGGATCGAGAACGGCGAACTCGCCTACCCGGTCGAACAAATCACCATCGCCGGAAATCTCAAAGACATCTTCCGCAACGTCGTGGCCATCGGCAACGACCTCGAATTCCGCGGCGCTGGTGCCGTCCCGACGGTCCGCATCGAAGGTCTGACCGTCGCTGGCAGCTAACCTCGCACCAACAGCAGTCTAAAATCCATCCTGTGGCTGCGCCCTTTTCTTTCGACCATCGCATCGAGTTCCTTCCCGAGAACTCTGACGAGCTTCTGCGCGCGATCCCCGCCGCCCCCGGCGTCTTCAGTTTGCGCGGAGAAACCGGCGAGCCCTACCTCACGCGCACCGCCGATCTGCGCCGCCGCCTTCGCCGGCTGCTTGCACCGCCTGAAGCCGTCGACGAGCAGGGCCGCCCCATCCTCTCCAAACGCCTCAACCTGCGCGAGCGTGTCCGCTTCATCGAGTGGACGCGCACCGGCTCCGACTTCGAATCCACACTGCTCCTCTACTGCGCCTCGCGTGCAGCCTTCGGGCCCGAAGAAGCACGCCGCCGCCTGCGCCTCCACCCTCCCTACATGCTGCGCGTCACGATGTCGCACCAGCACCCGCGCGTCTACTCCACCAATCGTCTCAGCAAGAAATCGCTCCACGAATTCTTCGGCCCCTTCCCCTCCCGCGCTGCCGCCGACCGCTATGGCGACGCCGTGCTCGACCTCTTCCTTCTGCGCCGCTGCTACGAGGACCTAGAGCCTTATCCCGAACACCCCGGCTGCGTCTATGGCGAGATGAAGAAGTGCATGCAACCCTGCAAGGAAGGCAATCCGCAGGCTTGCACGCCCGAGCAGTACGCCACCGAGGCCCAGCGCGTCTTCGCCTTCTTCATGACCCGCGGGCAGTCGTTGCTGGACGAGGTCGCCGCGCAACGCGAGGCCGCCAGCGAGGCCATGGACTTCGAAGCCGCCGCAGCACTGCACAAGCAGTGGGAGAAGGTGCGCGCTGCGTCTCTCCTGGCCGACGAACTCGTTCGCCCTGTCGCGGATCTGCGCGCCCTCATCCTGCAGGAAGCCGCTCCCCGCAGTCATGGCGACCAGGGCAACTCCCGCACCGAAGACGCCGCCGTCTTCCTGCTCGAGCGCGGCCAGATCGTCGGCCCCGAACGGCTCTCGACGCTCGGCGTCCGCGCCGTCCGCGAGCAGACCGCCGTCGGCAGCAGCCTCTTCGCGCAGCCCCTGATGCTCGCTGCCGTCCCTCTCGGCGAACCGGATGNNCGCGCCCAATCCCCCGCCGACATCGCCGAGTTCTGCGACAATCTCTCCCTCTTCCGCCGCTGGTACTACCGCCCGGAGAAGCAGCGCAGCGGCGAGGTTTTCCTCCCGGCCGTTTCCCCGAACGGCGACGGCTCCTGGCCCATCCGCCGCATCCTCAACGGCGCTGCCCGCGTGGTGCTCGGCCCGCCGGCCCCCGTGTCAGCCGTCGATCGCGAAGCCGCACGCGAGGCGGCCAAAGCCCTCAAGACCAAGGTCATCCACGCCGGCCGCGAGGGCGTAGAGCGCGAAGTCCCCGTTCTTCCCAGGCGTCCCCGCTCCCGAAAAGCGATTGCGCCGGTCGATCGTACCGAATAGCCCGTCCCCACGCTGCTAAACTGAACCCAATGATTGAACTAGCCTTTTCGATCCTCGCCGCCGACTTTGCGCATCTCGCCGACGAGATTGCCCGCGCCACCGCCGGCGGCGGCACCATTGTCCACGTCGATGTCATGGACGGCCACTTCGTCCCGAACATCACCTTCGGGCCGCCTGTCGTCAAGGCCATCCGCCCTATCACCAAACTCCCTCTCGATTGCCACCTGATGATCGAGAACCCGGACGAATTCATCCCTGCCTTCGCCGAGGCTGGCGCTGACATGGTCTCGGTCCAGGTGGAGGCGTGCCGCCACCTGAATCGCACGCTGCAGTTGATCGCCGACCACGGGATGCTCGCAGGGGTCGTCCTCAACCCGGCCACGCCGGTCGAGATGCTCTCGGAAGTCCTTTCGATGGTGCATCATGTGCTCGTCATGAGCGTTAACCCCGGGTTTGGAGGACAGAAGTTCCTTCCCCGCTCCATCGACCGCATCGCGCACCTGCGGCGGCTGCGCGAGGAACTCGGGCTCAACTACCGTATCGAGGTCGATGGCGGAGTTGCTCACGATACGGTGGCCTCNNGGCAAGACCGAAGAAAATGCGCGCGAATTCCTTCGCGTCGCTCGCGCCGCCAGCTGACACACCCAGCAAAACCGGCTCCCGGGTGCGGTTTACCTCCCGGGCAGATAGAATAAAACTTGCTCTTCGCGGCCACGCCGCAGGGCGGATGGAGTTGTAGATGCGCATGAAGATTCGGAGTTTTTTTCCCAGCGATCGAACCGGTTTCCTCGCTGGTTTGGCGGTCGCCGCACTTCTCGCTGGAACACCGGCGCTGCTGGCGCAGGATGCACCTGCCCCGCTGCCGGCTGCGCAGACAACGCAACCCGCTGATGCCAGCAACCCGGCTGCCAGCAACCCGGCTGCAACCAACCCGGCCGCAGCATCCGCGCAGGCTGAGGCAACGCTGAGCAATACTCATCCCAAGAAGAAGAAAAAGGAAAAGGTTGCCAAGGACGACCGCGTCCAGGCGACCAAGGACACCAAGAGAGAACTGAAGAAGGAAGCCAAGTACAACCCGCTGATCGGCAAGGACGAGCAACTGCCCGATAAGCAGCTCTACGACAAGGCGATGGCCCAGATCCACAGCGGTCACTACGACATCGGCCGCCTCGACCTGCAGACTCTGCTCGACACCTATCCTGATTCGCAGTACATGATGCGCGCCAAGCTGGCCGTCGCGGATGCGTGGTACAAGGAGGGCGGCAGTGCCGCGCTCACCGAAGCGGAGCAGGAGTACAAGGACTTCATCACCTTCTTCCCCAACGTTCCCGAGGCCGCCGAAGCCCAACTCCGAGTGGGCGACATTTACTTCAAGCAGATGGACGTCCCTGACCGCGACTACTCCAAGGGCACGCACGCTGAAGAAGAGTACCGCACCATGCTGAAGCAGTACCCCGACGCTCCCAAGAAGCTCGTCGATGAGGCGCGCCAGAAGCTCCGCGAGGTGCAGGAGGTGATGGCCGAGCGCGAAGCCGAGCTCGGTGCGTTCTATGCAACACACTCCAACTGGCCGGCCAGCATTGCACGCTACCAGACCGTCATCGACACGTATCCTCTCTACAGCCACATGGACGATACGTTGATTGGCGTTGGCGACGACTATGCGGCAGAGGCGACCATGATTCGCTTGCAGGCCGTCTGCACAGGCAAGCCCACCCCCGGTGTCCCCTGCCTCCCTGAGGGCGTGAAATCGAAGCTGCTGCAGGAGTACGACGGCAACGCCGCCGCCGAATATCGCAAGGTAGTGCTCGAGCACGCAGCTGCACCCCACGCAGAGGATGCCAAGGAACGGCTCACGGGCATGCACCTGCCTGTTCCCACACCCACCCCGGAGCAGCTCGCCGCCAGTGAAGAGCTGGAGGGCAGCCGCGCTCAGTACAACCTGCAGAAGCGCCTTGAGTTGTTCTTCATGCACCGTCCGGATACCGTCACCGCGGCCCAGACCGGGATACCTACGCTCGAAGATCCACCACCGACGGTCGCTCCTACGGTAGTTCGCAACCTGATGGCCGACTACAAGGCAGCTTTCGATCCCAATGCTGCTGCCCCTGTCGAGAAGTCATCGGCTCCGGCTGAAGCTGCTCCTGCCGCTGCTGCTGCTGCACCGCCGCCCGTCTCCGCCGCTCCCCCTACCCTCTCCGATGTCCCCACCGAGTCTGCGGCTGACGCGGATAGCTCGACCAAGACGGTGACCGTCGAAGGTTCGGCAGCTCCCGTCACGAGTGGATCCAGCACGGGCGGCGCTTCAGCATCGATGGGCGTTGAGATTCTTACGCCCACCGGCAAAGCGTCGACCGCTCCCGGCAGCACGATGACGCCGAATGGAACGCCAGCGAGCAGCTTACCTGCCGCCACCGGCGCTCAGGATCCCAACTACGGCCTCGTCACACCGACTGCGAAGTACTCTGCGCTGCCGCCCATCGAGAAGGCGGCCCCGGCTCCAGATCAGGTCAACGACGCTGCCGGTAAACCGATTCCTGCGGCCGAGACCAGGGACCCCAGCTCCAAGAAAAAGAAAATCCATGCTCCCAAGGAAAATAAGATCGACGAGAGCTCCAGCAAGAACAAGCCTAAGAAGGGNNAGGGAGCAGCGAAGGCTGCTCCCTTTTTCATTCTCTCTATCCTCTGCGCTGCGCCCTCGATCCTCTGCCTTCCTGCTACCCTTAAGACTTATGAGTCAGGAATTACCCAAGGCATACGATCCATCGCTGATTGAAGAGAAGTGGTCAAAGTTCTGGGTCGACGAGCACATCTTCGACGCCCCCACCCCCAGCGACGCAGGCTCCATCACTCCGTTCGTACAACTGCTGCCTCCGCCGAATGTCACCGGACGTCTGCACATGGGCCACATGCTCAACCAGACGGAGATGGACATCCTCACCCGCTGGCACCGCATGTCCGGCGACACCGCCGTGTGGGTCCCCGGCACCGACCACGCCGGCATCGCGACGCAGATGATGGTGGAGCGCCAGCTAGCCGCCGAAGGCAAGTCCCGCACCGACTTCACGCGCGAGGCCTTCACTGCCCGCGTCTGGGAGTGGAAGCAGCAGTACGGCTCTGCTATTACCGACCAGATGCGCCGCCTCGGTGCCAGCGTCGACTGGTCGCGCGAGTACTTCACCATGGACGACCGCCTCAGCATCGCGGTCAAGGAATCGTTCGTTCGGCTCTACGGACAGGGCCTCATCTACCGCGGCGCCTACATCGTCAACTGGGACCCTGTCCTCGGCACCGCCGTCTCCGATCTTGAAGTTGAGAACGAAGAGCGCATCGGCTCCCTCTTCCATATCCGCTACAACCTCGCCGACGGTTCGGGCTCCATCGTCATCGCCACCACGCGCCCCGAGACCATGCTCGGTGACACCGCCGTCGCCGTAAATCCCACCGACGAGCACTACACATCACTCATCGGGAAGAAGCTCATTCTGCCCCTCGTCGGTAGAGAGATCCCGATCATCGCCGACGACTGGGCGCAGCCCGAGTTCGGCACTGGCGCGGTAAAGGTCACGCCAGCGCACGACCCCAACGACTTCGCGATCGGCCAGCGCCACAACCTGCCGTCGCCCAGCATCATGGACACTCAGGCGCGCATCGCTCTGCCCGGTTCTCCCTACGATGGCCTCGACCGCTTCGAAGCCCGTAAGCGCATCGTCGCCGACCTCGAAGCCGCTGGCCTGCTCGTCAAGATCGCCGACCACACCCTCACGCTGCCCATCTCACAGCGCACCGGCGCCGTCATCGAGCCGCGCCTCTCGATGCAGTGGTTCATCAAAATCCAACCTCTCGCCGACAAGGCCATCGAGGCCGTCGACAAGGGCTACATCAAGTTCACGCCCGACAACTACCGCAAGACCTACAACGAGTGGATGAACAACATCCACGACTGGTGCATCTCGCGCCAGCTCTGGTGGGGCCATCGCATCCCAGCGTGGCACTGCGGCGCGTGCGGAGAGATCAACGTCGCTCGCGAAGCTCCCACCGCCTGCGCAAAATGCGCGAGCACCAACCTCACGCAGGAGACCGACGTCCTCGACACCTGGTTCTCCTCCGGGCTGCTGCCCTTCACCGTTTTCGGCTGGACGGGCGACGCCGCAGCCGACGCAGCCAACCCCGACCTCGCTGCCTTCTACCCAACGCAACTCCTCGTCACCGGCTTCGACATCCTCTTCTTCTGGGTGGCGCGCATGATCATGCTCGGCTGCCACTTCATGCTCGACGTCCCGATGCCCGANNAAGACCAAGGGCAACGTGATCGACCCCATCGAGATCGTGACGAAATACGGAACGGATGCGGTGAGGTTCACGCTGGCCTCGCAGGCTTCGCCCGGCACCGACATCGCCTTCAACGAAGCCCGCACCGAAGGCTACCGCGCCTTCGCCAACAAGATCTGGAACGCCGCGCGCTTCCTGCAGATGAACATCGACCGCGGTCGCGAGGCCGGGTACAAGGTCTCGCTCAGCGGCCACGACTCCGTCTCCCTCGAACTTCCCGAGCACACGCCGCTGGAGACCCGCTGGATCTTCTCCCGGCTCAGCACCGTCTCTGACGAAGTCGCCCACTCGCTTGCAGCTTACCGTTTTGACGAAGCGGCCAATGCCGTCTACCAGTTCTTCTGGGGCGAGTTCTGCGACTGGTACCTGGAACTCGTCAAGCTGCGCATGGACTTCTTCCCTGACGAGGACGGTGCCTTCAAACCGCACAGCGACGTCGCAGCCATCACCCTCAACGCACTCGTCGCCGTTTTCGAAGCGGCGCTGCGCCTGCTTTCGCCCTTCATGCCCTTCCTCACCGAAGAGCTCTGGCACGCGCTGTATGCCAGCGTCGGCAGCGCATCGCCGGCCAAATCCATCGCGCTTACCCGCTATCCGCGAGCGGAAGACTTTGCCGCCGATGAGGCCTCGGTCGACGCAATGGAAACCTTGCAGGAACTCATCGTCACCATCCGCGGTCTGCGCAAGGAACTAGGCATCCCTGAAAAAGAATCCACACCCGTTCACATCTTCTCAACAGGAAACGCAGCCACTCTCGCACAGATCCACGCCGACATGCTCGCCAAGCTCTGCCGCGTCAGCGCAGTCCAACTCGCCACCTCAGCCCCCGCTGGCAACAACGCCCGCTCAACATCGATCTTCGATGTTTCGGTTATCTACGAACGCCAGATCGACGTCCCTGCCGAACGCGAACGGCTCACCAAGGACCTCGCTAAATTCAACAAGGGCATTGAAGCCGCCGACAAACAACTTAACAACGAAGGCTTTGTAGCCCGTGCCCCTGCACACATCGTCGAAGGTCTTAAGAAGCAACACGCTGAGACCCTTGCGCTGAAACAAAAAGCCGAGGCCGCACTCGCCGCTCTGCCGGCCGAGTAGCTTCCCTTCTTCCAACAGACGCGTCTTATGAAGCGTCGTACCAGGAGTCCTATCCATGCCCTTCCCCATCAAGACCTGCATCATCTGCGAAGAAGAGTTCGAACTGAAGCCCGACAAGCCAGGCTACGCGAATCGGTGCCCGGAGTGCTCCACCCCCGAGGCCGCTGAACTCATCGCCCAGCACCCCGCCGCCACCACCGACCGCGAAGCCAACGCCGCCCGCCGCGACGCCATGCGTAACCTGCTCTACCGGAAAGACAGTTAGCCGCGGCTACTTCTTTGTCACCTCAACGGGCATCTCTGCCTGCTCCACGGCAATCGTCACGTTTTCGCGTTTGATGTCCAGTCGGAGCAGGTTGAACACGCTCATGTACACGTTCGCCATCCACACCACGGCGAACCACGCGAGCAAATATCCGCGCCACCCTGCATACAGCAGCCGATAGCGGAACAAGAGGAGCGCCAGCGCAGCCACATAATGCGAGAAGCAATACTCGCAGGTGAACACATAAAAGAATTTCCGCTGCGACAGCGCCTTGCAAGTCTGGCTCATGCGCTTGCAAAGCTCGCGCGGCTCGCGAAAGACCTCTTCACGCGTCACCGTCCAGGAAACACAAGCCACCGGCAACGCGATCAACAGCAGCACCGCAAACTGGTGCAGCAGCGGTACGGGCAACTCAATAGGCACGAGCGCACCCCCTACGGCAGTGATCAGCGTCCTTCGACACAATCGTCATGAGCGTTAGGATGCAAACATGAGTTCTCTCGAAGTGTTCAACCCGGCTGCACTCCGCGCAGCACTTGTCGGTACCCGGTTTCCAGCGCGCCTGCATCACTTCCCCTCAGCCGAATCGACCAACACCCTGCTGCTCGAAGCAGCCGCCAACGGTGCGCCCGAGGGCACCCTCTACCTCGCCGACGCACAAACTGTCGGTCGTGGCCGCGGAGGTCACAGCTGGCACTCCGCCCCCGGGGATGGACTCTACGTCAGCGTCCTCGCCAAGCCCTCGCTGCAGCTTCGCGAAGCCCTCTGGATCTCGCTCGCCACCGCGCTCGCAGTACAGTCCGCGATCAAAAGCACCACCGGCCTCAGCATCGATCTACGCTGGCCCAACGACCTCCTCTTTGCCGGGAAGAAGCTCGGTGGCATCCTCGTCGAAGCCGCCGTCGAGCCCGACGCCGACGCCACACTGCGCTACGCCGTCATCGGCATCGGCATCAACATCAACCACGAAAGCTTCCCTCCCGAACTCACCTCTCTCGCCACCTCGCTTCGGCTCGCCACCGGCCACGAGCAGAGTCGCAACAGCTTGCTGATCGCGCTTCTCCGGGCACTCGACTTCGAACTCACCCAACTTGAAGCCGAGCAGCCGGAACTCCCTGCGCAGCAGTCCGGCATCCTTGCGCAGCAGTTCGGGATCCTCGAACGCTTCAGCGCCGCCTCCACCTGGGTCCGCGGAAAGCGCGTGCGCGTTCCCGAGCAGGGCGGCTACTGCGGCATCACCGCCGGCCTCAACGCCCACGGCTACCTCCTCGTGGACGCCGACGACGGCACCCAGCGCACCGTCCTCTCCGGCGGCGTCCGCGACGAAAGTTAACCCACTCAAGCGTCACCCTCTCGCCGTTCGCGCAGGACCCCTGTAAAATTAGCGCTGAGGCAAGAAGGCGCACATGCTACTGGCACTCGATGTCGGCAACTCCAACACAGTCCTCGGTTTGTTCTCCCTCGCGACCAGCGAAGAACCCGCCAAAATGGTGGCAGACTGGCGCATCACCACGCCCTATAAGCAGACCGCCGACGAACTCGGGGTGCTGCTCAACACCCTCTTCAGCATGCGCGGCATCAAGCCCGAAGTCGTCACGGGCGTTGCTGTTTCCTCCGTCGTCCCGCCGCTCGACGCAACGCTCCGCCGCGTCTGCGAGACCTACTTCCGGACCAAACCGCTCTTCGTCGAACCAGGCGTTCGCACCGGCCTCCCCGTCCTCACCGACAACCCCAGTGAAGCCGGTGCCGACCGCATCGTCAACTGCGTCGCTGCCTTCGACCTCTTCGGTGGCCCGACCATCGTCGTCGACATGGGTACCGCCACCACCTTCGACGTCGTCTCGGCCAAAGGAGAATTCCTCGGCGGCGCGATCGCTCCTGGCATCGGCATCTCAGCCGACGCACTGTTCGCCCGCGCCGCACGCCTCACCCGGGTCGAAATTAAAAAGCCCGTCAAAATCATCGGCACCTCCACCACCGACAACATCCAGATCGGCCTCTACTACGGCGCTATTGGACAGATCGACGGCATTCTCGCACGCATGATCGCAGAGCTTGGCCCCGAGACAAAAACCGTCGCCACCGGCGGCCTCGCCAAGCTCATCGCCGCCGATTCCAAGTACATTCAGCACGTCGAAGAGAACCTAACCCTCAACGGCCTGCGCATCATCTGGGAACGAAACCAGGATCGCCACCGCCGCAGATAAGGCAGTGGCTAGTGGTTAGTGATTAG
>DHWW01000229.1:0-4590 GCA_002413385.1 Granulicella sp. UBA5172
TGGCTGCGTCGATTGACCGGAGTGTGTTTCCGGGGCAGCAGGGCGGGCCGCTGGTGCATGTGATTGCGGGCAAGGCTGTTGCATTCAAAGAGGCGTTGCAGCCGGAGTTCAAGGCGTATGCCGCGCAGACGGTGGCGAATGCGAAGGCGCTGGGTGAGGCGATGCAGGCTGCCGGGTATCGGATTGTGTCGGGGGGGACGGATACGCATTTGATTCTGGTGGATGTGTTTTCTGGCGGCAGCAAGGGGGGGATGTTTGGGTCGGAGGCGGAGAAGGCGCTGGGCGATGCGGGGATTACGGTGAACAAGAATGCGATTCCGTTCGATACGAATCCGCCGATGAAGCCTAGTGGGATTCGGATTGGGACGCCGGCGTTGACGACTCGCGGGATGAAGGAAGGCGAGATGAAGGTGATTGCCGGGTGGATTGCCAGCGCGCTGGAACATCGGGGGGATGCGGGGAAGCTGGCGGCGATTCGTGGGAAGGTGGGGGAGTTGGCGGAGACGTTTCCGCTGTATGCGTGGCTTAGGGACAGAGGGTAGAGGGAGCGGTGGGAGGCTTCTTCTGACGAAGGCGGGGGATGCTTGGGCGGCTTTTAGCTTCTAGCTAGAGGCAANNCCTTCCCCTTACAGGGTCAGGATGACGGCGAAAAACTAGCAACGGCCTTTGCAAGTGCACTTGCAAAGGCGACGGCGGGGCGCACTCTGCGGACCCTTTGGGCTAGCTTGGGGTCCGTGGAGGCGATGGGTTTGGTTGGGTGGGTTAGTCGGGTTGCATGGAGGAGCCGTCGGGGTGGAAGGCGATTTCCTTGTGCTTGCCGGCTTTGACTACGGTGGTTTCGTAGCTGATGATCTGGCCGTTGCGGGTGAGGGATTCGATCTTGCCTGGGTGGGTTCCTGCGGCGGCTTTGAGGATGGCGGCTTTGACGGGTGCGGGGAGGGCGTCGAGGTCGATTTGGTCTTCGCTCTCAACGATGTTGCCGGAGGGGTCGAAGGTGATGTCGCGGCTGCGTCCGTCTTTGATGAGTTCCATCTCGTAGGTGATGACGCCTTTGGTGACGTCCTTCTGGCAGGCGTGGATTGTGGCGCCGTCGAGGAGGGAGTTGCCCTTTTGCTGGACGGCGGAGGGGAGGGTGGAGCAGGGTACGACGCGCTCGGATGCGTGGGCCGGATTGGTGAAGAGAACGATTGGGGCGAGGAGGGTGGAGGCGAGCCAGAGGTTCTTCATGGGACAAAGGTAGACCCAAGTAGCTTAAGACAGCATGAAGTAGAGGAAATTTTGCGAGATTTGGAGGGGCTGGAGCTAGTAGAGTATCTCCTATGATCTCGCGACGTCTGGTTCCTGCGCTCCTTCTTCTTAGCCTTCCTATGTTTGCCCAGCGGCAACGTGAACGACCGGTGGAGACTCCGGAGGCGGCTGCGGAGAAGCCTGCTGCGAAGGGTCCAGAGGCGAAGGCTCCGGCAAAACCTGAGACGACGCCTGAGGGGCTGCCGGCGGATAAGTCGGTCGCGCAGACGGTTACGGTGAATGGCAAGACGCTGCACTATACGGCGACGGTGGGGACGATCCATCTGAAGGATGCGATGGGCAAGCCGACGGGCGATGTGATGTACACGTCGTACGTGGTGGACAAGGAGAAGGGCGAGGCGGACCGGCCGGTGTTGTTTGCGGTGAACGGCGGGCCGGGTGCGTCGAGTGTGTATTTGAACCTGGGGGCGGTTGGGCCGAAGCATATTGCGTTTGCGAATGAGGGCGATTCGGCGAGCGATCCGGCGACGCTGACGGATAATCCGGGGACGTGGCTGGACTTTGCGGACGAGGTGTTTATCGATCCGATCGGGACGGGGTTTTCGAAGTCGCTGGTGGATGACGCGGAGACGAGGAAGCTGTTTTATGCTCCGACTCCGGATGTGGAGTACCTGTCGCTGGTGATCTACAAGTGGCTGGTGAAGAATGACCGGCTGCTGGATAAGAAGTACCTGATGGGCGAGAGCTATGGCGGATACCGGGTGCCGCGGATGACGCATTATCTGCAGTCGCAGATTGGCGTGGCGATGAATGGGGTGGTGCTGGTGAGCCCATATCTGAACCCGAGCTTTGGGGATGGGAATCTGTCTCCGGTGCCGTGGATGATTACGCTGCCCTCGATTACGGCGGCGCACCTGGAGGCTGAAGGGAAGCTGACGGATGCGGCGATGCAGCAGGTGATCGGGTATACGGAGGGAGAGTATGCGACGGCGCTGATCAAGGGACCGGAGGACAAGGCGGCGACGGACGCGATGATCTCGAAGGTGACGGAGATGACGGGGCTGGATCCGATGTTTGTGAGGTACTCGGGTGGGCGGCTGGAGACGGGAGCGTATCTGCGGGAGGTGCACAGGGAGAAGGGCGAGATTGGGTCGGTGTATGACTCGAATGTGACGCTGCCGGATCCGTTTCCGTATGCTGCGCAGCGGGAGTCGAGCGACCCGATTTTAGAGAGCATTGTGGCTCCGACGACGACGGCGATGGTGAACTTCATCACGAACACGGTGGGGTGGAAGACGGAG
Source organism: Granulicella sp. UBA5172 (assembly GCA_002413385.1). Classification (GTDB taxonomy): domain Bacteria; phylum Acidobacteriota; class Terriglobia; order Terriglobales; family Acidobacteriaceae; genus Granulicella. The sequence goes on from DHWW01000229.1 coordinate 2,550, forward strand.
GCTCGGTACTATGCGCTGTCGTACGTGGTTGGGCGCGAGTGGGACAGGCAGGGGCCGGCGCTGCGGGAGGGCGCGGTGAGTGATCTGCGCGAGGCGGTGGCGGCTGATCCAAAGCTGAATGTGCTGATTGTGCATGGATGGAATGACCTGTCGTGCCCGTTCATGGGATCGTTGCTGACGCAGAATGAACTGCCTGCGAAGCTGGCGTCGCAGGTGTCGGTGCATGAGTTTCCGGGTGGGCATATGTTTTATACACGCGCTGGAAATGAGGCGGGTCTACACTCGCTGGCAGAGACGCTGGTGAAGACGCATTAGGGCAGGGGATAGAGAGTAGAGGATAGATAGAGAGGGCAGGGCGTTGATTCTTTGGTTCGTGTTGCTGGGGATTACGGTTGGGATGCGCACGATGACGGCGATGGCGGTGCTGTGCTGGTTTGCGTGGCTGCAGTTGCTGCCGCAGGCGGGGTGGACGCTCTGGATGGGGTCGCTGGTGACGGTGATCGTGTTTACCGTGCTGGCGGTGGGGGAGTATATCGGCGATACGTTGCCGACGACGCCGAGCCGGACGGAGCCGCTGCTGGTGGGGGCTCGGGTGGTGTTTGGCGCGCTGGTGGGGGCGATTGCGGCGCATGGGATTATCGAGCCGGTGGCGGGAGGCGCGATCTTCGGCGTGGTGGGGGCGCTGATCGGGACGTATGGGGGGTATCGGGTGCGGATGTATGGGGCGAAGTCGCTGGGGAGGGACCTGCCGGTGGCGCTGGGCGAGTCGGCGCTGGCGCTGTTGCTGGCAGTGTTTACGTGCTGGCAACTGCACAAGTTTATGCGGGATGTGCTGGGGCTGTTGCCGAAGGTGACGTCGTAAGTTGCTGCGTCAGATTTTGAGGAAGATGCGGCGGCGGTAGAGCGGGTAGATCGCGAGCCAGCAGACGGTTACGAAGGCGATGCAGTAGACCATGGAGGCGATGGGCGCGTAGGGGATGACGTGCAGGATGCGGAGGTAGAAGCGGTGGGTGAGGGGGTTGCGAAAGATGGGGTGGTAGAGGTTGAGGGCTCCGGGTAGGAGCTCGGAGAAGACGTAGGCGGCGATGGCGTTGGTGCCGAAGACGAGCAGGGGGGTGAAGGTCTTGCGGGTGGCGGCGTCGGTTTTGCGGGTGCCGCGGATGTCGACGAGCCAGATGGAGAGGGCGAGCAGGAGAAGGCTCCAGCCGGCGGCGTAGAGGACGTAGGAGCTGGTCCAGAGGTTCTTGTTGACGGGGAAAGAGATGTTCCAGAGGCCGGCGAGAAAGAGGCCTGTGAAGCCGGCGAAGGCGATGCCTCTGGCCTTTTCGGCGATGCTGCGGGTGGAGCGCAGCCAGAGCGCGGTGAGCATGCCGAGGAGCGTGGTGCCGAGGGCGGGGAGGGTGCTGAGCAGGCCTTCGGGGTCGCGGGTGCGCTCGTAGAGATGAGAGGCGGGGAAGATCTGGCGGTCGAGCCAGGCGGTGANNCGGCGGCGAGGGCGGCGATGGTCTTCCACGAAGGCCTGGTGAGATAGAAGATCGCGACCAGGAAGTAGCAGAGAGCGATGCGCGGGAGGACTCCGTAGATGCGGAGCGTGTGGCGGTGGAAGAGGGGGAAGCTGTTGACCAGCAGGCCGAGGAGAAAGAGGATGACGGCGCGGCGGAAGGTATGGAGGAGGAGGGATTTCCGGGTGGCGCCTTTGGCCAGGCGGGCTTCGGTGGAGAAGACGGTGGAGATGCCGACGACGAAGAGGAAGGTGGGGAAGACGAGGTCGGTGGGGGTGAAGCCGTTCCAGGCGGTGTGCTTCATGGCCCAGTAGGCGTCTTTGCCGCCGCCGTTGTTGTTGACCATGATCATGAAGCCGATGGTGAGGCCGCGGAGGACGTCGATGGAGAGCCAGCGGTGGATGGGGGGGATGGTCTTGGTGCGTTCGACCTGGGGGAGGATGGCGGATTCGGTCATGGCGGGCCTTTGGGGTGCGAGTGTTCCAGTAGCTGTGGAGGCGGTGCGGGGAGAGCTGCATGGTCTCTCCACTGCGCCAAAC
>DHWW01000229.1:4657-7077 GCA_002413385.1 Granulicella sp. UBA5172
CGTTTGGCTCCGGTCGAGATGACAAGGTTATATCAACATGGAAGCACCTCTAATGGCTCGAGGGTTGAGGTGGGGTTAGGGGGAGGTCGTTGGCGATGGCTAGGGCGGCGGGGTAGGACGGACCGAGGGGGACGGCGGTGTAGGGCTTGGTTTGGCGGTTGAAGGCGTCACCGAAGGCGTACCAGTCGATTTGTTTGGGTGCGGTGTGGGTGTCGAGTGAGGCGAGGAGGGAGTCGAAGTAGAGCTTCCAGCGGGGGGCGTAGTAGTCGGCGGTGAGGCCGGCGTAGTCGCGGTTGGCGTACTCGTGGAGGCCGGCTTCGGAGGCGCGGCGGTCGCCCCAGGTGGTGAGGATGGAGCGGGCGTCGTAGTTGAGCTGGGCAAGCTCGGCGGGGGAGGTGGCCCACGGCGGGACGAAGCTGAGCCAGTGGCCGAGGAGGAAGAATTCGTTGGTGCGGAGGAGGTTGTCCTGCAACTGCATGCGGTGGAGCCACTGGGTGGTGAGGGCGAGGAATTTGGCGCGGTCGTGGGCGTCGTAGGCGGCTTTGATTTCGGGGAGCATGGTGCGGGATTCGTTGGCCATGACCTGCCGGGCTACGTCGACGAGGTCGTACTGGTAGGTGGCGGAGGAGCGGAGGGCGGGGGCGACCTGGAGGAGCTCGGTGAGGGCGGGCTGCAACTTCGCGGGATCGTAGTGCATGCGCTCGGGAGCCCAGGTGCCGGCGTGCACCGTGGTGAGCGAGGGCTGCGCGCAGAACAGCGAGTCATGCGGAGCGTCGGCATCGCCGCCCTTCGCTGTGCCGTCGCCGGCGCGGTAGGAGTAGGCGGTGTGGAGGAGGATCTGCCAGGCTCGCTGGGCGTGGGGATCGGGTTGGCCATCGGGAGTCAAGCTGCCGTAGCGGCGGAGGGCGTAGTCGTTGGTCCAGGTGTTGAGGTCGACGGGGTCCTTGTGCCAGGCCATCTCGGTGTAGAGGTCGAAGGCGAAGGGGTTGGTGTCGAGGCCTTCGGTGAAGAGGGCGGTGCCGGTGATATGGCTTCCGGGGAGGGCGGCCATCTTGGGCATGCGGACGGCGTANNGTGCCGGTGATGTGGGAGCCGGGGAGCTTGGCCATGTTGGGCATGCGGACGGCGTAGTCGTAGAGTGGGGCGCCGAGGCTGGTGCGTCCGCCGAACTCCCAGAGGCCGCCGTAGAGCCAGTTGGCGCCGTGGAATTGCTGGTCGCGATTGTTGCGGGGGATGCGGCCTTGCTCGATGTCGGCGACGAGGACGTGGGAGGTGTCGAGGGCGGAGATGACGGCGGGCATGGGGTTGTCCTGCCAGGCCATCATGAGCCAGAGGGCGTTGGGGTGGGCGGCTTCGAGGGAGGACTGGATGAGCTTGGCGGCGGGGCCGGGAGGGACGTCGCCGGTGGCGCCGCCCTCCTGGAAGATCTCCATGTCGTAGAGGGTGGAGTCGCCGAAGAGGTCGTGCTGATGGCGGTAGAAGGAGGCGGCGAGGGTGGCGAAGTTGGGGTCGCGGGGATCGATCCAGCCGGGGCGGGTGAAGCCGTTCCAGTCGCCCTGGGTGATGACGTGGGCTCCGGGGTGGAGCGTGGCGAAGTCGGCGGGAACGATGCCGTAGTAGCCGGGGAGGACGGGGGTGATGCCGAGTGCTCGCAGCATCGCGATCAGTTTTTGGGCGGACGCCGCGCGCTTGTGGAGGAGGTCTAAGGAGATGGGCTCGATGAAGCAGCACATGTTGCCCATGAGCTGCCAGTTCTGGTGGGCGGGTTGGGTGATCCAGTTGCGGATGGCGAGGTCGGAGTAGCCGGCGTCGCGGAAGGTCTGGTAGAGGACGAGGTCGGCGCCTCGCTCGATGAGGATGGCGTTGGTGCCGGAGAGGGCGAGGATGTCGATTTCGTGCTGCCAGCGGGCGTCGTTCCAGTAGGGGGCGGAGTAGCCGTCGGCGTTTTCGTTGAGGGCGTAGCGGGTGGTGTAGAGCGCGGGCTTGGTGATGGGCTGGGGCGGCGCGGGTTAGGATGAGGTTGGCTGGGCCTAGCTGCAGGCCGTTGGTGGAGACCTGGAGGTGGGCTACGTATTTGAGATACCAGTTGACGCCGTAGAGGAGGGTGGGGAGGGTGGCGGCGTCGACGTCGATGTGGCCGCGGGTTCCGGAGATGTGGAAGGCGTCGGGCTGGTGGGGGTGGAGGGTGAGGTGGAATTGCGGGGCGAGGCGGGGCATGATGCGCTGGAGGACGGCCTGGGCGGGGCGGGTGGTTTGGGCGGGGGCGGTGAGGGCGAGGAGGAGGGTCGCGGTGCAGAAGAGTCTGGTTGCGAACATGGCAACACTATATAGGGGAGGTTTGATGGTGTGCTGGGGATTCCCCCGGAGACTCAAGTCGCGATGATTTTGGGGGAGGGGGCGGATGGGCTGAAGCCCATCCC
>DHWW01000229.1:7149-13391 GCA_002413385.1 Granulicella sp. UBA5172
AACTGCAGGTCTCTCCGCTCCGCCGCGCGAAAAGCCGCGCGGCTCCGGTCGAGAGGACAGGGAGTTGGGGCGGGAACCGTTTGGTTCAGGGGCGGATGGCGAGGGCGATGCGGGGGATGCCGGCGTAGTCGTCCTGGATGCGGAGGTTGTCCCAGGGGTGGAGGTGCGGGGCGGTGAAGAGGGCGGTGAGGTCGTCGGTCTGGCCGAAGCCGAACTCGAGGGCGAGGAGGCCGCCGGGACGGAGGGCGGCGTGGGCTGCGGGGATGAGGCGGCGGTAGATCTCAAGGCCGGTGGGGCCGCCGAAGAGGGCGAGGTGGGGCTCGTAGTCCATGACCTCGGGCTGGAGGGTGGCGGCCTCGTAGATGGAGATGTAAGGGGGGTTGGAGACGATGACGTCGAAGGGCGCGGCGGTTTTGAATTGCGGGGCTTCGAGGAGATCGGAGGGGATGAAGTGGATGCGGTGGCCGAGGTGGAGGCGACCGGCGTTGTGCTGGGCGATGGAGAGGGCGGCGGTGGAGAGGTCGGTTGCGGTGATGTCGGCGGAGGGCAGTTTGGAGGCGAGGGCGAGAGCAATGGCTCCGGTGCCGGTGCCGACGTCCAGGATTCGGAGGGGGATGCGGGGAGCGGCGAGGTGTGGCCGGGCGGCGATCCAGTGGAGGACGGCTTCGACGAGGAGCTCGGTTTCGGGGCGGGGGATGAGGGTGTCGCGGGTGACGCGGAGAGGGAGGCCGTAGAACTCCTGCATGCCGGTGAGGTGCTGGAGGGGTTCTTTGGCGGCGCGGCGGGCGGTGAGAGTGCGGAAGGCGGCGAGGAGGTTGGTGGAAAGGTCGGTGTCGGAGTGGGCGAAGAGCCAGGCGCGGTCGCGGAAGAGGAGGTGGACGAGGAGGGTTTCGGCGTCGCGGCGGGCGATGCGGGTGGAGGCTTCGGTGATGGCTTCGCGGAGAGTCATAAGGCAGGGGATAGAGGGTAGAGGATAGAGGGTAGTGAAAAGCAAGGGCAAAGGCAGAATACAGGGGTCCTTCCCCTTCGGCGCGCTCAGGGTCGGGATGACGGGAGACAGCAGGTTCGTTCGCTTCGCTCAGAATATTAGGATAGCTGGTTGCGCTATGCTGGCGAGATGCGATGGACGCGGTGGGAAAGCGGTTGCGTCTAAGAAATGTGGGGGCTGGAGATTTGAGCAGCCTGCGATGGTCGGGTTGTGCATCCGAATCGATAGAGGAAGACCTGGAGATGGCTACTTGATGAGTGTGCGTTGTTGTTGGAAGCATGATCTGGTTCGCGTACCGGTGGTTGCAGTGATTTTGCTGGGTATTGGGACAGGTGTGCGGCGTGCGGCGGCGCAGCAGTTGCAGGTGGGGCCGATGCCGCTGACGCCGTTGCAGGTAGTGCAGCAGATGCTGGCGCATGAGGATGACGACTCGGCGCACAGGGACCGTTATGAGTTTGTTTCGAATGAGCGTTCGGACCGCACCGGGGAACATGTGTGGACGGAGCGGGTGGTGGAGACAGACCAGGGGCGGGTGCGGTTTCTGCTGGCGATCGATGGGAAGCCGCTGACGGAGGAGGAAGAAGCGGAGGAGCGCGGAAGGCTGGCGGAAATTGTCGCCGATCCGGCTCCGTTTATTGCGCGGGAACGGACGGGGAAGGACGATGAGGCTCATGCGCGAAAGCTGCTGGATATGCTGCCGGAGGCGTTTGTGTTCGACCATGTGCGGCTGGAGAACGGGGTGTGGCGGATGGATTTTCATCCGAACCCGGACTATACGCCGCATGGGCTCGAGGAGCGGGTGATGTATGGGATGAGCGGGGGTGTGGCGATCGATGCGAAGCAGGAGCGAATCCTGCATATTGAGGGCAAGCTGGAGAATGATGTGTCGATCGGGTTTGGGCTGTTGGCGACGGTGCATGCAGGGAGCCACTTTAGCAGCGATCGCGCGGACAGGGGCGGGCACTGGCGGACGGTGCATGTGCTGACTGACTTGCGGGGGAGGGCAATTCTGTTCAAGTCGGTGAGCCGGAGTAGCGAGATTTCACGGTCGGAGTTTCATTATCTTGAGCCGGGAATCACGATCCCGGAGGCCGTGGCTCTGGTGGAGCAGCCGTACACGGGTCCAGTGCAGACGGCGGTCCTGCGCGGACGGCGGGAGTAGGAGCAGGNNGCAGGTGCAGGTGCAGGTGCAAAGACGAATACAGGGGTCCTTCCCCTTCGGCAAGCTCAGGGTCAGGATGACGAGATTTTTTGGGGGTCGAAAGAGTGCAAGTGCGGGTGCGAGAGCAACGGTAGGTGGATGTAGTAACGGCATCGCCCCTCTACAATGAGGGGCGATGTCTCTTTTGTTTGAAGTGGCGAAGACGAGTGAGGGTGGGGGGCGGAGAGCGGAGCTGACGCTGCCGCATGGAGTGGTGCAGACTCCGGTGTTTATGCCGGTGGGGACGGCCGCTACGGTGAAGGCTGTCGAGCAGGGGGTGTTGGAGAGGATTGGGACTGTTGCCCGCACACCCATGTCTCAGAAGCGAGACATGGGGCACCCGGATTCTGGGCCGGCGATGAGCGGGACTGGGGCGGAGATTATTCTGGCGAATACGTATCACCTGTATTTGCGGCCGGGACATGAGTTGATTGCGCGGTTGGGGGGCGTGCATCGGTTCATGAGCTGGGATCGGCCGATGCTGACGGATTCGGGTGGGTTCCAGGTGTTCTCGCTGGCGAAGCTGAGGAAGATTTCGGCGGAGGGCGTGGAGTTTCGATCGCATATTGATGGGAGTAAGCACTTCTTTTCGCCGGAGCACTCGATGGCGGTGCAGATTGCGCTGGGCGCGGACGTGATGATGGTGTTCGATGAGTGCGTGGAGACGCCGGCGAGTTGGGAGCGGACGCGGGATTCGATGGGATTGACGCACGCGTGGGCGGAGAGGTCGAAGCAGTATTGGGTGGAGCATCGGGGGGAAGTGCCGTGGGGAGAGGGGTCAGGGCTCAGGGCTCAGGGCCCAGAGGGCGAGACGGGCGAGGTGGGGTGGAGGAAGCTTTCTGGACCCTGGGGCCTGGGCCCTGGACCCTCCTCTTCGCATCAGGCGCTGTTTGGGATTGTGCAGGGGGGGATGTATGCGGATTTGCGGCGGGAATCGGCGCAAAGGTTGATGGAGATGGACTTGCCGGGGTATGCGATTGGGGGGCTGGCGGTGGGGGAGGCTCGTGAGGTGACACGCGAGATGATTGCGCTGACGCTGGAGCAGCTGCCGAAGGATAAGCCGCGGTATGTGATGGGCGTGGGGTATCCGGATGAGATTGAGGAGTATGCGCGGATGGGCGTGGACATGATGGATTGTGTGCTGCCAACGCGCGCGGGGCGGCATGGGTTGTTGTTTATTCGCGAAGATCCGAAGGACCGGCGGAGTGCCGTGGTTCGGCTGAATATCAAGAAGCTGGATAATGCCGAGGACCAGCGGCCGATCGATGAGGGGTGCGCGTGCATGGTATGTCAGCGGTATACGCGGGCTTATCTGCGGCACCTGTTTGCGAGTGGCGAGCCGCTGGGGGCTACGCTGAACTCGGTGCATAACCTGGCGTTTTATTTGGAGACGATGGAGAGGGTGCGGGGAGATCTGGGTCCTGCACGGACGGCGGGCGTAGGAGGTAGCGGCTAGTCGGGGACGAGCGCGGAGGGTGGGTTGAGGAGGGGGCTACGAGGCGGAAGATGGTGGCCGCAATGGCTTCGGAGGGGGCGCGGTTGGGGGTGTGGACCCATTCCTTTTTGTCGTTTGTCATCCCGCAAGGGATCTACAGTTGCCCTCGGCCTGTCCGTACCCTCGATCCCAGCAAGCGCCCCCCGACCGCCACCGCATTTACTCTCGCCGTCCGCGCAGGACCTCCCGCCGTCCGCGCAGGACCCCGAAACCATGCTTAGTCACGCGATTTGCAGCCCGAATCGTGGCTGAACACGCTCTAAATCACCCGGAATTTCTCCCGAATCCCGCACAATATGTCGTACGCAATCGTCCCACTCCACCCCGCATGGTCCTCCGCCGACACCCCCTCGCCCAGCAGCACCACCTCATCCCCCACCGCAACCCCAGCAATATCAGTCACATCCACCGTCGTCAGGTTCATCGACACCCTCCCCACCACCCGCGCCCTCTGCCCCGCAATCATCACCCACCCATCCCCCATCCCCGACGACCCCGCCCGCCGCAACCCATCCGCATACCCCACCGGCAGCAAAGCCAATCGCATCAACGACTTAGCAACAAACGTAGCACCATACCCCACGGTAGTCCCCGCCTCAATCTCCCGCACCCCAATCACCCGCGTCTTCCACTCCAAAACCGGCTTCAGCCTCGATCCCAGCGCCCCCACCGCCCCCGTATCTAACGGCAAACAATAGCCATACAGCGCAAACCCCGTCCGCACCATCGCCCGCGCCCCCATCCGCGCCGCAGTCTCCCGCACCCACTCCATCGTCGACCCCTCATCCACCCCCGACGTATTCCCCAGGTGCACCAACTCCGGCCTAACTCCATGTTCAACAACAACTTCCAGCGCCGCCGCAAACCTCTCCCGCTGCCTCTCCGTCACCACCGAGCCAGCATCCTCCGCCGAGCTCAAATGCGACAGTACCCCCTCACAAACCACCCATTTCGACCCCGCCAGCCGCTCCACCACCGCCGCAAGTCCATCCAAATCAACACCTTGCCGAGCCATCCCCGTATCAATCTCCAGATGCACCCGCACCCTCTGCCCCGCCGCCTCACCCGCCTGTTCCAACGCTGCAATATGCTCCACCGTCCACACCACCGGTGTCAGCCCCTTCCCCACAACCTCTTTACAATCAGCAAGTTCAATCCCGCACATCACCAGCAACCGAGGCCCTTCCCCCAGCTCCGCCCGCACCCGAGCCCCCTCCTCCACGTCGCTCACCCCCAGCCAACGCATCCCCGCACCCACCAGCACCCGCGCCACCAACACCGCATCATGCCCATATCCATTGGCTTTTACGACCCCCAGCGTCTCCACGCCAGCACCCGCAACCGCCTGCACCGCGCGCAGGTTCTCCACCAGCCGCGCACCCGAAATCTCCACCCAACTCTTCACTAACCCATTATCACCGCATCCCCTGTGATCTTCCGCACCCACGCAAAAGGAGCGGCTCATGGCCGCTCCTTTTGCTGTTTTCTGCCCATATTTGAAGGGTTTAGTCTGCTCCGCGACCGGCAAATGTCCACCGCCGCACCGGCCCCACGTCCACATGGACGAACTGGCTGCGAGGATAATACCCCACGCCCCCCGCATCCAGACTCAGCGCCACATCCCGCAATTGGCGCGTCCGAACCCCAGGAACACGAATATCGATCGCCTTCGCCTGCACATGCTGAGAATTCTTCGCCACCCCCGTATCCCTGCTCCGATGGCGCAAAAACTCGTTCGTCCAGGGCGTCCGATACCCGCAAACGATGTTGATAATCCCCTGTGGCCGGCCCAGCCGCGTCATCAGGTTATGCAAAAGGTCGAACTCACTGGGATCGTAAGCCTTTTCATCCTGTGTGTGACTATCTCGCAGAAAATAATCAAGCTTGTCGATCGCTGCCGGAATATACGTATCTCCAATGCGATAAATAACATCCAGCGTTTCGCCCGAGTGCAAATGATGCAGCTTCAGTTCGTACTTCGCGCCCTCGACCGGCGCACTGTCCTCATCGCTCGGCAACACTCCGGGGTACAGCATCACTCCGCGGACCAGCCCCATCGGCTGCCGAACACGCCCTTTCATAGGCGTCCGTGGGCTCCGCGCCTCAGCCGCCTGACAAAGGGTCAAAAGCATCATGATTGAAATTCCGGCCCAAATGCGTCTGCGTGACGATTGTGTGGCCCGAACAGGAAAACTAGGAGCGTGACGCTGGATCAATGATTCGCTCTCCACAGCGAGGGATATCCCCCGAGAATGCGTGCAGCGAATCACCTTTAGCAAATCCGACTCGCGCCAGGCCATTTCACTATCTAGATTCTTAGCCCACCCAGGCTCCTGTGTCGCTCGCGCTTTGTGGGCGATTTGCAACATTTAATTCAGATACCCTTGCACAACCGCCAAAACCGTCAAACCTTCAGCGTCGAAGAGCTCTTATACGATCCGCAACATATAGAGCAGCCATCCTGCGACGAGGGCTCCCAGCATGCCTCGAATCCTTCATCTCGCGCTCGCTCTCTCCTTCACCCTGCTCCTCCCATCGAGCGCCGCCACCGTCACCCT
>DHWW01000286.1:0-223 GCA_002413385.1 Granulicella sp. UBA5172
CGGGACAGGAAATTGAAGGCCCGCTGGCCATCGTAATCCTTGGCGGTCTGGTCACATCGACAGCGCTGAATCTGCTCGTCCTGCCCACCCTCGCGTTGCGCTTTGGGAGGTTTGAGAAACAAACCCTCGATGCATGATCTATTTCACAGAGCCGTCTTCTGTTCTAAACGGGCCGAGCTCCACACCTCCTGTGCGGCATCGACGCCTGGACGACCAGCTTGAT
>DHWW01000286.1:273-2676 GCA_002413385.1 Granulicella sp. UBA5172
ACATCCCAAAGGGCGCGGAGGGTGCGACTTCACGAGAAAGGCGGCAAGGTGACCGAGCTTCCCTGTCATCACAACCTGGACCAATATCTAGAGGAGTGGATTGCGACGTCCGGGCTCGGCACCGAACCCGAGGGCCCGCTCTTCCCTACCCTGCGCCATGGACGGCTGACAGATCGCACTCCCCTGCCCCAAGCCAATGTGCACATGATGATTCAGCAGCGGCCCCGAGCTGCAGGACTACGAACCAAGATCAGCGCTCACAGCTTCCGCGCCATCGGGATCACCACGTACCTGCAGAACGGCGGCAAGCTGGAGATCGCCCAGCAGATGGCCGGCCATGAGTCGGCACGGACCCCCGGGCTCTATGATCGGCGCAACGATCAGATCGCACTCGATGAAGTCGAGCGGATTGCGTTCTGAATTGCGACACACTAAAGACACGATCCCCCTGCCGCTCCATTACGAGACTTCGCAAAGTTTGCAAATCCCCCGATTTTTATTGGTTTTCCGATCGTAATGCCGTTCTCTAGATATAGGACTGATTTAGTCTGATATTATGCCTGAGTGAATGAGGAGGCGTCTTGCACCCCATGTTCAGCTATAGGACGGTATATGCGAGTTGCGAAGTGGTTGGGTGCGGGAGTGGCCATGCTGCTCATACTTGGCGTTTTGGTGTGGCAGGCCGTCACGGTATCCGGCAGTCCCGATCCACTGGCAGCTCCAGCAAGCTCCTCGGCTGCCATTATGGACATCGGCATCCTGGTGTTTCGCGAGGGTCTCGAATGCATCCTTGTCCTAGCCGCCATTACGGCCGGCCTGAGTCGGTCGAGGCAGGGATACGGATCCTCGATTGCCAGCGGAGCCGGAATCGGTATCCTGGCAACCTTAGTCACCTGGTCGCTCGCCATTGCCGTCATAGACGATCTGAGCAAGCATATCTCTGCGCTCCAGATCCAGGCTGCGACCGGCCTGCTGGCCATCGTCGTGCTGCTGATCGTGATGAACTGGTTCTTCCATAAGCTTTACTGGACGGGCTGGATCTCCTTGCACAACAAGAAGAAGAACGATCTGCTGCAGCACGCGAGCGGAAGCACCAGCTCCGCATCTAAGGTCTTCTCGGGGTTGGCGCTGCTGGGCTTCAGCTCGGTCTATCGGGAGGGGGTTGAGGTGGTTCTCTTCCTGCAGAGCTACCGGCTGAGGCTGGGGGAACAGACGGTTCTCCGGGGCGTGGTCATTGGTCTGCTGTTGACCGCAGCCGTAGGAGTTCTGACCTTTGTCGCGCATCGCAAGCTGCCCTACCGCCGCATGTTGGTCATCACCGGCGTTCTCCTGGGCGCCGTGCTGCTGGTCATGGTGGGTGAGCAAGTACAAGAGATGCAGCTGGCTCACTGGCTTCCCACGACGGACATCCCCGCGCTCGGCCGCCACGTCCCCGCCTGGATGGGATTGTGGTTCTCGGTGTTCCCCAATGTTGAAGGCCTGATCGCCCAGGCTGTGGCTTTTGTTCTCGTGCTCGGATCGTACTTCGTAGCGAAGCAGCCTAATGCTGCGAGCGAAAAGCAATCTGCGACGAAGTAAGTCCCTTCGTTGTCGACCTAGACGAGACACCGGGTATCCAGCGGGATTTCTCTCCGATAAGCTGGGCAGGAGAAACATCCTGCTCTTGGCGTTTGCCATCTTCCTCGTCACCTATCTCGGCTTCGCACTCACCCGGAACATCGCGCTGATCGCAGTGCTCTTCGTGGGCTATGGACTCCATCAGGGAATCTTCCGCTCGGTCGGCAAAGCTTTGGCAAGCGACTACGTGCCGGAGCGACTTCGTGCGAGCGGTATCGGTTGGTACAACGCCATCATTGGCATATTTGGATTGGTGGCAAGCCTTGTCGCAGGGCGGCTCTGGGACAAAGCCGGACATCCTGCAGTATTCATCTTCGGCGCCGCTTTCGCGGTAATCGGGAGCATCGCGCTGCTACTCTTAGTGCCGGCGAAACGCACGCGCGATGCATAAACACAGGGTGAAGGGAAACGTGAGTCCTTTAGGCTGCCGCCAATAGAAAGGCACCTATTCTGCAGCAAATCTCGCGAAATTCGACCAGGCTTAACATGGACATTTCCAGAGTCCACCATTTGCCACCTTCAGCGCGATTTGAGAAGGCTCTCAACATCTTCCTTGATGCGTCTAAGGTCAGCGCCTCCCTCATATCGAGCGTGGATGTTCCCAGCACGGTCAATTAGAAAGGTAACCGGAAGCCCCAGTACCCCACCGTATGCAGTTCCCAAGTGCTCGTCTCCCATTAGTATTGGGTAATTCGGCTTTAGCTTGGATACGGTTGCGATCACTTCGGGAGCCGCGTCGTCCATCGAAATGCCGATCACCTGGAACTTCTCGGAGCCGTACTGCTT
>DHWW01000169.1 GCA_002413385.1 Granulicella sp. UBA5172
AAGAGACATACAGACTTAGGGGCGGAGCGGAGGGCCTGCCCGCAACAGCGGACGCCGGTCTCCGCTCCCCCGGTCAGTTGGCTTCGCTGCTCTCCGACGCCGGGTCCCGGGTCTTCCTGGCCTGCTCCATCCGCTGGAGTGCCCGGCGTTTTTTGTACCAGTTGAGAAGAGATAAAACTGGAACAAGAGGAGCTGCGAATGAGAAGAGGGACGAAGCATACGGCGGAGCAGATCGTGAATCTGCNNCTACCGTTGGCGCAAGGAGTACGGTGGATTGAAGGTGGACCAAGCTCGGCGGCTGAAAGAGCTTGAGCAGGAGAACACGAAGCTGAAGCGGTTGGTCTCCGAGTTGAGTCTGGAGAAGCTGGTGTTGAAGGACATCGCCTCGGGAAAATTCTAAGCCCTGAACGACGGCGCTGTGCGGTGATCTATGCGCGGGATGCGCATGGGATGAGCGAGCGGCAAGCGTGCCATGTGGTCGAACAGCCACGCGGCACGCAGCGCTACCGGCCGACCCAGCGGGACGACGAAGACACGCTTACTCAGGCCATCGTCACGTTGGCCAGTCAGTATGGCCGTTATGGATACCGCCGGATCACGGCGCTGCTCAAGCGGACAGGCTGGCAGGTCGGCAAGGACCGGGTAGAGCGCATCTCCACCCCACGGACGAAGACCTGTCCGCGGGGACCCCGGGATCTGGCGTCGTGAGGGGCTGAAGGTTCCACAAAAGCAGAAGCCAAGAGGGCGGTTGTGGCTCAACGACGGGTCATGCATGCGGCTGCGGCCGGAGCACCCTAACCATGTCTGGAGCTACGACTTCGTGAGCGCGAAGACTCATGATGGGAGAACGGTGAGGATGTTGAACTTGATCGATGAGCATACCAGGGAGAGCTTGCTGGTACGTCCGGAGCGACGATGGAGCAGTGCAAAGGTGATCGAGTCTCTGGCTGATGTCATGGTGATGAAGGGCGTTCCGGAACACATCCGTTCCGACAATGGCCCTGAGTTCGTAGCCAAAGATCTTCGGAAGTGGCTGGCGGATACCGGTGCAAAGACGCTCTATATCGAACCCGGGAGTCCCTGGGAGAACGGCTACTGCGAGAGCTTCAACTCGAAGCTCAGAGACGAGTTCCTCAACGGAGAGATCTTCTACTCACTCAAGGAAGTGCAGGTGCTGGCCGAACGCTGGCGGGTTCACTACAACACGATCAGGCCACACTCGTCGCTGGGCTATCGCTCCCCGGCGCCAGAGGCCTGGGCGACTGAAACCAATCTCATGGGGTGTGGGGAGCCGGGAATCGCTACGCGCTTCCCGGCTCTCCACACCCTATCCGGCAGCTATCCCGGTACATCAAAAGCCGCGCTACACTAACAATACTAACAATTCAACTGGTACAAAAGATCGGGCAGGCCAACCCACGCAAGCGCGACTAGGGCTTGCCGGTTGAACGCACAGGGGGTTTCTTGCTCTCTGTCGAACGAATCTCAATGTTGAGGGCTCCTGATCTACCGCAGGCAGGGCATTGGACGACCCCGGAAAGCAGCGTTGGAGCTTCCATCTCTGATCGTAATATCTCCTGTCCGCACGCTTTGCACACGTGGGCCGGATAGGGATTCGGTCTGGAGAGCATCGTCTGTTTCTCCAATGACAAAGAATATGCTTGCTTTGATCGAAGAGCTGTCAGTGCAAGATTGGGTCGTCGAGAGATACTCGGGGACCGAGTCGAATTAATTCGAATACGTATTTCAGAGACGGATGCAGATTCTACTTTTCGAAGCGGACGCTCAGTGCGCGACCCGTGTAGGTAACGTCCTTTTCTGACCATTGCTGACCTCGCAAGAGGCGCACGTGCAGTTGCTGTTGTGAGGGCATATTCTGATATGTTCCTTGCCGAGCGCCAAGGGTGAGTGTCCCTGTCTTCTCATTCCAAGCGATGCCGACTTTGGAGCGCTGCCCCTGCTCGTAGCGATAGGTCAGTCCATCGTCGTCGTATAGGGTGAACTGTCCGTCCGCGCCGGGATAGATTCGAAGTTCAAGAGGCGAATCCTGTTTTTCGCCCACATATTGTTGAACAGGGGCAAAGGGGACAATGCTGCCTGCACGAACCAGCAAAGGAATCTTGCCAATGGGCGCGTCCAGCGTTGCCTCCGCTCCTGATGCAACGGGCTGGCCGGTCCACCAGTTGAACCATCCACCCTTCGACTGCGGCGCGTAGACGCGGGCCTGGGTGACACCGGCGTCGAGAACGGGAGCGACGAGGAATGCCGGCCCAAACATGTATTCATACTTCTGGTCCAGCGCATGCGGATCGTCCGCGAAATCCATGACCAGAGGACGCATGATGGTTCCGCCGGAAGAGGTGACATTCGCAGCTTGCGAGTAGATATAGGGCAGGAGTTGATAACGCAGGTCAATGAGGTCTTTCTCCTGCTCGACCATCTCCGGGCCGTAGTTCCATGGCTCGGTGTTGGTCTGGTAGCCATGCACGCGCATCAAAGGCGAGAAAGTAGAGAACTCCAGCCAGCGGACGAAGCGCTCGTGGTAGGCCGGATCGGTAAACTGAGTTCGGCCAGGCCGGAAAAAGCCGCCGGTATCCGTGGTCCAGTAAGGCATTCCGGAAGCGGCATAGTCGAGACCGGCCGTCACCTGACGGCGGAGTGTGTCCCAGTCATTTCCGATGTCTCCCGACCAGGTCGACACGGAATAGCGCTGCTCCCCGAGGAACGCGCTGCGGGAGAGAATCATCACGCGCTTATCCGGCGCGTCCTTACGTGAACCTTCGTAGACGGTCTTGGTGACGTAGAGCGGATACACCAGCCGGTATTCGTCGCCCGAACCGACGTAGACGGTCCGGTTATGGAGGTCGTCATTTTCGGGTTCGGTTGCGTCCAGCCACCAAGCGTCGATTCCGAGCGACAGCATTCTGCTGGAGAAATTCTGCCAATACAGGCTTGCGGCCGCGGGATTGAAGAAGTCCACCCAGGTCGTGTTTGGGATGAAGTAATTCTTGTCCTTGAATAACTTGCCAACATCGGATGCTGGATCGAATCGCGACCAGACAGAGACCATCAGCCGCGCATTGAGATCATGCACCTGCTTCACCAACGCGGCAGGGTCGGGATAGTTCGCTTCGTCGAAGCGCATCGCGTTCCACCCATATTTGCCCCAGTATTGCCAATCCTGGACGATCAGATCGAGCGGAATGTCGTCTTTGCGGAACTGCTGGATGGTGTCTATGATTTCGTTGGACGAGTGATAGCGTTCGCGGCATTGGATAAAGCCAAACGCCCATTCGGGAAACATCGGCGCTTCCCCGGTGAGCCGTCGATACGAACCTATGACTTGATCGGCGTTTCCCGCAAAGACGGTATAGTCCACCTCGCGCGCGTCGGGAGATATGAGGACGGTCTTGTTTTCCGCCAAGCCCCAATCCACAGAGGGGTGATCGTCCGCATTGGCTTCGACCGTCACATGGTGAGTTCCGGCGGCGAGGTGTGCGATGCCGCTGGTCGATCCGGGGAGCCACTGGTTCGTAAGCTCGAAGATTGTCTTCCCATCAATCTTCAAGTGGTATCGGTCGGTCATGGTGCGGCCGGAGTCCAGCACGATCCCGTAGTCCCCGTCGGTGGGTATCTCAAGATCACCGGTAAACTGCTTGGCTCTGCGCACCTGCCGCTGCGTGCCCGCGCTGGTGGTAACATCCACGGACTGGCTGGCTCCCGCGGCCGCTTCAGTGAGAACGAGGTGATTGCCGGGAGGATTCAACTGCGTCATCCCGTAGTTGTGCCAAAGGATTCCATATCCATTGCTCGACAAGAGGAATGGAATCGATATCTGCGTATTGAGCTGGACGAGTTTCCGCGGCAGCCGGGCAATATCGAGATATCCGTCCTGGAATTGCCCAGATCCGTAGAGATGCTCTCCGGGCTGGAGGGGAAATTGGACCTCGGCGGTCGCAACTGGTGCTTCGGAGCCACCGGGATGGGTGAGTTGACGGCTGCCTGGCAGCTCCTGCGTGAGGAGCTTCCCTTTAGCGTCGAAGAATTGGATATCGCCCGAGCGCTTGTCGACGACAGCCTTGATCTGAGATGTCCGCAGCCAGGATGAGCGAGTGTCGGAGCCCGCGGAAGCAGTAACACTGGGGGCAGAAGTCGTAAAGAGAAGCTCCGGCAGTTGGGTAGTGGCTGGATTTCCGCAGCGCACCCGGATTGCGTTTCCTGCCTGTGCGGTGAGGCGCAACTCTCCGCAGGTCGAGGTGAGCCTCAACTCTCCGGCAGCGTGCTGCGACTGAGGCAGGGCAACTTGCGGAGCGAAACCAAGCCAGATAATGAGAGTGAGATTCCTGGTTGACCACACGGACTTGCTCCTGCTTTCGATCTGACGTCGTGCGATAGAAGTTGGCATCGTGAAAGAGAACCTCGGAATCTGTGGTTAGAAAAACGTCATGAAAGGTGCGGCATGCGCGTCCATCGCACATGCCGCTTCCTTTCCTATGTCACATCCAACTGAATGATGCCAGACTCCAGCCCGGGTGCCTGCGCTCTGACAGTGACTTTTCCTGCTTTCCCTCGTGGCTGAACAATTGCGAGGCAGCGGCCGTGATACGTGTTCGGGCTCTTAGACCGGAAGCTCGCAACATCCTTCGGATTCGCACTTCCAGCAGCAGCCAGATCGCCTGCCCCACTCACTATAAAGCTAACCGGAGCAACCGCATCAGGAACCAGGTTCCCTTTGTCGTCTACGATTTCTGCTTTCACGTAGGACAAATCGTTGCGGTCGCGCCGAACGCTCGACCGATCGGCAACGAGGCGGATCTTTGTCGGCTTTCCCGCGGTTGTCAGACTCTGTTCCGCGATGGGCTGCCCACCCTGCATGGCGATGGCCTTGAGTTCACCGGCTGCGTATGGAACCTGGAACTCAGCCTTGTACTCCGTCGCGCGGGACACTGGCTTCGTTCCAACTTCCTTGCCGTTGAGCAGCAGGCGCACCTGATCTCCTGTGGAAGCCACGCGTACAGCCACAGTCCGGCCTTCGTAACCCGGCCAGGTCCAGCTGCGCAACTCGTCTGACCAGCCCCAGGCGGTGATGACCTCTGTTCTGCCGACCGGAACTGGGCGCTGCACAACCATCTCCAACTTGCTGGTTCCCCACACTACGCGGCGGTAGTAGCCTTGCGGCTTCGTTTCTCCAATCAAGTCGATATCGCCGCAGTAGGAGTTGAACCACGGAAATGAAAGATAGATGTTGCCGTAGCCGAATCCACCTCCTGGAGCAGCTGGCGCGCCCGGAGCACCTGGGCCACCCCCCCTGGGCGCGGGCCGCAATTGTGCATTGCCAAGCGAGGACTCGCCAAGGTAATCCATAGCCGTCCATGTGAAATCGCCGATTACATAAGGCAACCGTTCCACCGGCTCCCAGGTCGCGTACGCCTGGCGGGGGAAAGATTCGGTCCCAAGGATGATCCGATCCGGATGTCGCACATGGTCTGTTTCGTAATTCGTGATCATATAGTTATAGCCGCCGACATCGAGGTGCAGGAACGCTGGATCAAGCTGCTCTCCGCCTCCGCGAGCGCTGTTGATCGCAGCTGTCACAAGACGAGTCGGGTCGAGCTTGTGTGCGTATTCCTGTAAGTTCTTCGCAATTTCTACACCACGCGGTTGGGCCCGTTCAGGTATCTCGTTACCAATGCTCCACAAAATGACCGAGGGATGGTTTCGATCTCGCAGTATCATCGAGGCGAGGTCCCGCTGCCACCACTCTGCAAATACCAGATGGTAGTCCTCGGGATTCTTCTGCACTTCCCACTGGTCGAACGCCTCATCTACCACCAGCATGCCAAGCCTGTCGCAGCTTGCAAGAAACATGGGCGAGGGCGGATTGTGACTCGTACGGATGGCGTTGAAGCCGTGAGCCTTCATCAACTCAATGCGGCGCTCCTCTGACCGGTCGTAGGCACATGCGCCCAGGATTCCGTTGTCGTGGTGCATGCAGCCACCCCGTAACTTGGTGACTTCGCCGTTGATCCGCAAACCATTTTGTGCGTCGATCTCGACCTTTCGGATTCCGAAGGGGGTGGACATCCGATCCACAACATTTGCACCCGCTATCAGCTCAGTTTCCAAGCGGTACATCTGCGGCGTGGCGGTTCCCCATAGTTTCGGGTTCGGAAGCGTGACGCTTTGTTCCACTTCGGTGAAACCTGTTGCGGGAATGGACTGCTTCAACTCTTGCGTTCCGGCGCTGTCATTGTTTCCATCAAACAGATGCAGCCGCACGGTCACGTCCTGGGCCGAGCCGGTCCTGTTCTCAACCTTCACCGCGACCTTCACCGTCGCGCTGGCCTTGCTGACATCCGGCGTGGTGACGGAGACGCCCCACTTCGGTATGCGGATTTTGCCTGTCGTATCCAGCCACACGTGCCTGTAGATACCCGACCCGGAATACCAACGGCTGTTCTTGCCTTCGTTACGCACTCGCACCGCAAGTACGTTCTCGCCGGTCCTGCGAAGGTGCGGCGTCAGATCATACGAGAAGGTCGTGTAACCATAAGGATGCGTCCCAAGGAGCTCGCCGTTCAGCCAGACATCGCTGTTGCGGTACACGCCATCGAAGGTGATCTCCACCTGTCCATCTACCGGAACCGCCGACGCCGAAAAGCTACGGCGATACCAACCGGTTCCCCCTACGAACCAGCCCGTGTCACGGCCGCCCTGACTTATGTTCTGTATCGAAAGGGCCGGTGCGGGTTGCCGCGACGGTCATACCCCACAGGGCCCCGGCGCCATTTTCCGTGTAGCCCAGCGAGGGCAGGTCCTCGACGCTCCAATCATGCGGCAGGTCCAGAACACGCCAGCTGCTGTCGTTAAATCCGGGAGCTTCCGCTCCCGGCGCATCACCGCGTAAAAAACGCCATCCTTCATCGAAGGATTGATCACGTTTGCCTGCGGCAACTGCGAGAGGCGAGGTCCCCTGAGCCGGACGTGCATCCTGTGCTTCCGCAACGGCCTGCGAAACGATAGGGGTCATGGCCAGAACCGCCAGACCTTTGAGGATGTCTCGCCTGGCAACGCCGCCGGCGTTTGATGTCGGTTCCGAATCTTTGCTGAACGGGTTCATCTGCGGTCCTTGGATGAAAGTAGCGCGAAAACGGAATCTGACACACCGCACCAGCTCCGTTGGATTCTGGCGGCCTTTGAGTAACCGTTTTCTCGTCCACACCAACTTACGGCTCGCATGATCCAGAGGTCAACTCATTTTGTTCTTTTGCTTGCCGTAGCGGTAGATCGTTCTTTTAAGTCGGACAAGCTCTCCCGAGGTATGGACGTGGACCGCCGCACGACGAGCTCAGTGGCCACTGCGGGCTGTACGCTACGGCGGGATGATTTTCCCTCAATAAGATTGCGCAAAGCTTCGATGACATCCCCTGCCAGATCAAGTCGCGACATGCGGACGGAAGTCAGCGGCGGAAGTGTGTAGCGCGCAATCTGTATGTCATCAAAAGCCGATGATGTAGCTCTGAATCCAGCAGACTGAGCCCGTAAAGTTCTGTAGAAGCTGTTGATGGGTGAGCGAGAGCGAGCCATCGCGGCGGTTCCTTAGGATGTTGTTTACCAGAACGACATTCAGGAGGAGACGATGCAGATGGCTCGCAAGGGAGAGGGTATTGGGATTGTGGAGGGGTTGCAAGGCGGATTTGGCGGAGAGGATTTTCTTCGCGAGCTGGTGCAGCGGACGGTGCAGCAGGTGTTGGAAGCGGAGATGGCGAGCTTTCTGGGAGCGGGGAGCTATGAGCGCAACGGCGAGCGGCGCGGCTGGCGCAACGGGTACAAGCCCCGCACGCTGAAGACGCGGGTGGGTGGGCTGGAGTTGATGGTGCCCAAAGACCGCGATGGGGAGTTTCAGGCGGAGCTGTTTGATGCGCTACCAGCGCAGCGAGAAGGCGCTGGTGCTGGCGCTGG
>DHWW01000292.1 GCA_002413385.1 Granulicella sp. UBA5172
GAGTAGAAGGAGAGGAACTCATCCTTCCAGAGCAGGCGTGCGTGGGACCAGAGTAGGGAAGAGAAGGGTGGTGAGGAGGAGAACGAAGGCCAGCAGGAGATGGGAGAGTGTGGACTCCCTCGATGCGGCTTCAGGCTGCGGGGTCATGCAGGAAGTTTCTCCGTGGAGGATGTGCGCAGGGGGGCGCGGAGGAGGTGCGATGTCGGTGCGGCGTGGAGGGAAGTTGAGGTGGGAATGGTGGGGAGGAAGAACTGCTCGAGGCGTGGCATGCGGATAAATAGGAGGAGGCCCATGATGAGTACCGTTGCGGCGAAGGAGGCCATGAGGAGTGGTTCGCGGTAGAGCTTTTCGGGGTTCTGGACGGCGCTTTCAGGCTTGAAAGAGAGCTTGAGATAGATGGCCATGGTGAAGGCGACGAAGGGAAAGCCGAGGATGAGCTCGATGCGGTAGCGGATGATGAAGGCGCCGAGGAAGAGCATCGCCGTGGAGGCGTAGAAGAGGACCGAGACGAGCAGGGATTCGGGGGTGTAGCGCTTGAAGGAGGCGCGGTAGGAGCCGGCGAGGGCGTGGTCGCCGGACTTGTGGAACTCGGAGAGCTCGGAGAAACGCTTGAGGCCCATGAAGTAGCAGCCGATCATCCAGTAGGCGATGAGGAGGGAGACGGGTGGGACGAGGGGGAAGCCCATCGCCGCGGTGACGGCGTACCAGCCGAGGAGCATGCGGAGTGGATTGTTGATGGACTCGGTGAGGACGTCGAGGTAGGGGACGTCTTTGGTGCGGATGGGGGGAAAGTTGTAGATGCAGCCCATGATCCAGAGGATGAGGGACATGAGGGCGAACATTTTGGAGATGGTGAGGCCGATAGCGACGCCGGCGATCATCATGAGGAGCCACTGAACGTAGGCTATGGGGATGCTGACCAGACCTCGGGCGGCCGGACGATTCTTCTTGATGGGGTGGAGGCGGTCGAAGGGGGCGTCGAGGACTTCGTTGATGACGTAGTTGCTGCAGGCAACGAGGGTGATGGAGACGAAGGCGAGGGCGAGGGTCTCGACCAGCCGCAGAGTGAAGAGAGCCGGATAGATGCTGAGGGGGACGATGACGCCGGGAAGAACGAAGAGGTTCTTGATGGAGTGGTCGAGCCGGGCGATGGCGACGTGGGCGCGAATCCGGTCGAAGAAGGGGATTCTGGTGCGCTCGCTGTCAGGCATTTGGGAGGACTCCGGGGGCTGGGTGATCGCTGGCTACTGGTAGGAAGAGTATAGCGTGGGGGCGGTGATCGTCCGGAGGTCGCGGGGCGTGCGGAGCGAGTGATTGCGCTATTCTGGTGCCTGTGTCTGCCGGTTTGCGTTTGGCGGTGCGATAGGGTTGGAGAGGCCAAATGGGCGAGCGGGCAGTGATTATCGGTGCGGGGCCGGCGGGGTTGACGGCGGCGCTGGAGTTTTTGCGGAAGACGGGGGTGCAGCCGATTGTGCTGGAGGCGTCGGGGGAGATTGGCGGGATCTCACGGACGATCCGGTATAAGGGCAACCGGATGGATATTGGCGGTCACCGATTTTTCTCCAAGAGCGACCGGGTGATGCAGTGGTGGATGGACCTGATGCCGGTAGAGGCAGGTGAGGGTTCGGTGGAGCCGGTGGAGATTCGGTACCAGGGGCAGCAAAGGGTGGTTGCGGTTCCGGTGGATATTGACGAAGAGCCGCCGCTGCGCGGGATGGGGCCGCTGCGGATGGAGACGGAAGAGGCTGATGCAGAGGACGAGCTTGAGGAGCTTGGGCATACGGCGACGGTTGTGGCCCCTGCTGCCCCGGCGTGCGATGACCTGGTGATGCTGGTGCGTCCTCGGAAGAGCCGAATTTATTATCTGCGAAAGTTTTTCGATTATCCGATCAAGCTGAGTGGGACGACGCTGTCGCACCTGGGGTTGGTGCGGATGGTGAAGATCGGCTTGAGCTATGGCTGGAGCCGGGTGAAGCCGATCAAGGAAGAGAAGAGCCTTGAGGATTTTTTGATCAACCGGTTTGGAACAGAGCTGTATCGGACGTTCTTCAAGAGCTATACGGAGAAGGTGTGGGGGACTCCGTGCGACAAGATTTCTGCGGAGTGGGGAGCGCAGCGAATCAAGGGGCTGAGCTTGACGACGGCGGTGAAGCATTTTGTTCGCAAGACGTTTACGAGGAAGCCGAAGCATGCGGCGGGAGATGGTGGCAAGGATATTGCGCAGAAGGGAACGGATACTTCGCTGATTGAACGGTTTCTGTATCCGAAGTTTGGGCCGGGACAGTTGTGGGAGCATGTGGCGGAGAAGGTTGTCGCGATGGGCGGCGAGATCCATATGGGGTGGAAGGTCGTTGGGATCGAGGCCGATGGGGAGCGGGTGGTTGCGGTTGACGTAGTGAATGACGCGGGGGAACAGCGGCGGTTCGAGGGGGATTATTTTCTGTCGACGATGCCGATGCGGGATCTGGTGCGGGCGATGAAGGTGGAGGTGCCCGCCAATGTGCGCGAGGTGAGCGAGGGGCTGGAGTATCGCGACTTTATTACGGTGGGAGTGCTGGCAAATAAGTTGGATGTAACGGAGTCGGATAAGACGCTGATACGGGATACGTGGATTTATATTCAGGAGCCGGATGTGCTGCTGGGGCGGCTGCAGATTTTCAACAACTGGAGCCCGTACATGGTGGCTGATCCGACGAAGGTTTGGATTGGGTTGGAGTATTTCTGCTACGAAACGGACGAGCTGTGGGCGATGCCGGATGACGAGCTGAAGAAGTTTGCGGCGGGGGGGTTGGAGAAGATTGGGATTTTGAAGACGGCCGAAGTGCTCGATGCGCATGTGGTGCGCGTGCCGAAGACGTATCCAGCGTATTTTGGAACGTATGACCGGTTCGCGGAGTTGAGGGAGTGGACGGATCGGTTTGAGAATTTATTTCTGGTAGGGCGGAATGGGATGCATAAGTACAACAACCAGGACCACTCGATGCTGACCGCGATGGCGGTGGTGGATGGGATAGCCGCGGGGGGCGTGGATAAGGCTGCGGTGTGGGGGATTAATTCGGAGCAGGAATATCACGAGGAGAAGAAGAGTTAGTTTCTTAGTGGTTAGTGGGGAGGGTGATTTGCGAAAGTTTATTTTGCATGTTGGCCTTGGGGGCGGTGGTATTTTTGGTTTGGAACCGGCAGCGGATTTATGTGCGGGATCCGCTGGGGAGTGTGGCAGCGCGATGGGGTGAGGGAGAGCGGCGCGCAGGTGTATATCA
>DHWW01000334.1 GCA_002413385.1 Granulicella sp. UBA5172
GCCGCGTTGGCTATCGCCTAGTGATTCACGATAGTCGTGTTCTTGTCTTTCTTGATCGCGAACTGGTCCTTGTGAACGTTGCCGTTGACCTTGATTGCGGAGTAAGTTGCGGTGCGGTAGTCGCCGCTGGTGGTATAGAAGACCTGCTTGAGCGAGACGGCACGCGCGGGGTCGACCCAGATGGTGATGTGGCTGAAGTTCTTGCGGCTGTCTGCGTCCTTGCCGACGAGGTCGAGCTTCTCGACCTTGATGGGCTGACCGTTGTCGGTGAGGGTCTCGGGGCCGAGGTCATTGATGGCCCAGGCGCGGGCCAGGTCGGTACCACTGCCGCCGAAACCCAGCGTGAGGAAGCTTTCAATTTCTGACTGATTGCCGGCTTCGTGAAGGACGGTGATCTGGTCGACCCCGGGATCGAACATTTGGACCGTACCGCCCTGATATTGGATAACCTTGATGGGCTTCGATTTTGGGCCGGCGTTGGGATCGACCAGGACGGCGCCCATATCAGTGGCGCCTTTCTCACGTTCGAAGTAGATGGAGCCTTTTTGCGTGGTGGTGTCGTGGACGACCTTCTCGTAGTAGTCCCACTGGAAGTCGGCGGTTGCGCGCTGGAATTTGGCGCTGGCGGTGTCGAGCTGCTTTAGGACGTTCGTGAGTTGAGGAGAAGCCACCTGGGCGTAGGAGTTGACAGCGGCGGTTAGTGTGAGAACAGCTACGAAAAAAGTACGAAGATGCTTCATGAAATCAAACTCCTGCATGTATTGCTTTCGATGAGGTTTTGTGTGCGAGTGTCGCCTGCGCGGCGGCTGGCTTTAGCGGAGAACCGTTGCGTCGTAGGCGACGATCTGTCCCTTGGCGTCCAACACGGGGGTGTACTTCTGGAGCGTTACGCCTCCGGCCATGGGTTCGACGATGTTGAGAATGGCGGCCTTGATTTCAGTGTCGGTCTTCGCGCCATGCAGGTCGTCGACGCGAATTTCATAGATGAAACGCGCCTCGCTGCTCGAACCGCCCTGCGCCTTGACGAGCACCTCGCTATGTTGCAACGGAATATTTGTAACGGGCTTGTCTGCGAAGTCGATGAACCGCGGCGAAACAAAGAGGAACAGCAGGATAAGCGTCACCATGATGTCGTAGTGAAAGCTGCCGCGCTCATAGTTCCAGAAGATGTAATTCCTCAAAAGCTTCATAGCGTCCGCCCCAGTGACTGCTTCGTAATCACCGTTTCTCCGTTCATGTATGGCTGTAATGCCAGCGGAATACGCACTGAGCCGTCGGCCTGCTGGTAGTTTTCCAGGACTGCCAGATAGGTGCGTCCAACCGCCAGTCCGCTGCCATTGAGTGTGTGGACGAACTCTGCCTTCTTAGCGCCTTCTGGCTTGTAACGAATATTTGCGCGGCGGGCCTGGAAGCTCTCAAAATTTGAGCACGAAGAGATCTCGCGGTAGGTCTGCTGGCCGGGAACCCAGACTTCAAGGTCATAGGTCTTCGCTGCGCTGAAGCCCATGTCGCCTGTGCAGAGCAGCATCCGGCGGTAGGGAAGCCCAAGCCTCTCGAGTACCGTTTCGGCGTGTCGCGTCAGTTGCTCGTGCTCAGCATAAGAATCTTCCGGGCGTGTGAACTTCACCAATTCGACCTTCTGAAATTGGTGCTGGCGAATCATGCCGCGCGTGTCCTTGCCGTGTGAGCCGGCCTCGGAGCGGTAGCAGGAGGTGTAGGCCGCAAACGAGATGGAGCCGGCGGAGAGGTCGATGGTCTCGTCGCGGAAGATGTTGGTGACGGGGACCTCGGCGGTGGGGATGAGCCAGTGATTCGCCGTTCCAGCCTGAGAGCGGATTCTATCCAGCTCTTCGATTGCGATGCCACTGGAGGGGTCGCTGTAATCGCGGTCGATCTCGAATATTTTCTTGTTCACGCAATAGAACAAATCAGACTCGAATTTGGGTAACTGGCCGGTCCCGAAAAGTGATTCGGAGTTTACCAGGCTGGGAGGCAGCACTTCGACGTATCCGTGCTCGCGGGTGTGCAGGTCGAGCATGAAGTTTGCGAGAGCTCGTTCCAGTCTCGCGCCCGAACCAAACTGCAGGACGAAGCGTGCACCAGAGATTTTGGCTGCGCGCTCGAAGTCCAGAATGCCGAGCTCTTCACCAATCTCCCAATGCGGCCTGGCAGGGAAGTCGAACGTGGTGGGCTCGCCCCAGGTCTTCTGGCAGAGGTTGTCGTGCTCTGAGGTTCCCGCGGGAACGGAATCGTGGGGAAGATTCGGGAGAGCCTCCAGCAACTCGCGCAGCTTGAGATCAGCCGCAGCGGCGAGCGCTTCGAGTTGCTCGGTCTTTTCCTTCAGTGCGGACGTCTGCGCTCCGACAAGCGCAACGTCGCCGCCCTCGCGCTTCAGTCGTCCGAACTCCGCAGACAGTGCGTTGCGCTGGGCCTTGAGCGTCTCCGCCTCGGTGATTGCCGAACGACGCTCCGTGTCGAGGGTGGAGAATCCGCTGAGGAGCGACAGGTCCGCACCGCGGAGACGGAGTTTTTCTTCAACCAGCGGGAGATTGGCCCGCACAAAAGCTAAATCGTGCATACTCCACTATTTTAGCTTGGCGGGAGTCATTGAGACGGTCTTGTCACATTTCGCGGCTATACTCTTCGGCATGTGCAAGCGCTTTTTCTCGCTCGTTCTTACCGCGGCTATGGCTGCGACCGCCTTCACCCCCGCAGCCTTCGCAAGCGCGTACAACGCGAAGCCCAAGCTCCTTGTGATCCTCGTACTCGACCAGTTTCGCGGCGATTATCTCGATCGCTTTCGCGCCGACTTCAAGACTCCGAACGGCTTCAACCTCTTCCTGAGGCGCGGTGCCTACTTTCCAGAGTGCTACTACGACTACGCCAATACCATGACCGCCCCCGGCCACTCGACTATCGCCACAGGTGCCTATAGCAACGGACACAATATAGCGGTCAATGACTGGTGGGACCTGACCCGGTCGACAAAGCACGAGTTTTCCTCGGTCGAAGATCCCGACTATCCTCTGGTCGGCGCATCCAGTGATGCGGAAGCTGGAGCCTCCCCACGGAATGAACTGGCCTCTACGATCGGCGATGAGGTGGTGCTTGGCACTGGCGGCAAAGCCAAGCTCTTTGGCATCTCGCTGAAGGACCGCGCAGCCATCCTTACCTCCGGCCACGCCTCCCGCGGGGCGTACTGGATCGACCACGCCACAGGCCACTTCGAGACCTCGACCTACTATATGCAGGCACTTCCGGCGTGGGTGGACGATTTTAATAGCAAGGGACGTCCAGAGCAGGCGCGCAAGGAGGCAGGAGCCGCGGCAGGAGATTTTTATAGCAAGGTAGGGGACTCGCCCGCCGCCGTCAGCTATGAGCTGGACTTCGCGAAGGCGCTTATCGCCCATGAAGGCCTGGGCAAGGACGATGCCACCGATGTTTTGACCATCAGCATCTCGTCGACCGATATCCTTGGCCACGAGGTTGGGCCGGACTCCCCCCGCCAGCGCGCGATGATCGACGCTGTGGATGTGGACCTGAACAGCTTCTTCAATTTTCTGCAGAGCCACGTGGACGGGGGCCTGGATAACGTCTGGGTGTCACTGACTGGCGATCACGGGGTTGCGCCTTCTCCCTCGGTGGCTGCGCGGGAAGGGATGCCTGCGGCCACGTTTTCCGTGGGTGCGGTGGACGCCGAGCTCGATCGTGAGCTGAGCGCAAAGCTGTCGCCAAATGAGCCTGTAAAGTTCATCCTCGGCGGTGAACTGCCGTATATCCAGCTCGATGAGCGGGCCTTTGCACGATTTTCCGTGAACGAGGCTGACGCCGAGGCGCTGGTCGCGAAGATTCTGCCTGGAGCGCTCGACGCTACACAGGCCGCCGCACTGAAGGCCGCTCCCAATAGCCATTCGCTGAGGCCGGCGACCTTGCGCCGGGTCTACACCAAGGTGCAGATTGCCGCCGGCAACGTGCCCAATACCGAGGAGGGACAGCTCATTCTGCACAGCTACTCCACCAATGGTGGCTGGTGGGTGATGGTCACGCCGGGGATGTACCAGATGTCCGGCTTCGCGTCCTCAGGGACCACCCACTTCACGCCGTACTCGTACGATCGCCACGTTCCGCTGGCCTTCTTCGGCACACCCTTTGTGCCGGGAACCTACCTGCAGCGGACGGCTCCGGTGGATATCGCCGCAACCTTCGCAGCGCTTTTGGGGGTGAACCAGCCCTCGGCCTGTGTTGGGCACGTCTTGACGGAGGCACTGAAGCCGCAGAAAGCGGTAGCTTCACCATCCGGGCTCCGCTAGGCAGGGAGTCCGGCTGTCCACAGGAGATGCGCGTAAAATCAGAGAAATATGAGTGATTTGAAGACCGTTCGACGTGCCCTGTTATCCGTAACCGACAAGACCGGGGTGGTGGAGTTTGCCGCAGTACTGGCTGGCCTGGGAGTGGAACTCGTTTCAACCGGCGGGACCGCCAAGGCGTTGCGCGATGCGGGCCTTCCGGTGCGCGATGTTGCCGAGCTTACGGGCTTTCCGGAGATGCTCGATGGCCGCGTGAAGACGCTTCATCCGGGCGTCCACGGCGGTATTCTGCACCGTCGCGACCATCCTGACCATGTCGCTGCTGTTGCTGAGCACGGCATCGCTCCGATCGACATGGTCGTTGTGAACCTCTATGCGTTCGAAAAAACCGCCGCCCGTGCCGGCGTGACGACCGCAGAGCTGATTGAGAACATCGATATCGGCGGCCCCTCAATGCTCCGCTCCGCGGCGAAGAATTTTACGGACGTTGCCGTCGTTTCCAATGCAGCGGATTATCCCGCGCTCACCGAAGAACTGCATGCAAACGCTGGCCAACTGAGCCTCGAAACCCGCTGGCGGCTGGCCCGCGCCGCCTTTGCAACGACCGCAGCCTACGACTCCGCGATTGCGACGACCCTGGAGACGCTGCCCTCCGACCCCAAGCTTTCAACGGCAGAGACGTCCTTGGCGCCCGTGCTNNTGCGCTATGGCGAAAACCCTCATCAGGCTGCCGCCGTGTACACCGACGGATCGAAGAACGGCATCGCGAATGCCGAGCAGTTGCAGGGCAAGGAGTTGAGTTACAACAACCTGGTCGATCTCGACGCCTGCTGGTCTATGGTGAACGAGTTCGAGCAGACGGCTGTCGTGATCGTCAAACACACCAATCCCTGTGGCGTTGCCCTCGGCAATACCGTGGAACAGGCCTATATTCGCGCTCTCGAAGCTGATCCGGTCTCCGCGTTTGGCGGGGTGATTGGCGTAAATCGGGTTGTCGACGGCCCTGCCGCTACTGCGATGGCCAAATTATTCGTGGAGGCCATTGTTGCTCCGGGCTTCACTCCCGAGGCTCTTACAGCGCTCAGCACAAAGAAGAATCTGCGTGTTCTGCGCATCGAGCCCATCGCCCCGGCGAAAGTAATCAAGCAGATATCGGGCGGCTTTCTGCTTCAGGATGAGGATCGCGCGGTCGTCACAGCAGAGACGCTTACCTGTCCCACCGCCCGCAAGCCCACCACGGAAGAGATGGCAGTGCTGCTCTTCGCCTGGAAGGTTTGCAAGCATGTGAAGTCGAATGCCATCGTGTATGCGAGGCTCCAGGAAGGATTCGGGCAGACCGTCGGTATGGGAGCCGGCCAGATGAGCCGCGTCGACGCAAGCTCCTGCGCCACTGTCTCTTATACACATNNAGCTGGCTGGCACGGTGGCCGCCTCGGACGCCTTTTTCCCCTTCCCGGATGGCCTCGAAGTCATTGCCAATGCTGGGGCAACGGCCATTATCCAGCCTGGCGGCTCGGTCCGCGATGCTGAGGTGATTGCAGCTGCGGACCGGCTTGGCGTTGCCATGGTATTTACCGGGATTCGTCACTTTCGGCACGGATAGCTCGAGGTGGGATTGTTGGGTCACCACCAAACCCTGTAAAGTACCGTCTAAGGTGATAGAGCGACCGATGTATAACGTGTCTTTTCAGGACCTACCCATGAGCCGAATCCTCCGTGCCACTCTCCTTCCTCTTGCGATCGTGGCATTCTGTGCCCCGAAGAGCGGGAGTGCGCAGTCCGTTCCTCCTGCTCAGACCGTCGATCATGCCGCGTCCTATTACCACTACGGCCTGGCAAAGCTCTATGAGAATCAGGCTGAAGCGTCGGGCCGGCAGGATGTGGCAACACAAGCCATCGAGCAGTACAAGCTCGCTCTCGATGCAGATCCAACGTCACGCATCCTGCAGGACGGCATCTCAAATTTGTATTTTCGGCTCGGCAGAATCCGCGAAGCAGTTGCAGCGGCGCAGGACCAGTTAGCCAAACACCCGGATGACCTGAATGCCCATTTGCTGCTGGGCCGCGTGTATCTTCGGACGCTCGGAGATGGGCAAGGACCGCAGGCCGCACAGATACTGCAGGCGGCGATCAAGGAATACGAAACCATTGTGCAACTGAAACCCGAGGATCTTGAGAATAGATTGCTGCTGGGTCAGTTGTACGGCCTGAATCATGACTCAGCCAAGGCCGAAGAGCAGTTCAAGGCGGCGCAGAAAATTGATGGCAACAACGAGGAAGTTGTCCTGAGCATTGCGCGTCAATACTCCGAGCAGGGCGATCTTGATCGGGCCGCAAAGGTGATCGCCAATGTGCCTGAGAGCGACCGCACAGGCCGCATGGACTTTGCGCTTGCGGGGATTTACGACCAGTTGAAACGCCCCAAAGATGCGGCCATCGCTTACCAGTTCTCGATCAACCATGATCCAGACAATACGGATGCCAAGCGCGGTCTCGCTGCTGCCCTCGCGGCGTCGGGGCAGATGGAGGCGGCAGGGAAGATCAACGCCGAGATCCTGAAGACCGACCCGCAGGATCCTCAAGCGCTGGTTCGCGAGGCAGAGATTCAGAGACAAAAAGGCGAATATGAGCAGGCTCTTGCGACCTTGAAGAAGGCTGAGGCTCTTGTAGCGAATGGCACCGACCAGGAACTGACGTATAACGAAGCACTGGTTTACGACGGCCTTGGACGTTTCGATGATGCCGCAACGACGTTGAAGGATTTGCTCCTGTCCACCGCCTCTCCCGACGGCAAGTATGCGGATGGGGCGCTGAGCAACCGGGCCCTCTTCGTCAGTTTGCTCGGAAGCGTTTCACGCCTGGCAGGGAACACCGGACAAGCCATTGCCGCTTATCGGCAGATGGCGGATCTGGGCGGTGATTTTGCATCGCGTGCGAGTGATGCAGAGGTGGACACCTATCGCGACGCGCATCAATGGGCGAAGGCTCTGCAGGTTGCATCGGACGCTGCCAAGGCAATGTCCTCCAATCATGATGTGCAGCTAACCTATGCGCGGCAACTGGCGGACTCGGGCAAGGTTGATGATGGCCTGAAGCTAGCCCAGGCGCAGTTGACAGGAACCCCGGATGATCGCGAAGTCTACTTCGATCTGGCGGACATGGACGTGCGCGCCAAACGCTGGAAGGATGCCTCGCTTGCGTTTGACAAGGCCGAGGCCCTCACCACCAGACCTGAAGACAAAGTCCTGCTCTACTACTTCCGCGGTGATGCAGCTCTGCGTGAGAAGCTCTACGATGAAGCAGAGTTGGAGTTTCGCAAAGGGCTCGCGATCGACCCCAAGAACGCATCGATCCAGAATGATCTCGGCTACATGTATGCTGACCGCGGCATCAAGCTTGACGATGCTGTAGCGATGCTGAAGAAGGCTGTTGCCTCCGATCCACAGAATTATGCGTTCCTCGATTCTCTGGCCTGGGCCTATTACAAGCAGGGACAGTATGCGATGGCCGACGACTACGAGACCAAAGCAGCCCTGCGCATGTCCGGCGATCCCACGGTGCTTGACCATCTAGGTGAGATCAAAGCAAAAAATGGAAAGTTGCAGCAGGCAATTGAAGACTGGCAAAAATCGTTGAAGCAATACTCTACATCTCTCTCGCCCGAGGCGGATCCGAACGATATCGCGAAGGTTCAGCGCAAGCTGGAGGGTGCCCGCATTCGCCTGGCTCACGCAGGCAATGAGCCAGCAAAGTAGGGGAAATATCGATCGCGTTGCACAGACGGTGGCTCAAGCCGAGAGAGTCAGGCTAAACTCGAAGTCGATGGCTTACAACCTGTACGCCTGCGGGGTCTTCGGTGAAGACGCACGCGCACTATCGGTGCGCGACTTTCCAGCGCCCACGAGCGATGACCGTACTGCCTTCGAGCGTGACCGCGATCGCGTCATACAATCTCGGGCATTTCGCCGACTCGCAGGCAAGACCCAGGTGTTTACAAGTCGCGCTTCGGATCATTTTCGCAGCCGCTTGACCCACACAATCGAAGTCGCACAGGTCGCGCGCCATGTAGCTTCTGCACTCAGCCTCAATGTCGATCTCGCGGAGACGCTGGCCCTCGTCCACGACATTGGTCATCCGCCTTTTGGCCATGCCGGCGAACGCGCGCTGGATAATTGCCTTCAGCGCTATGGCCTGCGTTTTGATCACAATCTCCACGCTCTCCGCATCGTTGAGCGCTTCGAGCGACGCTACGCGGGGCATCGCGGTTTGAATCTGACATTGGCATCCCGAGAGGGTATCGTGAAGCACTCCCGTGATTACAGCGCGGAGGAGCATCCGGAACTGGCAGAGTATTTCCTGGGGTTGNNCCGAGGAAAAGTACATCTTCCACGATGCTCTACAAGCAATGCAGAAGACCCTGATCCTCGATCTTATCCAGACGACAGCCGCAAATGTTGCTCAGGCAGGAGTTCAGTCTCTCGCCGACATCCGAAGGATTGACGGTAGAGTCGCTGTCTTCTCACCTGAAGCGGAGGCGGAGCGCCTACAGGAGAAGCGCTACCTGTACGACACGCTCTATACTTGTTCTGCGCTGGAGCTTGAACACTCGAAAGCGGAAGAGGTGGTCACGGAACTCTTCGATTTCTGGGTGAACGAACCCGAGGAGTTGCCCGAATCCTACTTTGCGGAGGTGGAAACCGAAGGTCTGGCTCGCGTGGTGGCGGACTACATCGCGGGCATGACCGACAATTTCATCCTGCTGCAGTATGCAGAGGTTCGCCGTAGAGTGCGATCCGGTCATGTGTCCATACCGCATCATCCCCAGGAGTTTCTTTAGCTTCAGGTCTCTGGAGACAGAATACCGAGGATCGGAGACAAAGATTTGCTGAGGTCGGCTTGAATCGTCTCTTGTGCGAGNNGCGCCCACGGTGATGCGCCGCGAAGAGCCTTGCTGCTGTTGAGCAAGCATCAGTAACGCTGCCTCGCGCTCGGCGAAGCCATCGGCCTGCGTCACCATCGCCTGCGCGATAAGACCGTTGCGGTTCTCCACCAGCGCATGGCCCAGATACGCCAGCTTCGATTCCTTGCCATAGCTCTTCTTGTACAGCCGGGCGTCCGGATCGGTGGTCGATTCATGGGTCTCGTTGCTGCGCTTGCCGCCGTGGAAGTTGGTGCCGTCGTCATCCTTGTCCGAGCCGTCCTTCGGGCGGAAGCTCTTCTGCGACGCCCACGCCGCGATCAGCGTGCCGTCCACGGTGAAGTGCTCATCGCTCATAAAGCGCGTGGCCTGTTGGTTGACGGCGGCGAAGAACTCCTGCGCCACCTCCGAGTTCAGCAGGCGGTCGCGGTTCTTCGAGAACACCGCATGGTTCCACATCCGGTCGTCCAGCCCCAGGCCGACAAACCAGCGGAACAGCAGGTTGTAGTCGATCTGCTCGCACAACTGCCGCTCCGAGCGAACCGAGTAAAACGCCTGCAACAGCAGCGCCCGCAATACCGTACTCAGGCGCGCTCGAAGGGCGGCCAGAGGCCGAGTAAAAGATGTCGAACTCCCCGTTTAGCAGGCAGAGAAGCATATCGGTCATGACGCCGAATCGCACGCAATGGATGATCCTGCGGAACTCGCTGCTCTAAAGTCAAGTAACCGAACATGCTGTTCTGAACTCGCTCGTCTCCATGCGTGTTCTATCGACGAATCAGGATGGGAAATAGCCGACGAGTGATGGCAATTGCAACAGGCTCCCAGGTAAGATTTGGATGCGCGGAGTCTTTGACAGACCAGCTTCATATTGTTAGCGTTAGAGATGCGTCTAAGTTCTCATTTAGACGGTGCGTCCCCGTCGTCCAGCGGTTAGGACACCGCCCTTTCACGGCGGTAACACGGGTTCGAATCCCGTCGGGGACGCCAATAAAACAAAAGACTTACAAGCAAAATCTCCAAACAGCGAGGGCACTTTAGGGGCACGGAAGCAATATACGCTTTTGGATTGCGCCCGATCAAGCTCAATTAGAAAGGCTCCCGGATCATCCGGGAGCCTTTCGTCGTTCGGGTTCTGGAGAGCTTCATGCGATTTTTTTGTCGGGCATGACGAACAGTCCTGCAACGCGCTTCAAGGCCTCTCTCTTCGCTGTCTCATCAGCCTGCTGGTACACGTCCTGCGTGATCCGACTCGATGCATGCCTGAGCAACTCCTGGACCACCTTGACATTTTCCCCGGACTGGCCGAGCAGAGATGCAAGTGAATGGCGAAAGGTATGCCACCCGATCGCTTTCTCGCAGCCCACTTGTTTCGCGGCGCTCTGTACCCAGTACCTCATCGCGGCTACGGGGTTGTACGGCCAGAGACCGCGCTCATGCGGTGAGGCGAAAACCCAGTCATCGTCCGTGGGGTACGGAGTACTCTCCCGCCACAGCAAGAGCAGATCCACGAGATCGTCTGTGATCGGTTGCGGTCTACGCGACGCCTTGGTCTTCAGGTTGGTTACGACAGGGCACGACTTCTTGCCGTCCGGGACGACCTCACCTTTCAAAGGGACGGAGTTGTGAACGACGCCTCGGCGCAGCTGCAGGAACAGGTTGGCCCAGTCAACGTCACCCCACTTCAACCCGCAAATCTCAGAGCGTCGCAGACCGGTGGCACCTGCGACGATCACCATGACACGGATCGCCTCATTACTTATGCGCGGGAGGATCAATTGCATCTCTTCGAGCGTGAGTATGTCGGGGTCGCGGCGTCGTAGTCCACTCTGTCGGACGCCTGAGCCCTTCGATGGTCCGCTGATCGGATTCCGGTCGGCGAGCTCCCACCGGATGGCGTGATTGAAGAGCAGGCAGAGGGTGTTCCGAATTTTGGCCTTCGTACCGTTGGCGTAGGAGAGCGACTTCAGCCACTTCTCGACGTGGACTGCCTTTACGTCCTCAAGGGCGACATCCTTCCAATCGGGCAGGATGTTCGTTTTCAATATCTACATGTACCGGTTTACCGTCGTCGGCGAGCGCTCGACCTGCGCACCTTCTCCCAGCTCATTCACCTGAAAATGACCCCAGAGTTCACTGACCGTCATCTTGCCTGGGCGATCGTGCTGCCCATTAATCAACGCGCGGAGGTTCTCCACTTCACGCTTTGCATCGCTGACGGTGGGGAACTGGGTGAGGTTCCCGATGACCTGTTTGCGCTGGACACGATTGCCGTCGTCGTCGAGCTCTCGCCACCGGTACACCCAGACGTCTGGTCCTTTGGCGCGAGAAACACGATCGATCGACCCCTCCTGATAGCGAGGGGTTCGGTTAGTCGATGGGGAAGTAGCAGGCATGGTGTCTCCCGGCTACTCGAGGGGCTGGCAAGAGGAGTTTACCTGGGAAGCGGTCCAGGATACAAGATCCGCGCGGCGGAACCTCCAGTGCTTGCCTAGGCGCAGGGCTGGGAGCTGTTGTTTTCTGGCCATCTTGATCACTGTTTTCTCATGAATGCCCAAGTAGGTTGCGACATCACTGGGATGCCAAAGGGGCCCGAATGACGACTCGTGGGGAACGGGGCGGGACTGGACGGCGTTTGCGAAGGGCAACATGGTAGTTAGTACCCATCGGATCGCCTGTATCCCGAATATCTCCGTCAGAAAGTGTGTCTCGGGAACGAAGATCGCTGTAACCTTTCAAACATGCAAACCTCCTACGCTGTAGGCCCATCACCGGCCTGAGGNNGCTTGCGGACGTTCATGGGGGCCGGGGTAGTCCCGGGAATTGCATCGATATCAACTGACACTGTAGCGTGGACCTTCCTTATTCATTTGCGAGTCCGTGGAACCGGGTCGTGATAGGTAATACCCAGTGGTGGAGCCCGAGGACGAAAAAGCCCCCGAAGTTTCTCGGAGGCGTCTCGCACTATGGGTTGAAAAGTCGATGCTTGCTTCGGACGTCTACCCGAAAACAACCACCCCACCCTGGCTAAAGTCAGGACTCGCCACCTGCTTCTTCGGGCTATGCGTTGCGGAAGACACAGTCCCTGACGTTACCTTGGGTTTCGCCGCCGGTGTCGTCCCTGACGTTGCCATCTGGGTTGGATCCGTAGCAGCAGCCGTGCCCTGTTCTGACCCTGTCGCCGCTGTGGTGGTGGCGGAGGCTGTCTCGGCAGCGGGAGGGAATGGGGTATCGGGAAGCAGCCCCTCCATCACCGGAGCCCTGAAGTTGTAGTTCTTCTGGCATGAACCTGACCAGAAGTTCACCAAGAACCCCCCACGATCGCCATTCGCGGGGTCATCCGGTGTGTCCGGGTTGAGGCGCGATCCGCACAGGCGGCGCACAACCGCTGCACCAACCTGGGTGCCTAGCGCCTTCATGAGGTTTTGAGCGCCGAGGTTCGAGGATGCGCAGACCATGCCGCCGTTGGCCTGTTCGAAGTCGATGACCTGTCTCTTATACACA
>DHWW01000075.1 GCA_002413385.1 Granulicella sp. UBA5172
TAGGCTCGTATATGTGTAGACGAGAAGTGATTGAGACGGTGACCTGTTTGAGACGGAGATCCTCCTCGAATACGACACGAACGACGCGAACAGCCTCGTAAGGATACTTCGATGAGAGGCGACCCAAGGCTTCGACTGCGGAGAAATCGGGACGAAGTGACATCAGAAACTCCAATATCGGCATAGCCTGCGAGAAACTCCATTTGTCTGGAAATTTCCCGCTTGAAAGCGCAGTCCTCATTGGAATCCATGTACGAAGCAGTGACAGGTAAAGTATTGCGGTAAGGAATAGCAGCGGGCTACCAACTGGAGAATGCCGTTTTAGTGGAGGGTATGCCAATGGAACATAGGCAACTCATTCAGTGCGAGACCAAGGATAAACAGCAAAACGGTACGTCGCAGAATCACCCATGCAAGCGCACCTGATATGCAATCAACTCCTGAGAGGCGTTTGGATAGCGCGCCGATACGCCGAAGCGCGTGCAAGACGGTACGAGTGCGGGTTGAGGGGTTTACCGAATAGCTGTCTCGACGTTCAAAACGTCAGGACCGGCACTAGGATTGCTCTCCACGTACACGCCCACGTCCAGCCCGGCCATGGCTTCGATTATCCCTCCGTCCCTACTCCATCATCATCCTTCCGCACCGACGTCAGCGACTGGGACCGGCTCTGGCACAGTAGTCGCACCCGCCCAGCCTAATGCAATCTCCACTGCTTCTGGCCAGAGTCGGCTGAGCAATGGATACTCAATTGCTCGCTGGATCGATCACCCTTGATGCCAGCCCTCCTTAGCGTCCCGAAGGTAATAACCGGCAGGAGATTACTTGAGCCGAACTCCGTCCGCGAGCTCCCTTCTGCATTTGCAAGAGCATTTCGAAGTACGGGAAGGCGTGGTGGGATGGGGCAGCCGGAAGTCTTGACCGGACGTCCTCCATGGCGGACTCATTGAGGAGGAAGTCCAGGGCTGACGCCATTGCCGACCCACCCGTTGCGGACAAGATGAGCACACTTCCGCTATCGCTCAGGTTAGGAAGGAAGGAAATGGTGGCATATCCGGACTGTTCGCCCGGTGATGTTGTTCGGTATTGATCCTGCTTTGCCGCCGGGCTGTTGTTATCCCGCGGATAGTACGTCCGAAGTGCAGGATCGAAGGCCCAAAGAAGCGAAAGCCGAGATTCAAAAGCCTGAATCCACGGATCCGATTGACGGTTTCCAAGGAGGATGACATTCTCCGCCTTGATCTGCCGATAGGAGAGGTCGCGCGCGAAGTGGAGAGCATAGGAGCTGTGCAGTTCGCCCGCAACCTGATCGAACTTCCCGATCAACGATGAGGCTGCGAAGGAGGATTGCCGACGTAGCAAGAGCGCATGCAAGAGGGGAGGATCAAACTGAGAACCTGCCGAACTCTTTTCAAGCGAAGTCAGATAGCTGCGATCGAAGTATTCCGTAAGTGAGACCGAGCGGCCAGTTGCCTCCTGATAGAAGTCGAGCGAGGCATCGTCGAGCACCACATTGGCCGCGGCGGATTGGGAGAATACCTGGGCCCAAAAATCTTTGACCTCTGCTCCAGCAAGCGCCGGTTGGGCGCCACTGCTCACAATCCGGCCGTGGAGAAAGAAGAAGGCTAATAGGCATAGCACGCAGGCGATGACGCTCCCCACCAGCAGATTCCTCGGCCGCCACCACGGATTGGGGTTTGCGCTGGGAGCTGTGATCGGCGCAAGCGGTGGACGAGTCAGCAGGATCTCATCCGCGCTGGTGTAATTGAGGAGTGGAGGAGGCTC
Organism: Granulicella sp. UBA5172; assembly: GCA_002413385.1. GTDB lineage: Bacteria > Acidobacteriota > Terriglobia > Terriglobales > Acidobacteriaceae > Granulicella. Next base: position 1,786 of record DHWW01000075.1, read on the forward strand.
GACGCTTAGTCTGTCGAGCTCGACAAGTCTGGCCGGGGATGCAGGACGTTCCCGAAAGACAGGCGCATAGTTCCCCCTGGGAATCTCGATGACGAGGCTCTCGTCACGACCTTCGTTCTCGAAATACTCGGCGAGCCGTTTGCGCAGCATCGAGGCATGCACGCGAACGATGTTATCTGCGGTGGTGTCGTACTGGGCAGCTCGACCAAAGACGCTATGGCCAACCTCGAGCTCGTGGATATCCTGGGCATCCGCATCGAGTACACGGCCACACAGATAAAGGAAGAGGTCTCGCAATCGTGTCGAGCGGCAGATTTCAGGGCTGGCAACGACACGCTTGACGAGCGCCCGCTTTTCTGCCACGTTCGACCGTGTCAAGACTTTCGCCATCACAGATGAACATACGTGACCTGTCCTGCCAGAGTCAATGGCACCAGGACGGCGGATTTTATGCCTAGAGAGAGCACTCTTTACGTAAAGGGGCGATGGGTCTAAAGTTCACATTCTAAACATGTTCTGCTCATCCTCGACACTTCTCCTCATGCATACTGTGAATTAACTTGTCAGTCGTCCACACGGGAATATCTAGTCCTCCTTGAAAATAGGAGGCTGCGGCAGAGACACCAAAGCGGACCTTCCGACCCAAGTTGATCGTGATAACCAGTTTCAGGAGAATTCCAATCGTGAACCAGTCCCGCCCGTCCCCGACCAATGCAATCAAGATGCCGGACCGCCGCACGTTCCTTCGCCAGGCGTCGTGCCTTCCCATGGCTGCAGCGGCCTCCTTGGTACTTTCGGAGCGGACGGCGCAAGCCGAACTGAAGCCGATCGTGCGTGAAGGCAGCACGATGCTGAAGGTTTCGCTCAACGCATTCTCGTTCTCACGTATGCTCAACAGCAAGGTGAAGCACGGAAAGGAAGGCATCGACCTCTTCGACCTGGTCGACTTCTGTGCCAAGAACAACATCGATGGCTTGGATCCCACGGGCTACTTCTTTCCGGGGTTTCCGGACGCACCTCCGGACAGCGTGCTCTACGACCTGAAACGCCACGCCTTCGAGAGCGGCGTGGGGATTTCTGGGACGGGAGCCCGCAACAACTTCACCACGGCCGATACGGTTCAGCGCGCGGCGGATGTCAAGATCGTGAAGGACTGGGTGGTCTGCGCGAGCAAACTCGGGGCGCCCGTGTTGCGAGTCTTCGCGGACACGCAGATGCGGGCCAAAACCTGGCATGACGTTGCTCCGAACGCGACGCGGGAACAGGTTCGTGACTGGATCGCGGCGGACCTGCGCGAGTGTACGGCATTCGGCAAGGAGCACGGGGTGATCATCGGGGTGCAAAACCACGGCGACTTTCTGCGCACAGCGGACGACTTGATTGAGTTGGTTGGCCTGGTCGACTCACCGTGGTGCGGAGCCATCGTAGACACCGGGTATTTCCGTTCCGACGACCCCTACAAGGACATGGGGAAGGCTGCGCCCTACGCGGTCAACTGGCAAGTCAAGCAGAGCCCCGTGGGAGCAGGAAGCGATGTGAAGCTGGATCTGACGCGTCTGCTTCGCATCGTGCGGGCGTCGCACTACAGCGGGTATCTGCCGATCGAGACTCTCTCTGTACGTGACAAGCCGTATGACCCCTACCAAATTGTGCCGGGCTTCGTGCAGGAGCTGAAGCAGGCAATCGCCGCCACAGCGTAACTGGAGCCGGAGCTCCCCGACCGACCATTGCAGATCATGAAGGATCCCCTGTGCCTCTCCAGATACTCAATCAACCCGAACTGATCGAAGCGTCCCCGGCCGTTGGCGCGGCACCGGCGAGCCGCTTCCGCTGGGTCATCTGCGGCCTGCTGTTCTACGCGACGACGCTGAACTACATGGACCGGCAGGTGCTCGGGCTTCTGAAGCCTACGTTGCAGGACACGGTCCACGGCATTGGAATGACAGAGGTGCAGTTCGCAGGAATCGTGTCGGTCTTCTCGGCGGCATATGCGCTTGGACTGCTGCTGGCCGGCAGCTTTATCGACCGCGTAGGAACGCGCATCGGCTACGCCGTCGCCCTGTCGATCTGGACCGTCGCTTCCATGAGCCACACGCTCGTTCGCTACGCTTCAGTTGCGGGTCCGCTACACGCGACAGCAGTCGCACTGGCTCACCTGCTGAGCAGGCTTCCTGGCATGTCGTCGTCCTCTTCTCTGGACTCGCTGGCCCATCTTTCGGGAGCGGTGATTGGCTTCGGTGTGGCTCGCTTCTTCCTCGGACTGGGCGAAGCCGGGAATTTCCCGGCTGCGATCAAGGCAGTCGCCGAGTGGTTCCCCAAGAGTGAACGTGCGTTTGCCACGGGCATCTTCAACTCCGGAACCAATATCGGGGCCACACTGGCGCCATTCACGGTGGGTTTCCTTCTCTATAAGCTGGGCTGGCAATATGCGTTTCTGGGCACAGGCACCTTTGCGATCGTCTGGCTTGTCCTTTGGCTAACGGTCTACCGGACGCCACAACAGCACCGGCGTGTGTCCGCTTCCGAACTTGCGTACATCAACAGTGATCCCCCGCAGCCAACGACGCGTGTCTCCTGGGCGCGCCTGTTCCCCCATCGGCAAACCTGGGCCTTCCTCGTGGGCAAGGCCATCACCGATCCCGTCTGGTGGTTCTATCTCTACTGGCTGCCGGGCTTCCTCAACGCCCGCTTCGGTCTCACGATCATGAAGATGGGACTTCCCCTGCTCGTGATCTATAACGTATGCACGATCGGCAGTATTCTCGGCGGATGGCTGCCGGCGCGGTTTATCCAGCTTGGCTGGACCGTTAATCGAGCGCGCAAGACCGCGATGCTGCTGTATGCGCTCTGTATCGTCCCGATTGTGTTCATCGGACACGCACACACCCTGTGGCAGGCGGTCGGCCTCATCAGCCTGGCTACAGCCGCGCATCAGGCGTGGTCAGCCAACCTGTTTACCCTCGCTTCCGATATGTTCCCACGGCGTGTCGTCGCGTCGGTAGTCGGCATCGGCGCATGTGCCGGGTCCGTCTCGATGATGTTCGTCGGATTGCTCATTGGTCTCGTTCTCCAGATCACGCATGAAAACTACACGCCTGTCTTCCTTCTCGCCGGCTCCGCGTACCTGCTGGCGATTCTTATCATCCACCTGCTCGCCCCCAAACTCGCCGTGGTCGACATCGACTAAGCGGTTGAACTGTTGGGTATTCGTCGTTTTCTCTTCCGAGGTCTAAAGGTAATGAAGCAATCCCGCATCTTCGTTTTATCTCTCCTTCTCGCGACACCCGCGGCTATCTCGCTCGCAGGGTCGCACGCTCTTTTCGCGCAAGCCGTAACCGCCACCATCCTCGGCACCGTCACGGATTCTAGCGGTGCCGTCGTTCCGGATGCCAAAGTCACCGCAACGGAAAAGACCACCAATGTGGACACCGTTCGCCAGACGAACAGCAGCGGTAACTTCGAGTTTCCGAACCTCGCCCCGGGTACTTACGTCGTGACGGTACAGCGTGCGGGCTTCGCGAAGGCGGTGACGACCACTCTGGACGTTGCTGTCAACAGCTCGGTCCGTGCGAACCTCACGCTGCAGGCAGGCGGCGATAACCAGCAGGTGACCGTGCAGGCTGTCAATTCCGCGCTGCAGACGGACCGCGCGGATGTCACCACGAACATCGATGCGCGCGAAGCGCAGGACCTTCCGAACACAGCAGAGAACCAGAACTACCAGGCGCTGACCTCGCTCGCTCCGGGCGTGACGCTGGCGAAGCACAATCAGGGTGCGGCGTTCGACGCGCAGGAGTCGATGGCCTTCCAGGTCAACGGTCAATCCATGTTTGCCAACAACACGCAGTTCGAAGGGGTCGACGACAACGAGCGCACGGGCCTGTTGCAGATCTATCTTCCGTCCGCGCAAGCGATTCAGGCGGTAAATATCTCGACCAGCAACTATGCGCCGGAGTTCGGCCGCGCCGGTGGTGCAGTGACGAACGTGATCCTCCGTTCGGGAAGCAATCAGTTTCATGGGTCAGTATTTGAATACAACGAAGTGGCGGCACTGGAAGCTCGTGGGTACTTCAACTCGCAGGGCGTGAAGGCGGGGCTGACCAACAACTACTATGGCGCGACGATTGGCGGCCCGATCCGGCATGATCGAACCTTCTTCTTCGCCGACTTCCTGATGTACGACAACCACAATGAAAACCACAACGTTGTCAGCGTGCCGACGGCGGCATTCCGCGCAGGCGACTTTACATCCGTGAAGAATAAAGTTGTCGACCCCAACACGGGCAAACAGTTTACGTACAACGGTGTCGCCAACAAGATCGATCCTGCCCGCTTCAGCCCGGTTGCGCTGAATATTCTCAACCTGATCCCGCTGCCGAACGTCCCCGGCGCAACCCTGACGAGTAACTTCACTAACAACACAGGCTTCGCCAAAGACTCAAATCAGTTCGACGTCAAGATTGATCACACGCTGCGGGCGGCGGATCACCTCACCCTGCGCTATAGCCGGCAATCGGTGAGCACGTATGAGGCTCCCACATTCGGGCTGGCCGGCGGCAGCAACGGCAAGGGACTTGAAGGCACCGGCGTACAGAATGCCTACAACACGGCGGCGGAGTATGTGCGAATTTTTTCCCCCAAGCTAGTGATGGAAGCGCGTGCGGGTGTCAGTCACTATCGGAACATCTTCCATCAGTCTGATTACGGCACGGACGCCTCCTCAACGCTGGGAGTTCCAGGCGTCAACACGAGTGCATTCACGAGCGGCCTGGTCGGAGTAACACTGGGGAAATCCTTCATCAGCCCCTTCATCGGCTATGCGGCGACGGCTCCCTGGGATCGCGGCGAGAGCAATATCGACGCCGTCAACTCCTGGACGCTAGTCCTCGGGAACCACTCCATTCACTTCGGCGGAGAGGTGCGCCGAATCCGCGACGACATCACGCAGGGATCGACGTTCAGCCCACGAGGCCTGTTCACCTATACGGATGGTCCGACCTCTTCGGCTACCTCGGGCAAAACGGGAGCGGCGAACTTCTTCGCCAGCTTCCTTCTGGACCTGCCCAACTCAGTTGGGCGCGACATCAACGTAACCGACGCATCCTGGCGCCAGACGCTGACCTTCGGCTATGTCCAGGACACCTGGCAGGCAAGCCGCCGGCTCATGCTGCTCTATGGTGGCCGCTGGGAGTTTTATCCGCCGCCGGTGCCGAAGCGGGCAGGAGGTTTCTCGAACTACGATCCTTCCACCAATAGCCTGGACGTGGCCGGCATTGGCTCTGTGCCCTCGAACCTTGGGGTCCACTTCAATACGCATGACATTGCCCCACGTGTCGGGTTCGCGTATCGCGCGACCAATAGTACGGTGGTTCGTGGCGGATTTGGCATCAGCTACGAGTCCTTCCCCGATAACCAATATGCCTTCAACTCCCCGGTTCGTCAGAACAACGCTTACCTTCCTCAGGGGGCGACGTCCTTCGGCTATAACGCGGTGGCCATTCTGCCCAACGGCAGCAGGGCGAGTCTTGCGCAGGGCTTCCCTGTAGCGACTCCCCTGGTGGTGCCATCCTCTGGGATTGTCTCAAACGCCGACACCAGCGCGGTCTACTACGTGGTCAACAAGAACTATCGCGACCCGTACGTGGAGAGCTACAACTTCATGGTGGAGCAAAGCTTCGGGCGGAAGTTTGTCTTTGATGCCGGATACGTTGGCAACCAGGGACGTGAGATCCCGGCCGGCTACAACCTGAATGCGGACTCCACCATGCCTGGGGCCGGCGCCCCGGGACAGCCGCTCTATGGGATCGTGGGCGGCACGAATGGAACCACGCACCGTGTCGCTGATACCGACCTCCTGGGGATCGGAACCAACTCTAACTACAATTCGCTGCAGGTCCGCCTGAGGCGTACGACAAATCATGGCCTGACTGAGACGACGTCCTACACCTACGGCAAGGCGATGGGCTATGTCTCGTCGTCGACGGCGCTCGGTTACTACAACTCCTATATCGATCCGCGGCGGAACTACTCGCGCCTGAGCTGGGATCAGACGCACATGTTCCGTCAGAGCTTTCTCTATCCACTCCCCTTCGGTGCAAAGGGGGCCTACCTACAGCATGGGCTCGCTGGCAAGGTCATCGGCGGCTGGGAGTTCGGAGGTGTGATCTCGCTGGACTCCGGAACACCGTTCACCTTTACTGCGAGCAAGACGACCTACAACTCGCCGGGGAACACGGTCTTCGCCGACCAGGTTGCGCCATTCCACAAGCTGAAGGGGATCGGGGCGGGCGTGCAGTGGTTTGATCCGACCTCCTTTGCGCAACCGACCGGCGTGAACAATGGGAACACGGGGCAGAACATCTACTCCGGCCCAGGGCAGTTCCACTTTGATGCAAACGTCACGCGGAACTTCGCGGTGACGGAGCGGGCTAACCTCCAGCTGCGTTTGAATGCCTTCCAGGTGACCAACTCTCCGACCTTCACCAACCCGTCGGCGAGCATCACGGATGCTGCCTTCGGTCAGGTCACCAAGGCGGGGGGCGCTCGTCAACTGCAGATTGCCGGAATTCTCACCTTCTAGCTCGGCACGCGTGACGGCGAGGATCGCTCACCATCCTCGCCGTCGCATCACCACTCCCCATCGAGGATTTCTTCCATGCATCTTGATCGCCGTCAGTTCGTAGCTGGAGCCGCAACCTTTGCGGGTTGTGCCTTGGCTCCGGCCGTGCTCCGGGCGCAAAAGCCCCTCTATCCTGCCCATCACCTTCCCTTCCACATCGCGGTGATCAACGACGAGATTTCTCCGGACTTCGATCACGCCTGTCATGTCGCGGCCGTGGAGTTCGGACTCAGCTTCATCGAATTGCGCGGACTCTGGGGCAAGAACGTCACCGCCCTCTCCGATGCAGAAATCAGCGAGGCGCGCCGGATCCTGGCGAAGTACAAGCTGACCGTCACGGACATCGCCAGTCCACTTTTCAAGACGGAGTTTTCCGGGGGGCAGGCTGCGCCGGGAGCTCACGTCGATCAATTTGGCGCGGACTGGCCGTATGCGCGGCAGCCAGAGGTGCTGGAACGCTGCATTCATCTGGCAAAATCCTTTTCGACTCCCCGGATCCGTTGTTTTGACTTCGTGCGCCTGGCAAACCCGGAGCCCTTTCGGCCGGAGATCTACGAGCAGTTGCGCAAGGCGTCGACCGCGCTGGCGAAAGAGAACCTGATTCTGCTGCTGGAGAATGAACACACCTGCAACACCGCCACCGGTGCCGAGGCTGCGGCGACTCTCGCCGCGGTGCAGAACAGCAACTTCATGCTGAACTGGGATCCTGGCAATGCCGCGGCCGCCGGAGATGATCCGTACCCCCACGGCTACGATTTACTGCCAAAGGACCGCGTCGGCCACTGTCATTGCAAAGACGTAATCCGGCGGACGGACGGCCAGCCGCCCTGGGCCGCAGTGGGCACCGGAATGATCGACTGGAAGGGCCAGATTCAAGCGCTCATCCGCCAGAACTTCCACTACACGCTGTCGCTCGAGACGCACTGGCGCGGTGCCGGTTCAGCCGAGGAGTCCACCCGGCAATCCATGGCCGGCCTGCAAAAGATTCTCTCCGAGGTCAGCGCCTGACGCTTCTCCTCCCAACCTCCACTCTCTTGACAGAGGCACAGATGAACACACACCCGAAAGGTTCCCAAATGCGTCTACGCTCCATTACCAGCCTGCGAAACATGGTTATGTTCCTGACCGGTCTGATTCTGCTCGCCGTGCCGCAACTCCGCGCGCAGGACACGGCCCCGAAACGTCCCAGGATCACGGGCATCTCGCACGTGGGATACTTCGTTTCAGATCTGCCGAAGGCGATCGCCTTCTGGCATGATTTTCTCGGATTCGACGAGTCCTACGACTTGAAAAAGAAGAATAGCGATGAGGTTCGCATCGCGTTCATCAAGATCAACGATCACCAGCACATTGAGCTGTTCAATGAGCCGCCAACAGCGCCGCCAAACTTCATGAGCCATCTCTGCTTCACCGTCGATGACATTGAGGCGATGCGCACCTATCTTCGCTCGAAGGGGTTCGACGTCAAGCCGGGCAACGGAGGTAAGACCCGGACAGGCGATTACGCCTTTGAGATCAAGGACCCGGACGGCATGCTGGTGGAGTTCGTGCAGGGTCTGCCCACCGGGATGGAGGCACAGGCGGCGGGGAAATTCATGCCTGCCACCCGCATTTCAGACCAGCCTCTACCACCTCGGCTTCCTCGTCGGGAACAGTGAGAAGTCGATCGCCTTTTACCACGACGTACTCGGCTTCAAGGAGACGTGGCGTGGCGGAGCAAACCCCAACGAGCTGAGCTGGATCAACATGCAGGTTCCTGACGGCACGGATTACGTGGAGTTCATGCTCTATCGCAAACTGCCGGCAACCTTCGGAACCAAGAACCACATCTCGCTGCTGGTGCCGGACGTGCAGAAAGCCATCACTCAGCTTGAAGCACGGCCGTACTTCAAGACCTACGGCAAGGGGCTCCAAATGCAGGTCGGCAAGAATGGCAAGCGGCAGGTCAACCTCTATGATCTCCGACGGCACCCGTGTAGAGCTCATGGAGTCCCATACAGTGGACGGCAAGCCCGTAACCTCCTCCACCGCACCTCCGCCGCCTCCATCGCAGAACTAAGTCCACCGAATCGGAGTTCCTGGGACAGCTTCCAGCGGCCGTCTCGGGAACCCCGCCCACTCTTCTCTGCCCACCCGATCCAATCCGGAGCCACGATGTCGAACCAGCCCACACGCCGCACCTTCTTAGCCGCCGCCGCCGCCGTGGCCGCTTGCAGTGCGATCCCAACCCTCGCCCTCCCGCCGGACCGCAACATTCGCTTCGGCTACACCGCTATGACCTGGGGTGAAGACGAGCTGCAGGCCATCGACGACATCGCGGCGGTCGGCTTCCCCGGAATCCAGTTCCGCGCAAATGCGGTGACCGAGTTCAAGCCGGCAGAGCTTAAGGACCTCCTCGCGCAGCACAAACTCACCTTCGTGGCCCTGTCAAGCGGTGAGATCTCCCTGGACAAACCAGCCGAAGAGCAGATCGCCGCCCACCTCGCCAACGCTCAGTTCCTCAAGGACTCCGGAGGCCTGTACCTGCAAGTACTGGATCAGTTGAAAAGCTACCCGCGCACAGTGACGCCGGAAGAGTGCAAACAACTCGGCAAGCTGCTGACGGAGTTGGGGCGCCGCACCGCGGACCTCGGGATCCCGCTCGGCTATCACAACCACATGAACACGATCTCCGAGCACGCATCGAATCTGGATCTCGTCCTCGAGAACTCCGACCCCAAATATGTCAAGCTGGAGCTCGACACCGCGCACTCCGTAGCGGGCGGCGGCGATCCGGCCAAGGCGATCAAGCTGTATCACGACCGTCTTCTGTTCCTTCATCTGAAGGACGTAAGAGACGCTCCCATGACCGGCAAGGCGAAGTATCCGTTCCAGTGGGTAGAGCTCGGCCATGGCCGCGTAGATCTGCCTGCGGTCTTCGCCGCATTGGATCAGGTGCAGTACAAGGGCTGGGCCGTCGTGGAACTGGATAAGGTTCCCGATCCTCCGCTTACCCCCAAGCAATGCGCGATCATCAGCCGCGATTATCTCAAGCAGAAGATCGGCGTAAACGTCTAACGATCTGTGCGCACGCGAGCATCTCGCCGCCGAAGGACCTTCGTCCCGTGCCAGGTCTCCTGTTCGTTCCCGATCTGTATCGTTCTGACTCGAGGAGAAGAATGCGCGTAGGCATCATCGGTACCGGAGCCATCTCACACAAGCACGCGCTGGCCTATCGGAATCTGGGCTTTCCCATCGTGGCCTGCACAAACACTACGGCCTCCCGCGGCCGTGATTTCGCCCGGACGCATGACGCGGAGTTTGTCAGCACCGTCGAGGAGCTCTGTGCGCATCCACTCGTGGACTACGTCGATCTCTGCACCCTGCCCAACTTCCGGCTGCCCATAGTGGAACTCTGCGCCCGGAGCCGCAAGCATGTCCTTGTCCAGAAGCCCATGGCCATCGACGTGGACACCGCGTCACGGATGATCCAGATCGCTGAGGACGCAGGGATCCAGCTTGGTGTGGTCAGTCAACACCGGTTCGACGACTCCGTGATCTTTCTCAAACAGGCGATCACCGATGGCCGGCTCGGTCGCATTCTGCAGGCAGACTCCTACGTCAAGTGGTGGCGCTCCGAGGAGTATTACAGTCGCCCGATCAAAGGCACCTGGGCCGGAGAGGGCGGTGGAGCGCTGATGAATCAAGGCATCCATCACATCGACCTGCTGCTCTACCTGGCAGGCTCGGTGTCCGAAGTCGCGGCCATGTGGCAGCTGGGATCCATGCACCGCATCGAATCTGAGGACTCCATCAGCGCCCTGCTGCGCTTCGCCAGTGGCGCCACCGGAGTCATTGAGGCGTCCACCGCTTTTTGGCCCGGCTCCCCGGAGCGGCTGGAGATACACGGGACGCGAGGCACAGCCATCATCACCGGAGACCAGCTCACACGCTGGGATGTCCTAGACGACTTTGGGGATCCGCCCCCCTTGCATCGGCCGAACGAGTCAGGCGCATCCGGCGCGTCGGATCCCATGGCGATCTCCAACGTCTCGTTTGAACGCCAGTTTCTCGATTTTGCTGAGGCCTGTGCGACAGGGCTGCGTCCCCTGAGCTCCGGATATGACGGGCGGGCGGCAGTGCAACTTGTGCGGGAGATTTACAAAGAGGCAGCGAAGGAGTAGCTGCCCGGCCTTGGGACGCAGTCATTTCTGTGAATACCCTCGCTGATCGTCTTGACTATCTCATGAAGAGTGATTGTGTTCACGTCGTTGAAGTGGACACAACCTGTGTGGGAAACGAGGGTGGCTTACTTCTTTTTGGGAGGCACGTCTGTGAAGATATCGTCGACTGAGCCCAACCCTCTCACCCAGTTTGCCCCGGCCAACTGGGGCAATAGGCAAAAAGTTCCTCTGAATGACGAATTCGACCCAGACTCATCAACTTTTGGTGAGTCCTTATACTAATTAATCGCAGAATGCACAGCTTACATATTTCACCCCATCCTCCCGC
>DHWW01000180.1 GCA_002413385.1 Granulicella sp. UBA5172
TCGTGCGTGCAGCCTTGTGGAGGCGGTCGCGGATGGCGTCCCCAATGCCCCCGGATTCCGGCAGCGGACACAGGATCAGTGAGACTCCCTGGTCGTCGAGTGCGCGGAGGCCAGCAAACAGGGTTGCGGCCAGGCTCTCTGGATCATCCCATCGACCCCACGGCTGCAGGACCGCATCCCCTTGTATCGGCCAACCGTGCGGGAGCAACACTCCGACAGAGGCGCTGTCAGAGTGGGATTTGGCCACATGCAGCGCGTCCTGAAGCCCCGCAACAGAACCCGCAACCAGCATCAGTCGAGCCCGCGGAGCGTAATGCCGGATTCCCACTCCGGGCGATGGCATGGACGCGGGATGCTGAACTTCCGCCTCTATATCGGGGACGAAGTCCTCCACGGCAACACCGGTTGCTGCGGTGAGTTGCTGCCCAGTGACAGCGCCAGGGCGATAGAGCACCATCGGTGTCTGGGTGGGATCGAGCACGGTGGACTCGACGCCAATGGAGGTCGGGCCTGCGTCGAGAACGGCGTCGATGCGTCCATCGAGGTCGGCCAAGACGTGTGCAGCGGTTGTAGGGCTAGTGTGGCCGAAGAGGTTGGCACTCGGGGCGGCAATCGGTAGCCCAACGGCGGCGAGTAAGGCGCGGGCAGCAGGATGCGCAGGAACTCGTACACCGACGAGTTCCCTGCCGGCGGTTACGGCGTCCGGAATCCCTGCTACTCGTGGGAGCAGCAGGGTGAGCGGTCCTGGCCAGAAGGCACGGGCGAGCGCTGCGATGCGCGGAGCGAACTCCGGTGGGACGAGCGAGACGCTGCTAAGTTGCTCTGCTGAAGCAAGATGCACAATCAGCGGATCCCACGAGGGGCGTTGCTTGGCGACGAAGATAGCAGCGACGGCATCTACAGAGAGTGCGTTGGCCCCAAGTCCGTAGACCGTCTCCGTCGCGAACGCGACGAGTTGACCTGCGCGCAGCAGATCCGCGGCTCGGGCGAGATCGACCGGGTTCGACGCATCGAGATGAAGGGTATGAGACATCTACTGGCTTACCCATCCTAGCGAATTGCAGAGTCTTACACGTCTTCCACAGGCCGGAATAGATGCTCGCGGGGCGAAGGATGCGGACGTATACTGACGCCATGCAGGCTGCAGAGATCGAGCTGAAGTTTTGTGTAGCGGATGTGGGGGCTCTTCGCTCGGCCGCCAATCGGCTGGGATTCAGACTGGTGACCGATCGTACCTTCGAGAGCAATACTCTCTACGATACCGCGGACCGAAAGCTGTTTGGACGCAGGCAAATCCTGCGTCTGCGACAGTATGGCGAACGCTGGATCGTGACCCACAAGCGGCAGGCTGACGGGGGCGACAGCGACTTGCGGTACAAGACGCGAATCGAGACAGAAAGCCAGGTAGAAGATGGTGCTGCAATGGCCGAGATATTCAGCCAGCTTGGGTATGGCCCGGTTTTTCGCTACGAGAAATTCCGAACCGAGTTGGAACTGAATGAAGGCCACCTTGTCCTGGATGAGACGCCGATCGGCGTCTGGGCAGAGCTGGAAGGTCCGCCGGAATGGATCGACGCGATCTTGGCAGGACTGGATATTGCGCCGGAGTTGCAGTCGACGGAGAGCTACGGAAGGATCTTCCTGAGGTGGAAACAAGAGACAGGAAGTTCCGCGGAGAATATGACGTTCACCGAAGTCGCAGAGGCTGGGTCGCTGGTCGCAGTAGCGGCCCTAAGTTAGAAGATCTGGAAATTGACATCGATGTAGAGGTCAACCTTAACCGGCTTGCCATCCTTCATCGCTGGCTTGAATTTGTATTGACGGACCGCCTCGATGGCCTTCTCGTCGAGTCCCATTCCGACACCGCGAACAACGCGGATGTGGGAAGGACTACCGTTCTCATCTACCCAGAGATAGACTTCGACGTTGCCGGAAAACTTGGCTTTGCGGGCCTCTTCGGAGAATTCCGGCTCCACGCTATAGAGGACGACGGGTTTGCTGACCCCACCGCCGATATGGAATACGCCTCCGCCGGTATTTCCCCCGGAGCCGGGCCCCATACCCGAGCCACTACCGGAGCCCAGGCCTGTGCCAGTGCCATTTCCCAGCGAGACGCCCTTAAGGTTGGAGTTGGGCATCCCCAGGTTCGGCATATCGTTGGTGGCCATCTTGAGGTCCTTTTGTACTACGACAGTCGGCTCCATCGCCAACTTCGGGGCGATCGTCGGCGGGGCCTTGGGAGGAACAATCTGCTCCTGAGCGAGCTTGGGTAGCCGCCCCTTGGTAACGGGCGCGAGGTCGTGCTGACCACCTCCCCCGCCGATCTGCTCGGCCTTCGGAAGGATCGGAGGTGGAGGGGGCGCGGTGAGGGTAGTGACATCCACCTTCGTGGCAGGGGTGACGTGAACTTGCGTGGCGATGAAGATCCCGATCAGCAGAATAACCAGGATGTGCGCGCCCGCGGCGAGGGCAGTCGAGGCGGGGCTGCGCTTTGTCGCCATGGGGTCGGGGACGGCGATGGGCTTGGATTCCAGGACCAGTGGAGGAAGCTTGGCCGGAAAGAAGACGTCGCGGAAACTGGAAATCAGGGAGGAAAACACGCCCTCTTCCTTAATCTCACCGCTAAGATGAACGACGTCCGTCACGGGACCTGGCGCTGGAGATGCGTGACCGGTATCGATCTGATTCGTGGGCGGGGGTGGGAGTGTATCAGTATCAGCCATAGGGGAGGAACGGGTCTCGGCGCAATCTCTATAAGGTTATGTTCAGTAACTTAGGATGCATGCGGCGAATGCTGTCTTCAACCTTTTAAGACAATTCATTGCCAAGCCCAAAATCATTCTACAAACTCTTGCCCGGGTTTGCTTTCTACATTAGACGCATGAGGACGAAAAGTAGTTCTCCGGATTCCAAATGTTTCTCAGGGTTGGGTAAAGCGCGAACAGACAGGTCTGCCCTTTACAATAGAAGTTTGGCCACGCAGACCAGAGAATTTTCTTTGGCCGCAGGGAGCAATGGAGATGTCGATGTCGGACGATGACAAGAAGAAAAGCCTCAAAGCGACGCTAAACCTACCAAAAACCGAGTTCGCGATGAAGGCGAACCTGCCCCAAAATGAGCCTGCCAGGCTGGCGGGATGGGACGAGGTTGGCCTGTATGAGCAGATTCGCATAGCGCGCGCGGATGCGCCGAAGTACATCCTGCATGATGGCCCGCCGTACGCAAATGGAGCAATTCACCTCGGACATGCGCTGAATAAATGCATCAAGGACTTTGTCGTCAAAACGAAGACGATGGCGGGTTTCGATGCTCCGTATGTGCCGGGCTGGGACTGCCATGGGTTGCCGATCGAGATCAAAGTAGACGAGAAGCTCGGCGGCAAGAAGCTTGAGATGGACCCCGTCGCGGTGCGACAGGCTTGCCGTGAGTATGCGGCAAAGTTTATCGACCTGCAGCGCTCACAGTTCAAGCGGTTGGGGGTATTGGGCCGCTGGGACAAGCCTTACGCGACGATGGATTTTCCGTATGAGGCTCGAATTCTCGAGACGTTTTATGGATTTTACGAAAAAGGATTTGTCTACAAGGGACTGAAGCCGGTGTATTGGTGCAGCCATGACCACACGGCGCTGGCTGAGGCTGAGGTTGAGTACGAGATGCACACGTCGCCAAGCGTGTATGTGCGGTACAAGCTGACGAGCGCGCCGGAGAGGATTGATCCGCGGCTGAGCGGTAAGAATGTTTGGACGATCATTTGGACAACGACGCCGTGGACGCTGCCGGCATCGCTTGCTGTGGCGTTCAATCCCGAGATCAGATATGTGGCACTGGAGGACGATGGCGATGTGTACATCGTCGCTGAGGCTCTGGTGGAGCAGGTGCGCGAGGCTTGCGACCTGCTCGGCAACCTGAAGAGCTCGAAGCCAATTACGAGTTTTCTGGGAGCGAAGCTAGATCGTGCAGTGTTTGCGCATCCGTTCCTGGAGCGGGAGATTCTCGGTGTCACGGCGGACTATGTGACGACCGACCAGGGTACGGGTGCGGTGCACACGGCACCTGCGCACGGTCCGGACGACTTTGCGACCGGGCTGCGCTACGAATTGCCGCTGACCTGCGATGTGGATGCGCAGGGTAAGTTGCGCAATGGACTGCCGGAGTATGAAGGCCTTTTTGTCTTCAAGGCGAATGCGCCGATTGAGGCGTTGCTGATGGCAAAGGGTGCGCTGATGGGACGGCATAACCTGGAGCACAAATATCCGCATTGCTGGCGCTGCCATAAGCCGCTGATCTTCCGCGCCACGGATCAATGGTTTATCTCGATGGAGACGCCCGTACTTTCACCTAAGGGGAATGGGACATTTCGTGCGAGGGCGCTGGACGAGATCACGCGTGTGACGTGGGATCCGGCGTGGGGTGAGGAACGCATCTCGAACATGATCGCGACGAGGCCAGATTGGTGCATCTCCAGGCAACGGATATGGGGAGTGCCGATTGCAGTCTTTCTGTGCGAGGCATGTCATGAGCCGCTGAATGATGAGGCAATCAATCAGAGCGTCGTTGATCTGTTTATGAAGGAAGGCGCGGATGCCTGGTACAAGTATGGTGCCGATACCCTGTTGCCTGCGGGCACTTCATGTAAGGCGTGCGGGTCGGTGATGCAGTTCCGCAAGGAGATGGACATCCTCGACGTGTGGTTTGAGAGCGGCGCAAGCTGGCATGCGGTGCTCGACGTGGAGCCGGAGTTGCATTGGCCGGCTGATCTCTATACCGAGGGCGGCGACCAGCATCGGGGATGGTTTCACTCTTCCCTGCTGAGCTCAGTTGGGATTCGCGATGCGGCGCCATACAAGATGGTGGCGACCAGCGGATGGACTCTGGATGAACAAGGCCGGGCGTTCTCGAAGTCACTCGGCAACGGTGTTGATCCGGTGGATGTGGCGAATCGGCTGGGCGGAGAAATTATTCGGCTCTGGGTTGCGAGCGTGGACTTCCGCGAAGATGTGGCTGCGAGCGAGAACCTGATGCAGCGCGTGAGTGATAACTATCGTAAGCTGCGCAACACGCTTCGCTTCCTGCTGAGCAATCTGGCGGACTTCGATCCGAAGAGTGATGCTGTTGACTTTGCCGAGATGCAGCCGCTGGATCAGTACATTCTGGCGCAGACTGCGGAGCTTGATGCCACGATTCGCAAGGCATACGATGAATTTGAATTCCACCGTGCGTATCAGGCGTTGAATGAGTTTACAAATGCGAACCTAAGTGCGCTGTATCTGGATGTGGTGAAGGACAGGCTATACACCTTCGCGCCGAAGAGTGCAGCGCGTCGCAGCGCGCAGACCGCCATGTGGCGGATCGTCGAGGCGATGACACGGCTGATCGCGCCTATTCTGTCGTTCACGGCAGATGAGGTGTGGCACTATTTGCCAAAGGTTGAAGATCGTGTATCGAGCGTGCACCTGGCGCTGTTTCCACACGTTGCGGAGATTGTGCCGGGAAGTATCGCGGGGCTGGAGTCGGATTGGCAGCAGTTGATGAGTATTCGCCAGCTTGTGATGATTGAGCTGGAGGCCCTGCGACTGGCGAAATCAATTGGCAAGTCACTGGATGCGAGCGTGCGCGTGATTGCGACGGAGGGATCTGCTGAAGCACTGGTGTTGAAGCAATACGAGGGCGCTCTCGCGGAGTTCTTCAACGTGTCGGAGGCGACGGTACAGATGGTTGGTGCTACGCAACAGCAGTCGGCTGTGCTCATCGAAGCGCAGGTTGCGGATGGTGCGAAGTGCGTACGTTGCTGGCGGGTCGTTCCTGATGTGGGGACAGACGATCGCTGGCCAGTAGTATGCGGGCGCTGCGCTGAGGCGTTGGATGCAATTGGCTTCGCGCCAATGGTTGGGGAGGCTGCGTAATGCCGGTTCGTTCTGCTGGGCGCGACATGCGCTGGTTGATGGTTGTGGTCGCTGCATTCATTATTGTGCTGGATCGAGTGACCAAGCTTTGGATCATTCGGCACATCCTGCCGGGACACGGAATCGTCGTAATTCCTAAGGTCTTTCGGCTTACGCATGTGCTGAATACAGGCGCAGCGTTCAGCATGTTTGAGAGCAGCGCTTCGCCACTGTTAGTACGGAATCTGCTCATCGCCTTTTCGATCGCTGCAGTGGTGGTGGTACTGGTTCTGCTTTGGAGGATGGGACGCGGCGTATCGCTGACGGCGATAGCACTGGCCCTGATCCTGGGTGGAGCGATGGGGAATCTGTATGACCGGATTCGCTACGCGCATGTGGTCGATTTCCTTGAGGTGCATATCGTTCACTATCACTGGCCGGACTTCAATGTAGCGGATTCGGCGATTGTTGTCGGTGCTTGCCTGTTGCTGCTGGAGATGTTGCGACCACAGAGGAGTGAATGAGCGGTATGGGTATCGGGGGGGCGAATGACAAGATCACGATTCGCGGTGCGCGGACGCACAATCTCAAGGGCATCGATGTAGATATTCCACACAATGCTCTGACGGTTGTAAGTGGCGTGTCGGGATCGGGAAAGTCGTCACTGGCGTTTGATACGGTGTACGCCGAGGGCCAGCGGCGGTATGTCGAGAGCTTGTCGGCCTATGCGCGGCAGTTCCTGGAGCGAATTGAGAAGCCCGATGTGGACTTCATGGACGGGCTCGCTCCTGCAATTGCGATTAAACAGAAAAATCAGACGCGCAATCCACGTTCAACCGTGGCCACCGCGACAGAGATTTTCGATTATCTGCGGCTGCTGTATGCGCGCTGCGGAACGGTGACGTGTTTGCACTGCGGCGGCATTGTGCGGCATGACACGGTGGATGAAATTGTCACGCGCGTCTTAACGATGCTCGAGGGGACACGAGTCTATGCGCTGTTCCCAATCGTGCGGCGAGAGATCAAGCTGGAGGCGATGCAGGGGCCTGCCGAGGAAGCCGGAGTCGAAGCCGCCGCCGCTGTGAAAAAGCCAGCGAAGAAGGCCGGGAAGAAGGATGTTGTCGTTGCGGTGGTAAATCTGACGGACTCGCTGAAAGAGCGGCTTGGAGAGCTGCGCAGGCGGGGCTACAACCGCCTCTGGCAGGCCCATGAGACGGGGGGAGCAGGAAAGATTGTCGAGTTTTCGGCACCGGAGTCGCTGCTCGAGTTGGACTTTGGAGCCGTTGAGACGCGGCCGATCTATGTACTTGCAGACAGGCTTGCGCTTTCCGCAGAGATACGCGCTCGACTGGTCGACGCTATTGAGACGGGATACAGAGAAGCCGGAGAGATTGTGCTGCGCACCGTTCCGCGTGACGAGCTGGAGGCGGCAATGATCTTGCGCTATTCGTCGGCGTTCGAGTGCTCCAGTTGTCATCGGGCGTATCGCGAGCCGGAGCCGCGGCTCTTCAGCTTCAATAATCCGTATGGCGCATGTCCTCGCTGCCAGGGATTCGGCAATACGATCGACTTCGATCCAAACCTGATCATTCCCATCCGTTCGAAGACATTGGATGAAGGCGCGATTGATCCTTGGACGAAGCCAAAGTATCGCGCATGGCATGGAGAGATGAAACGTGCCGCCAAGGCTGAGGGCATTCCGGTGGATGTGCCGTGGTTCGATCTCACGGAGACGCAGCAACGGTTTATCGAAGAGGGGCGCGGGAGCTGGGCCGGGGTCCGCGGATTCTTTGCGGAGTTGGAGCGCAAGAAATACAAGCTGCACGTGCGCGTGTTTCTTTCAAAGTATCGAGGATACGCAACGTGTCCGGATTGTCGTGGGCAGCGGCTGCGCGCCGAGGCGCGTGCAGTCCTCATCGAGGGCAAGAACATCTGTGAGGTGTGCGCGCTCACGATCACGGAGACACAAGACTTTCTTGACTCACTGGCGCTGAGTCCGTCGCAACAGGAGATTGCAGGCAAGGTGCTTGAAGAGGTCCGGCAGCGCGTTCACTTTCTGCAACAGGTGGGCTTGGAATATTTGACGCTGGACCGGCTGAGCTCAACGCTGAGCGGGGGCGAGTCGCAGCGAATCCAACTCGCGACGAGCCTCGGTTCGAGGCTTGTGGGCGCGCTGTATGTGCTCGATGAACCATCTATAGGCTTACATTCGCGCGATACGGCGAAGCTGATCACCATCATGGAAGAGTTGCGCGATCTCGGCAATACGATCCTGGTGGTTGAGCATGACCCGGATGTGATTCGCGCGGCGGATCATCTGCTGGACCTCGGGCCGGGCGCGGGTGAGTTGGGCGGACACCTGCTGGCGGAGGGTACGGTTGAAGAGGTTAGGGATAATCCCGCATCGCTGACAGGACGGTACCTGAGTGGACGGGCGAGCATTGCGGTCCCGAAGCATCGACTTGAGCCAGGGCGCGAGAAGCTCGTGCTTCGCGGAGCGCGGATTCACAATCTGCGCGGTGTGGATGTGGAAATTCCGCTGGGGCTGCTGTGCTGCGTGACGGGCGTATCGGGATCGGGTAAGTCGACGATGGTGCATCAGGTGTTGTATCGAGCGCTGATGCAGGCACTTGGGCAGGCTGAAGGTGGAGAGCGAGAGACAGCGAATCTGTATCGTGAGTTCTCGGGATCGCAGTATCTGAACGATGTGGTGCTGGTGGACCAATCGCCGATCGGTCGAACACCACGATCAAATCCGGTTACGTACATCAAGGCGTTCGATGCTATTCGGGAACTGTTTGCTGCGCAACCTGACGCTCGACGGAAGAGCCTCACAGCTGGATCGTTCTCGTTCAACGTTCCTGGTGGACGTTGCGATGTGTGCGAAGGCGATGGAACAGTTACGGTCGAGATGCAGTTTCTCGCGGACGTGGAACTGCCTTGCGAGGAATGCAACGGAACGCGTTACAAAACGTCCATTCTTGAGGTGAAGTACAAGGGCAAGAACATCCACGAAGTTCTCGGTATGACAGTGCGTGAAGCGCTGGTTTATTTCGCAGGTCATCCGAAGATCGTCGATAAGCTTGCGGTGCTGGATGAGGTTGGATTGGGGTATGTGCGCCTCGGACAGAGTGCGACGACGCTGAGCGGCGGCGAGGCGCAGCGCGTGAAGCTGGCGCAGCATCTTGGGTCGGCGCGCGCTGGGGCATCCGGTGGCGCGGGGGGCGTGCGCGGCGAGGCGAGGCGGGCGGCGAGCAGGGTTCTCTATATCCTCGATGAGCCAACCACTGGATTGCACTTTGAGGATGTGGCGAAGTTGCTGGCTGCGTTCCATAAGTTGATCGACGGAGGCGGATCGTTGCTGGTGATCGAACACAATCTCGATGTGATCAAGTGTGCGGATTGGGTGATCGATATGGGTCCGGAAGGTGGATCGGGCGGAGGCCAGATCGTGGCAACGGGAACGCCGGAGGAGATTGCCAAGGTGAAGGAATCGTACACGGGCCAATGGCTTGGGAGGGTGCTGGACGGTGGACAGCAACGCAAGCGTGAGGTAGCGTGATGAGCCAGAAGATCGTCTTCCCTGCACTGCTTGCGTTGATCGTCAGCTCGGCAGTTGCGCAGCTTCCTGCGGGAACCCGGAGCGTCGACGACCACTCGCGTGAAGATGCGTTGACAAAGCAGATTCACGAGGCCGAAAGCTCCCTGGAGAAGCAGGACTACAAAGGTGCAGAGACCACACTGAAGGCTCTGGCTGCTGCGAATCCAAAGGATGGTCGCATTTTGTACGACCTTGGATTTGCCGAGGAACGCAACGGCGAAGAGGACGCTGCGGCCGAGGCCTATAAGGCTTCCGCTGCTGCGATTCCAGGGTTCGCTGAGCCGAAGATTGCGCTCGGTCTGCTGGATGCCAGAGCCGGACGGACGGATGCTGCGCATGGTGAGCTGCTGGAAGTTGCGAACTCATCCAGCGCTGCTCCTACCTTGCGCGCACGTGCGTACAGGGCGCTCGCGCACCTGGATGAGAGTCAGCATCCGGAGTTTGCCCGCGAGGAGTTGCTCGCGGCACTGAAGCTGAGCCCGGAGACTCCGGATGACGTGCTGACAGGAGCGGAACTGGCCGAGCGCTCGGGCGATGCTGCCGATGCGGAAGCTGCGTATCGACGGGCGCTGACACTGCTGCCGGATGACGTTGACGCATCCGCTGGTCTGGCGCATGTTCTGCAACAGCAAGGCAAGCTTGCGGATGCAGATGCAGTGCTCGCTGGAGCGCTGAAGGATCATCCCAACGATGTTCGTCTGGTGGCACAGGCGACGTCGCTGTACGCGGCTGAGGGCAAAGAGTCGGAGGCGATTCCGCTGCTGGAGCAGTTGCGCGCTGCTGACCCCAAGATCGCCGCTGATCCGGATACAACACGGTTGTTGGCGCGGCTGGACTACATGAATGGGGACAGTGCTGCCGCTGAGGCGCTCTACACAGGGCTGTTGACGGCAAGGCCGAACGATCCGGTGCTGCTGGACGCGCTGGGCAGTGCACAGGTGAAGCAGGGCCGTGATGCTGAGGCTGAGGCAACGCTGGTGAAGGCTGTGGCGCTGCGGGCTGAGTTCCACGATGACAATGCCTGGGGCGAGACAGCAGGACACCTGGCGTTTGCAGCCTCGAAGAACCATGATCCGAAGACCTGCCTGCAGGCACTGGAGGCTCGCGCGACGGTGTTGCCCAACTCGCCGACATCGTTATTCCTGCAGGCTACAGCGCTGGACACGCTGCACCAGAGCAAAGAGGCTGCGAAGGCGTATCGAGCGTTTCTGGCTCTGTCGGGCGGCAAGTTTCCCGATCAGGAGTTTGAGGCGAAGCATCGTCTGATTGCGCTCGAACACATGAAATAG
The DNA here is from genome assembly GCA_002413385.1 of Granulicella sp. UBA5172. Lineage (GTDB taxonomy): Bacteria > Acidobacteriota > Terriglobia > Terriglobales > Acidobacteriaceae > Granulicella. Next base: position 10,773 of record DHWW01000180.1, read on the forward strand.
CTGTGGAGAAATCATCCGCGTTGTGCGTGGTAGGCTGACGGTGCGTGCCGCGCTCAACTCTGCCAGCTGTTTCCGATTCCGTACTCTCGATCTTCGAGGAGGAGTATCGTGCCCTTCGACCGAGAGCTCCTATACCTGCGCTGGAGGTCAAGTTCAGGCGATTTACCAGCCTGAATACGACCATCCGACTGCGTGATGGGAAGCTGATGGTTCGGCTCTCCGACCTGCTGGAACATGCTCCCGAGACAATTCACCGGGCGATTGCACACATCCTGTTAGCCAAGCTGTACCGCAAGCCGGTGGCACCGGTGTTCTCGGACCGTTATCGGCGATATACGCAGTCGGAGGCCGTTTCCAAGCAGGCGGAGCGGATCCGGCAGACCCGAGGGCGTAAGGTGCTGACCTCGCCGCAGGGGCATCTTTACGATCTCGAAGAAGTCTTCGAGGCGGTCAACCGGCGGTTCTTCTATGGGCTGCTGGGGCGGCCTACGTTGACGTGGAGCGCGCATGTGGCGAAGCGGATGCTGGGACACTATGACGCGGCGCACAACACGATTGTGGTGAGCCGCGTGTTCGACCGGCCGGGAACGCCGCGGTATGCGATCGAATACCTGCTGTACCACGAGATGCTGCACCTGAAGCATCCGGTACGGGTGCGGGCGGGGCGGCGGTGCGTCCACTCGCGGGAGTTCCAGGCGGAGGAGCGGCTGTTCCCGGAGCTGGAGCTGGCAAGGGCCTTCCTGAAGCGGCTATAGGTCGTCCTGCGCGGACGGCGTGGGGTGCCCCCCCCCCTCCC